>NZ_JBJGZF010000012.1:0-157440 GCF_054050375.1 Geodermatophilus sp. SYSU D00879
GCCTTCCGCGCGCGGAAGGCGGGAAACCGACGCTCCGTGGCAGGCGGGGGCCTCGTCGGGGTGGGGACCGCGCCCCAAGATCCCCGGCATGGACTGGAGCACCGCCCCCGCCGAGGCCGCCGCCCACTTCGCCCGCCGGCTGGCCGTGGAGACCGACGTGTCCGACGTGCACGCCGCGCTGGAGTCCGGCGAGCCGGGCTTCGTGCTGCTCGACAGCCGCAGCCGGGAGGCGTGGGACCAGGGGCACGTGCCCGGCGCGGTGCACCTGCCCGGCCGGGAGGTCGCGGCGCGCGCGGAGGCCGAGCTGGACCGGTCCGTCCCGGTGGTGACCTACTGCTGGGGCCCGGGCTGCAACGGGGCCACCCGCGCGGCGCTGGCGCTGGCGCTGCTCGGCTTCCGGGTGCGGGAGATGATCGGCGGCTTCGAGTACTGGGCGCGGGAGGGGCTGCCGGTGGCGACCGCGGACGGCCTCACCCGCCCGGACGTCGACCCGCTGACCGCGCCGGTCAGCTGCGGGTGCTGAGGTCGGGGACGTCGTCGCCGGCCAGGCGGGCCCACAGCAGCTCGTCGTGCTTGACGCCGTCGCCGTAGCGGAACGAGCGGCGCAGCCGGCCCTCGAAGGTGAAGCCGGCCTTCTCCGCCACCCGGCCCGACGCCGGGTTCTCCACGGCGTGCACCAGCTCGACCCGGTCGACCGGCAGCGCGGCGAAGCCCCAGCGCAGGGCGGCGTCGACGGCGCGCGGCGCCACCCCGCGGCCGCGCGCGGCGGGCACCGTCCAGTAGCCGATCTCGGCGTCGCCCTGGTCCAGGTCGATGGAGTGCAGGTTCACCGAGCCGAGCAGCTCGCCGCCGGCGGCGTCGACGACGGCCCAGGCGGCGATCCGCCCGCTGCTCCAGTCGGCGCGGCGGGCCACCCAGATCCGCGCGTCCTCCAGCGTGGCCACCCGGCCCGGGTTGCTCCACACGGTCGTGGCCGGGTCGGTGAGGGCGGCGTGGACGGCCCCGGCGTCGCCGGCCCGCCACGGGCGCAGGCGCAGCGGGCCGGCGGGCACCTCGACGGGGGCGGGGACGACGTCGGTCACGCCCCCGATCGTGCCGGAGGGCTCAGTTCTCCCCGGAGCCCGGCTCGGCCATCTTCCGGTTGAGCTTGGCCGCCACGTTGCCCGGCGTGATCGCCGACAGCCGGCCCATCGCCTTGCTGGCCAGCGACCCGGCGAACACCGACGCCTCGCCCTTCATCAGGCCCTCGAAGCCCTGCCGGGCGACCTGCGCCGGGTCGTCCTTGGCGTCGGTGGCGCCCAGCCGGGTGTCGGTGAGGTCGCCACGGTCGAAGAACTCGGTGTCGGTGGGCCCGGGCAGCAGGGCGGTCACGCTGACCCCGCGGTCGGACAGCTCCTCGCGCAGCGACAGCGCCAGGTGCTGGGTGAACGCCTTGCTCGCGCCGTAGACGGCCTGGAACGGCTGGGGCGCCTGCGAGGCCACCGAGGAGGTGATGAGGATCCGGCCCTCGCCGCGGGCGGCCATGTCCTGCGCGACCGCCTTGCCGACGTGCACGGTCGAGCCGCAGTTGAGCGCGACGATCTCCAGCTCGCGCGCCAGGTCGGTGTCGGTGAACGCCCCGCCGACGCCGACGCCGGCGTTCAGCGCGGCGGCGGCCAGCGGGCGCCCGGAGCCGCGGACGGCCGCCACCAGCAGCTCGCAGCCGGCGTACTCCGAGAGGTCGGCGCGGACCGGCGAGACGTGCGCGCCCAGGCCCCGCAGCGTCTCGGCGGCGGCGTCCAGCTCGTCGTCCTCTGCCGCGATCACCAGGTCGAAGCCGTTCTCGGCGAACTGCTTGGCCAGCTCCAGGCCGATGCCGCTGGAGGCTCCGGTGACGAGGGCGAGGGGGCGGTCGGTGGGCAGGGTCACGGGGACTCCCGGGGTCGGTCGCGGCTGCGGTCGCCCTCGGTCATGCCCGATCCGGCGGGGGCCGACCCCTCTCCTCAGACCGGGCTGGAGACCCCGATCCCGCCGCGGGTGTCGCCGCCGTGGTGGGCGATCTCGGCGTCGAGGTCCAGTGGGCGGATCGTCATGGCCTGCGCGCGGACGTCGTCGGTGATCCGGTCGGCCGGGAGCAGCCAGGAGACCTCGAACTCCAGACCGTCGGGGTCCTGGGCGTAGAGGGCCTTGGTGGTGGCGTGGTCGGAGGCACCGACCAGCGCCCCGGCGGCGGCCAGCGCGTCGCGGACCCGGGCCAGCTCGGCGAGGGTGTCCACCTCCCAGGCGAGGTGGTAGAGCCCGACGGTCGCGCGGCCGGCCCGCGACGGCCCGGCGCCGGCGCCGGCGGCGAACAGGCCGAGGTCGTGGTCGTTGGTCGACCCCTCGGCCTGCAGGAACACCGCCCGGCCGGGGATCTCCGCCTTCACCCGGAAGCCCAGCACGTCGCGGTAGAAGGCGGTGCTGCGCTCGACGTCGTGGACGTAGAGGACGGCGTGGTTGAGGCGCTGGACCGGCATCGCGGCCTCCTGTTCCGGGAGCACGTGTGCACTTCCGCGGAAGTGCACACCCAGTGTCGCCCGGGATCGATGAACGTTCAAGCAGTTGCACGCCGGGACGACGGGGTAGTGGGCCCGCCATGGACCACTCACGCGCCCCCGTCCTCGAGGCCCTGGAGGAGTTCCGCCGCCGCGGCGACGTCGTCTACGGCCCGCCCGGGCACAAGCAGGGCCGCGGGGTGGACCCGCGGGTGCTGGAGGTCGTCGGCGCCGACGTCTTCCGCAGCGACGTCCTGTCGCTCAACGGGCTCGACGACCGGCGCGAGTCGCAGGGCGTGGTCACCCAGGCCGAGGACCTCATGGCCGACGCCGTCGACGCCGACCGGGCGTTCTTCTCCACCTGCGGCAGCTCGCTGTCGGTCAAGAGCGCGATGATCTCCGTGGCCGGGCCGGGCGAGACCATGCTGGTCAGCCGCAACGCGCACAAGTCGGTGATCGCGGGGCTGATCATCAGCGGCATCCGGCCGGTCTGGGTGCACCCGCACTTCGACGCCGAGCGGCAGCTGGCCCACCCGCCGGAGCCCGAGGACGTCCGGCGCGCGCTCGACGCCCACCCCGAGGCCGAGGGCATGCTGCTCATCACCCCGACCGACTGGGGCACCTGCGCCGACATCGCCGGCGTCGCCGAGGTGCTGCACGAGCGGGACCTGCCGCTCATCGTGGACGAGGCCTGGGGCGCCCACCTGCCCTTCCACCCCGACCTGCCGGCCTGGGGCATGGACGCCGGCGCCGACGTCGTCGTCACCAGCGTGCACAAGATGGGCGGGGCGGTCGAGCAGTCCTCGGTCTTCCACCTCCGCGGCGACCGGGTGGACCCGGACGTGCTCGAGCAGCGCGAGGACCTGCTCGGGACGACGAGCTCCTCGGCGCTGGTCTACCTGACCCTCGACGGCTGGCGGCGGCAGATGGTCGAGCACGGCCGCGAGCTGCTGGGCGCGGCGATCGAGCGGGCCGGCCGGGTCGCCGAGCGGATCCGGGAGCTGCCCGGGGTGCGCTTGACGGGCCGCGAGGTGGTCGGCCCCGGGATGGCCTTCGACCTCGACCCGCTGGTGCTCACGATCGACGTCCGGGAGCTGGGGATCACCGGCTACCAGGCCGGCGACTGGCTGCGCACCGAGCGGCACGTCGACGTCGGCTCCGCCGACGCCTGCCGGATCAGCGCCCGCCTCACCCACGCCGACGACGACGCGACCGAGCGGACGCTGGTCGAGGCGCTGCGCGCGCTGGTCGACGGCGCGGGCTCCACGGAGCGACCGCCCCGGGTGGAGCTGCCCGAGCCGCGCGCCCTGGAGCTGGAGAACGCGATGACCCCGCGGGACGCCTTCTTCGGCCGCGTCGAGCAGGTGCCGATCGCGGAGGCGGCCGGCCGCGTCGTCGCCGAGCTGGTCAGCCCCTACCCGCCGGGCGTGCCGGTGCTCGCGCCGGGCGAGCGGGTCAGCCAGGAGGCGCTGGACTACCTGACCAGCGGGGTCGAGGCCGGGATGCTCGTGCCGGACGCGGCCGACCCGACGATGAAGAGCCTGCGGGTCGTCATCGAGTGAGTGGCCCGACGATCACGGTCGCGGTCGACGACGCCCTGCGCCCGCTCCTGCCGGCGCGGGACCGGGCGTCGGGCCGGCGGGTGCTCGCCGCCGACCCGGACGCGACCGCGGCCCACCTGGTGCAGGCCGCCGGCGTCCCGCTGACCGAGGTGGGCGAGCTGCTGGTCGACGGCGTCCCCCTGCCCCGGGACGCCCGGCCGCCCCCCGGCGCGACCGTCGTCGTGCGCCCCGCGCCGCGGCCGCAGCCGCTGCCGCCCGGCGGCTTCCTGCTCGACGTCGGGCTGGGCGCCCTGGCCCGGCGGATGCGGCTGCTGGGCCTGGACGCCGCGTGGTCGCCGGAGGCCCGCGCCCCGGACGCCGACGACGCCGAGCTGGTCGCGGCCGCCGTCGCCGAGGACCGGGTGCTGCTCACCCAGGACCGCGCGCTGCTCATGCGCCGCGCGCTGCCCGCGGGCGCGTGGGTGCGCGGCACGTCGCCGGACGAGCAGCTCGCCGACGTCCTCGACCGCTTCCGCCCGCCGCTGGCGCCGCTCACCCGCTGCCCGGCCTGCAACGGCGTGCCGGTCGCCGTCGACGCCGCCGAGGTGGCCGGCGAGCTGGAGCCGGGCACCCGGCGCACCGCGACCGAGTTCTCCCGCTGCCCGCGCTGCGGCCGCGTCTACTGGCGCGGGGCGCACGCCCGCCGGATCGATGCCCTCGTGGAGCGCGCGCGGCGGCTCACCGCCGGGTGACCCAGGACAGCCTCACCTCGGCCCGTGAGGGCCACGTCCTGGCCCCACCGTGACACCCCGGGTGGGCAGTGCGGGGGGCAGGAACCCCGTCCCGTCCCCTGCGAGGCCCCCGTGTACCTGTCGAAGACCGAGGCCGCCGTCCTGCCGACGACGCTCGTCGGCACCCCCAAGACGCCCCCGCCGGCCGCCACCGGGCGCCGGCGGGTCTGGCCGCTGCTCGGCCCGGCCTTCGTCGCCGCCGTGGCCTACGTCGACCCCGGCAACTTCGCCACCAACTTCTCCGGCGGCGCCTCGTTCGGCTACACGCTGCTGTGGGTGATCGTCGCGGCCAACCTCATGGCGATGCTCATCCAGAGCCTCACCGCCAAGCTGGGCCTGGCCACCGGCCGCGACCTCGCCACCAACTGCCGCGAGCGGCTGCCCCGCCCGGTCACCTGGGGGCTGTGGCTGCAGGCCGAGGCGGTCGCCATCGCCACCGACCTGGCCGAGATCGTCGGCGGCGCGGTGGCGCTGAACCTGCTGTTCGGGGTGCCGCTGCCGATCGGCGGGGTCATCACCGCCGTCGTCGCCTTCGTCCTGCTCGGCGCCCAGTCGCGGGGGCACCGGCCGTTCGAGCGGGTCATCACCGGGTTGCTGCTGGTGATCGGGCTGGGCTTCGGCTACACGCTGGTCGGGTCGGGGGTCGACGTCGGCGGGCTGGCCGGCGGCATGGTGCCCTCCTTCGACGGCCCGGAGAGCCTCGTGCTGGCCGCGGGCATCCTCGGCGCCACGGTCATGCCGCACGTCATCTACGTGCACTCCGCGCTGACCCCGGGCCGCTACGGCGACGTCGTCACCGCCGGGCGGACCGAGCAGGGACGGCGCCGGCTGCTGCGGGCCCAGCGGATCGACGTCCTGGTCGCGATGGGGCTGGCCGGGCTGGTCAACGCGGCCATGCTGGTCATCGCCGCGCAGCTGTTCACCGCCGACGACGGCATCGCGTCGCTGGAGAGCGTGCACGCGGGCCTCGGCGACCAGCTCGGCACCGGCGCGGCACTGGCCTTCGCCGTCGCGTTGCTGGCCAGCGGGTTCGCCTCCTCCTCGGTGGGCACGCACGCCGGCCAGGTCGTGATGGCCGGGTTCCTCAAGCGGCACGTCCCGGTGCTGGTCCGCCGGCTGGTCACCCTGGCCCCGGCGCTCGCGGTGCTCGTCCTCGGCGGCGACCCGACGACGGCGCTGGTCTGGTCGCAGGTCGTGCTCAGCTTCGGCATCCCGTTCGCGCTGGTGCCGCTGCTGTGGCTGACCAGCCGCCGCGACCTCATGGGCGGCTGGGTGAACCGGCGGGTGACCACGGTGGCGGGCTCGGTGGTCGCGCTGCTGATCATCGGCCTCAACGCCCACCTGCTGGTGGGTCTGGTCCTCTGACCGGCCGCGCCCCTCAGGCGGGTTCGGGGACGCCGCCGGGGTCCCCGCCGGGGTCGTCCGGCGTCGGCTCGACCGGCGCCGGCGGCAGGGGTTCCGGCGCGTCGGGGAGCAGCTCGCCCGGGTCGTCGGGGACGGGCTCGGTCGGGTCGAGGAGCGGGTCCGGCTCGGGGATGGGCGCGACCATCCCCCGAGTCAACCAGCGGCTCCCCGTTCCGCGCGACGGGCGGCGGCGAGGTCGGCGGTGGCCCGGACGTCGTCGGCGATCGCCGGCCACAGGGCACGGGGCAGCTCGTGGCCCATCCCGGCGTGGACGACGAGGCGGCTCCCTGCGTGCTCGGGCAGCAGCGCGACGTCGAGGACGCGCTGACCGTCGTCGGCTGCCGGCTGGACCGGCTGTTCGGCCCGCGCCGGGGACTGATCAGGCGAGCGCCGTCCCCAGCACGTGCGGGCTCGGGGGGAGGCGGACGGCCGTCGGCGGGAAGTCGAAGCGCCGCACCCGCCGCACGGTGAAGCCCGCCCGCTCGATGTCGGCGACCTGGTCGGTGGCGGTGTGGCAGCCCGCGGCGAGCAGCGGCCACACGGTGGCGTCGACCAGGCGCTGCACCCGCCGCAGCCGGCGGTCCTCCGCGACGGTGTGCTCGAGGAACCGCAGCTCCCCGCCGGGACCCAGCACCCGGCGCAGCTCGCCCAGCGCCTGCGCCCGCTCCCGGATGCTGCACAGGACCAGGCACAGCACGCCGACGTCGGCGGCGCCGTCGGGCAGCGGCAACGCGTCGGCCGTGCCGGCGTGCACCTCGACGGGGACGTCGGCCGTCTCCGCCTCCCGCTCGGCCGCGGCCCGCAGCCGCGGCTCGGGCTCGACCGCGACGACGCGGGTGACCGCCGGCGGGTAGTGGCGGAAGTTCAGCCCGTTGCCGCAGCCGACCTCGACCACCACGCCGGACAGCCCGCGGAGCAGCTCGCGGCGGAGGTCGGCCATGCCGGCGTCCTCGATCCGCCGGCTCATCCGCTCGTAGAACCGGCTGAAGACGGGGTGGGGGCGGTCGGTCGCCATGTGGCACGGTCCCGGCACCGCCGCGGCCGCGTCAAGCGGGCAGGCGGGTCGACCAGGTGGACAGCCCGCCCGCGGGCCGGAAGCCGAGCGCCTCGTTGACCGCGACCATCGGGCGGTTGGTGTCGGAGTTGTACGTGCTGATCCGCCGCACCTGCGGCAGCGTCGCGGCGAGCTCGCGCAGGACCGCGACCTTGATGCGGGCGCCGAGGCGGTGCCCGCGGTGCTCGCGCAGCACGAGCGTGCCGCCCTGGTGGGCCCGCTCCGGCTGCGCGAGGGGGACGTGCAGGTCGGTGAAGGCGACCAGCCGGCCGTTCCGCAGCGCACCGGCCGACAGGACGCTGCGGCCGCGGTCCAGGACGACGGTCTCCTGCTCGCGGACCCGGGCGGCGTCCCACTCCTCCTCGCCGACCGGCACGTCCCCGCTCGGCGCGTCCGTCGACATCCGGCGGCTGAGCAGCGCCCGGTCCTCGAGCAGCTCGTCCGGCGTCCGGTCCCGCCAGGTGCGCACCTCGTAGCCCGCGCTCGCGGCGGCCGCCTCGGCCTCCAGGGCCACCAGCCGGTCCTCGTCCACGGGCAGCAGCAGGTCCCGGCGGGTCTCCTGCAGACCGCAGGCCCACCCGTGCGCCCGCGCGAAGGCGCGGCCGGCCGTGCCCGGCCCGGGCTCGTCGACCTCGGCCACCAGCGACGAGCGCCCGGCCGCCGCGGCCAGGCGTGTCCCCTCCGCCAGCAGCGCGGTACCGACGCCGCGCCGGCGGGCGGCGGGGTGCACGGCGACGTCGACGTGCGCCACCGAGGTGTTGTCGCGCACCGGCAGCAGCAGACGCAGGGCGCCGACGACGGCCCCGTCGGCGAGCGCGGCCCGGTGGGTGCCCGACATCGCGCCGCCCGGGGTGGTCAGCCGCCGCGCCAGCGCGACGTGGTCGCTCGCCGGGCGCGGGGCCTCGCCGGGACGGTCGGCGCGCTCGGCCGCCGCCCACACCGCGCACCAGGCGGCGAACCGGGCGTCGTCCGGGCCGGTCCGCACGATCTCCACCCGTCCGTCGTACCCCCCGTCGCAACGGGATTCCGGCGGACGGCGGGGCTCAGGCGGGCCAGGTGCCGGCGAAGTGGTGCACCGGGCCGTGGCCGGAGCCGATGCCCAGCGACTCCCCCGCCTCCAGCATCCGCTGGAGGTGGTCGCGGGCCTGCTCGACCACCGGCTCCCACCGCCCCGGCCCGCCGACGCCGCGGGCCACCAGCGCCGCGATCGCCGAGGACAGCGTGCAGCCGGTGCCGTGCGTCGCGGTGGTGTCGACCCGCGGCCGCCGGGTGACGACGACGCCGTCAGCGGTGGCCAGGACGTCGACGCTCTCCGCCCCGCCGAGGTGCCCGCCCTTGGCCAGCACCGCGCCGGGCCCGAGCTCCAGCAGCGCCTCCGCCTGCGCGGCGAGCTCGTCGACCGACGTCGCGGGCGCGGTGTCCAGCAGCGCGGCGGCCTCGGGCACGTTCGGGGTGACCAGCTCGGCCACCGGCAGCAGCTCGCTGCGGACCGCGGCGACCGCGTCGTCGTCGACCAGCCGGTCGCCGCTGGTGGCGACCATGACCGGGTCGACGACGAGCGGCCCGGCGGCGCGGCCGGCCAGCGCGGCGGCGACCTCGCGGACGACGTCGGCGGTGCCGAGCATGCCGGTCTTGGCCGCGTGCACGGTCACGTCGTCGAGCAGGGTGCGGACCTGCTCGCCCACGAACGCCCCGGGCACGGGGTGCACGCCGGTGACGCCGCGGGTGTTCTGCGCGGTCAGCGCGGTGAGCACGGCGGTGCCGTAGACGCCGAGCGCGCTGAACGTCTTGAGGTCGGCCTGGATGCCGGCGCCGCCGCTGGGGTCGCTGCCGGCGACGGTCAGCGCCACGGGCACCCCCGCCCGGCCGGTCACCGGGCCGCCCGCAGGGCCCGGGCCGCGGCGGCCGGGTCGGGCGCGGCGCACACCGCCGAGACCACGCAGATCCCGTCCACGCCGGCGACCAGCGGCGCCCGCTCGACGTCGATGCCGCCGATCGCCACCGACCGCAGCCCGCCGGCCGCCGCCTTCGCCGCCAGCGCGGCCACCCCCTCGGGCCCGAGGCCGGTGCCGGCGTCGGGCTTGGTGGGGGTGGTCCAGACCGGCCCGATGCCGACGACGTCCACGGTGCCCGGCGGCAGCGCCAGCGCGACGGCCAGCTCGTCGTCGGACCCGGCCGACAGGCCCAGCAGCCGGTCGGGGCCGATCCGCGCGCGGACCTCCGCGGCCGGGGTGTCGTCCTGGCCGACGTGCACGCCGTCGGCGCCGGCCATCAGGGCGACCTCGACGTCGTCGTTGACGAACAGCGCCACGCCCGTGCCGGCCAGGACCTCCTTGACCGCCAGCGTCAGCGCGTACAGCTGCCGGCACGACGCCGTCTTGTCCCGGACCTGCACCGCGGTCACCCCGCCGGCCACCGCGGCCCGGACGACGTCGGGCACGCCGCGGGGCCCGGCCAGCGCGGTGTCGGTGACCAGGTAGAGCGTCGGGTCGAGGGCCGGCCTCACCGGGTCACCTCCGCGGCCGACAGGTCGGGAACCGCGTCGAGCGCGTCGAGCCACAGCGGGGCGAAGGTGCCCGGCCCGGCAGCGGCGGCGGCCGCGGCCTCGGCGGCCAGCGCGACGTGGGCGTGCGCGGCGACGGCGCCGGTCAGCGGGTCGTCGGTGACGGCGACGTAGGCCGCGACCAGGGCGCCCAGGGCGCAGCCGGCGCCGGTGGTGCGGGTGAGCAGGACCGAGCCGCCGCCCACCCGGACGGTGCGGGTGCCGTCGGTGACGACGTCGACCTCGCCGCTGACGGCGACCACTCCCCCGGTGCGCCCGGCCAGCGCGACGGCGGCGTCGAGCGCCTCGTCGGCCTTGTTCGTCGAGTCGACGCCGCGGCCGCCGGTCCCGGCGCCGGCCAGCGCCATGACCTCGGAGGCGTTGCCGCGGACGACGGCCGGGCGCGACTCCAGCAGCTCGGCGGCGAGCCCGGTGCGGTAGGGCAGCGCGCCGACGGCGACCGGGTCGAGCACCCACGGCGTGCCGGCGGCCGCGGCCGAGCGGGCGGCCAGCCGCATCGCCTCGGCGGTGCGCTGGTTGACGGTGCCGACGTTCACCAGCACCGCGGAGGCCACGGCCGCGAACCCCTCGGCCTCCAGCGGCTCGTCGACCATCGCCGGGGCGGCGCCGACGGCGAGCAGCGCGTTCGCCGTCAGCGTCTGCACGACGGTGTTGGTCAGGCAGTGCACCAGCGGTGCGGCGCCCGTCAGCGCCTGACGGGCAGCGGTCAGAGCAGCGGCATCCACGCCGTGACATCCCTTCGCCAGCATGACCTGGACAGGTTCGACGGGTGTGTTCTCAGCCCGCCGGACGGCGGACACCCCGAGTCACTGCCCGCCGACGCTACCCCCGGTTCGCCAGGCGCTGTCGAAGAAGGCCAGCTCGAGCTCCATCGCCCGCCGGTAGGCCCGGCGCACGGCCGGGGTGTCGGCGGCCAGCCGGTCCAGCAGCGCCTCGAGCGTGGCGGCGAGCTCCTCGAAGCCCGGGTCGGCGTAGGTGTCGACCCACTCCCGGTAGGGCCCTGTTGCACGTGGAACCAGCGCCCGGCCCAGGTGCGCGTAGAGCCGCATGCACGGCGTCATCGCGGCAGCCACCTCGCCGACGTCGCCGAGCGCGGCCGTGGCCAGCAGGAACTCGGTGTAGGCGAGCGTCGCCGGGGCGGGGGTGACGGCGGCCAGGTCGATGCCCCAGCGGGCGGCGTAGCCGTCGTGCAGTCGCAGCTCCTCCCGGACGCCGGCCAGCAGGTCGGCGAAGGACTCCAGCGTCGCCCGGTCGCGGCTGTGCGCCACCCCGAGCGCGTAGGCGCGGGCGAAGGCCTCAAGGAAGAACGCGTCCTGGGCGACGTACCCGGCGAACCGCTCGCGCGGCAGCGTGCCGTCGGCGATCCCGGTGACGAACGGGTGCTCCCGCGCGGCGGCGGCGAGGTCGGCGCTGCCCGCCCAGAGGTCCGCCGCGAGGGTCACGCGTCCAGCGCCATCTGCCAGAACGCGGTCTCCGCGGCGACCACCTCGAGGAAGACGGAGTCGGGCGCCCCGCCGGCCACCGCCTCCAGCCCGGCCACGTACCCGGCGAAGCCCGGCGCCGTCCAGTGCTCGACGAACTCCCGGTACGGCTCCGCGCCCGGCCGGGCGGCCGACCACGCGTCCAGGTAGGTCCGCTCGATCGTCCACAGCGCGGTCAGCGCGGTGGGCAGGTCGGCGGCGTCGAGCCGGTACAGCAGGTCCCCGTAGGCGATGGTGGCCGGCAGCTGCGGGGCGTCGAGGTCCAGCCCGCGGGCGGCGGCCTGCTCCGCGAACCAGTCCAGCTCCGCGACCAGCGCCACGCACCCCGCGGCGAGCACCCCCTGCGCCGCGCGGGGGGCCCGGGCCAGCAGCCGCGCCTGGAAGCGCAGCAGGTCGGCGACGAAGTACGCGTCCTGCACCAGCCAGGTGTCGAAGGCGGCCGGCGGCAGCGTGCCGTCGCGGACGGCGTCGAGGAACGGGTGGCGGGTGGCTCGGCCCCAGGCGTCGGCGTGGCGGGCGAGCAGGTCGGCGACCGGCACGGCGCCCGACCCTACGGGGTGGCTATGGTGGCGCCGCCATGTGCGGGAGCTCGGGGCAACCGGGCTGAGAGGGCGGCTGAGCGCGCCGCCGACCGCTGGAACCTGACCGGGTAATGCCGGCGTAGGGAGCGACCATGAGCACGGCGGACCCTGTCCGTACCGACGCCGTCCGTACGGCTGACGCACCCCTCACCCTCGACCAGGCGCCCCCGCGCACGCTGGGCCTGGCCGCCAACCTCGGCCTGTGGGCCAACCTCGGCGTCAGCCTGCTGCTGCCGGTGGCGGCGGTGTTCGTCGTCCTGCCGGGGCGGTCGCTGGCGGTCACGCTCACCGCGGTCGTCGTCGGCGCCGTGCTCGGGTCGGCGCTGCTCGGGCTGGTCGCCGCCGCCGGCGCGCGGGAGGCCGTGCCCGGGATGGTGCTGCTGCGCGGGCTGCTCGGCCGGCGCACCTCCTGGCTGCCCACGGCGTTCAACCTCGTGCAGTGCGTCGGCTGGGCGACGTTCGAGATCGTGGTCATCGCCGAGGCCGCCGCCCGGGTGCTGGACGCGCCGCGCTGGCCGTTCGTCGTCGCCGCCGGGGTGCTGGCCACCGCGATGGCGCTGCGGCCCCTCGGCGTCGTGCGGGTGCTCGCCCGGTACGCCGTCTGGGCCGCGCTGGCCGCGGTCGCCTACCTGTTCGTGCAGGTCCTGGCCGAGCCGCTGCCGCCGCTGGAGGGCGGCGGGGCGACGTCGTTCTGGACCGCCGCCGACATCGTCATCGCACTGCCGGTGTCCTGGCTGCCGCTGGCCGCCGACTACACCCGCCACGCCCGCAGCGCCCGCGCCGCCGGCGTCGGGTCGGCGGTGGGCTACGGCGCCGCCACCGTCGTGATGTTCACCCTCGGCGTGCTGGCGCTGGCCGCCTACGGCAGCGCGGGCATCGACGTCATCGGCGCGCTGCTGGCCGTCCCGCTGGGCGCCGTCGCCGTGCTGGTGCTGGTCGCCGTCGAGCTCGACGAGGCGTTCGCCAACCTCTACTCGACGGCGGTGTCGGCGCAGAACGTCGTCGCGCGGCTGGACCGGCGGGTGCTCGCCGTCGTCGTGGGTGCGGTCGCGACGCTGCTCGCGCTGACCTTCGACGTCGCCGCCTACGAGCCGTTCCTCTTCCTCATCGGCGCGGTGTTCGTGCCGCTGGCCGGGGTGCTGATCGTGGCCTACTGGCTGACCCCGCGCGGGCGCTGGGACACCTCCGACGCCGCGCCCGCCCGGCCGCTGTACCTGCTGCCGTGGGCCGCCGGGTTCGTCGCCTACCAGCTGACCCTGCCCACGTACTTCCCCGGCCCGGGGGCGGGCTGGACGGCGTGGTGGGGCGCGCGGCAGGCCGGCCTCGGCATCGACCCGGCCAACGGCTGGTCGGCGTCGCTGGTGGGGCTGGCCGTGGCCGTCGTGCTCACCGTGCCGCTCGTGCTGGCCGGCCGCCGGCGGTGACCGACGTCGCCGTCGCGGGAGGCGGCCTGGTCGGGCTCGCGGTGGCCTGGCGGGCCGCCCGCCGCGGGCTGTCGGTGACCGTCGTCGACGACGCCCCGGGCAGCGGCGCCTCCGCCGCGGCGGCCGGGATGCTCGCGCCGGTCACCGAGGCCGGCTACCGCGAGGAGCCGCTGCTGCGGCTGGGCCTGCACTCCCTCGCCCGCTGGCCGGCGTTCGCCGCCGAGCTCGAGGCGGCCGCCGGGGCGCCGGTCGGGCTGCGCACCGCGGGCACGCTGGTGGTCGGGTTCGACGAGGACGACGTCCGCGAGCTCGACGCGCTGCACGCCTTCCAGACCGAGCTCGGCCTGGCCGCGCGGCGGCTGACCCCGCGCGAGGCCCGCCGCCGCGAGCCGGCGCTGGCCACCCGCGCGCGCGGCGGGCTGCTGGTCGAGGGCGACCACTCGGTGGACGGGCGGGCGGTGCACGCCGCGCTGCTGGCCGCGGCGGCGTCGGCGGGGGTGACCCTGCTGCGCGACCGGGTGGCGGAGGTCGTCGTCGACGGCGGCCGCGCGGCCGGCCTGCGGCTGGCGTCCGGGGACGTGCTCGCCGCCGGCGCCACGGTGCTCGCGCTCGGCGCGCGCAGCGGGCGGCTGCCCGGCGTCCCGGAGCTGCCGGTGCGCCCGGTCAAGGGCCAGGTCCTGCGGCTGGCCGGCGCGGCCGGGCTGCTCGAGGGCACCGTGCGGGCGCTGGTCCGCGGCCGGCCCGTGTACCTCGTCCCCTACGCCGGCGACCGGCTGGTCGTGGGCGCCACCAGCGAGGACCGCGGCTTCGACGCCCGGGTCACCGCCGGCGGCGTGCACGACCTGCTGCACGACGCGATCGACGTCGTCCCGGAGGTCTCGGAGCTGGAGCTGACCGAGACGCTGGCCCGCTGGCGGCCGGGGACGCCGGACAACGCGCCGCTGCTCGGGCCCTCGTCGCTGCCCGGGCTGGTCCTGGCCACCGGCCACCACCGCAACGGCGTGCTGCTCACCCCGGTGACCGCCGAGGCCACCGCCGAGCTGCTGGCCACCGGCGCCCTGCCCGCGGTGGCCGCCCCGTTCACCGCCGACCGCTTCCGGATCGGACCTCCGAGGAGGACGCAGTGCAGCTGACCGTCAACGGCGCCCCGGCCGACCTGGCCGAGGGCGCCACCGTGGCCGACCTCGTCGCCCAGCGCGCCGCGGGCCACGACCGCGTCGCCGTCGCCCGCAACGGCGACGTCGTCCCGCGCAGCAGCTGGGCGCAGACCCCGCTGGCCCCCGGCGACGCCGTCGAGGTGCTCGCCCCGACCGCAGGAGGCTGACCGTGCTGGAGGACCCGTTCGAGCTGGGCGGCGAGACGTTCGGCTCCCGGCTGCTGCTCGGCACCGGCGGCGTGCCCAGCCTGGAGGCGCTGGAGGCCGCGGTGCGCGCCTCGGGCACCGAGGTGGTGACCGTGGCGCTGCGCCGGGTGGAGGCGTCGGCGGCCGGCCCGATGATGCAGGTGCTCGATTGGGCCGGCGTCCGGCTGCTGCCCAACA
This sequence comes from Geodermatophilus sp. SYSU D00879, assembly GCF_054050375.1. Classification (NCBI taxonomy): domain Bacteria; kingdom Bacillati; phylum Actinomycetota; class Actinomycetes; order Geodermatophilales; family Geodermatophilaceae; genus Geodermatophilus; species Geodermatophilus sp. SYSU D00879. Next base: position 14,893 of record NZ_JBJGZF010000012.1, read on the forward strand.
CCGCCGGGTGCAGGACCGCCCGCGAGGCGGTGCGCACCGCCCGGCTGGGCCGCGAGGCGTTCGGCACCGACTGGGTCAAGCTCGAGGTCATCGGCGACGACGTCACCCTGCTCCCCGACGCCGTCGAGCTGCTCGACGCCGCCGAGCAGCTGGTCGCCGAGGGCTTCACGGTGCTCGCCTACACGACCGACGACCCGGTGCTCGGCCGCCGCCTGGCCGACGCCGGCTGCGCCGCGGTGATGCCGCTGGGCTCGCCGATCGGCAGCGGCCTGGGCATCCGCAACCCGCACGCCATCGCGCTGCTGCGGGAGGCCGTCCACGTGCCGCTGGTCCTCGACGCCGGCATCGGCACCGCCTCGGACGCCGCGCTGGCCATGGAGCTGGGCTGCGACGCGGTGCTGCTGGCCACCGCGGTCACCCGCGCCCGCGACCCCGAGCGCATGGCGCTGGCCATGCGGCAGGCGGTGGAGGCCGGCCGGCTGGCGAAGCTGGCCGGGCGCATCCCGCGCCGCTGGCACGCCGAGGCGTCGACGCCGTTCGAGGGTCTGCCCGCGCTGTGACCGTCCCCCGCCTGCTCGTCGTCACCGACCGGAGGCAGGCGCGCGGCCCGCTGCCGGAGGTGGTCGCGGACGCCGTCGCGGCCGGCGCCCGGGCGGTGCTGCTGCGGGACAAGGACCTGCCGCTGCCCGAGCGGGCGGCGCTGGCCCGCGACCTGCGGGCGGTGCTCGACCCGGTGGGCGGGCTGCTCGTGTGGGGCGGCGCGGCCGGGGCGCCGGCGGGGACGGCGGTGCACCTGTCCGCCGTCGACCCGGTCCCCGCCGTCCGCCCGCCGCTGCTGGGCCGCTCCTGCCACTCGGCGGCCGAGCTGGCGCGGGCGGCGGCCGAGGGCTGTGACTGGGTGACCCTGTCCCCCGTCGCGCCCACCCCGTCCAAGCCCGGCCACGGCCCGGCGCTGGGCGCGGCCGGGCTGGCCGCGCTGGTCGGCGGCGCCCCGCCGGTGCTCGCGCTCGGTGGCGTGCGGCCCGGGGACGTGGCCGGGTGCCTGGCCGCCGGGGCGCACGGGGTCGCCGTCATGGGGCCGGCGATGCGCGACCCGGCCGTCGTCGCGGCCTACCGCGCGGCCCTCCCCGCCGGGTGATCCCGGCCCGGACGTGTGACGCTGGTCGCAGCCGGGTTTACGGAACCGATCCGCGAGCCATACGCAGGTGTTCGACTTCGCGTCCACGACGGGACGCCGACACGAGGAGTCCACGGGGTGAGACGCGGAACGGCCGGTCCTGGCTGGCCGTCGGCGTCGCCTCCGCCTGCCCGGGACGGGCTGTCCTGGGAGCTGTCCGACGTCGCCGAGCTGCCCCGGGTGCGCGAGGAGCTGCGGCGGTCGCACGTCGCGCCCGACTCGCCCGACGTGCGCGACCGGCTCGTCCTCGTGCTCGACGAGATGGCCTCCAACGCGCTGCGCCACGGCGGCGGCGCGGTCGAGGCGGTGGTGCGCCACACCGGGGACGCCTTCCTGGTCGCGGTGTCCGACGGCGCCGCCGGCACCCCGCCCACCCCGGCGGTCGACCGCGACCCCTCCGAGGGCGGCCTGGGGCTGTACCTCATCGCCGAGCTGTCGACGGCGCACGGCTGGTACGCGGACGACGGCCACAAGACCGTCTGGGCGGTGCTCCCTCCCCGGTGAGGTGACGGAACGGCCTCCTGCGGGGAGGTCCTCCGTCAGTCCTGGGGGTGGAGGCGCATGGCGACCAGGGCGACGTCGTCCTGGAGGCCCTCGGGGCGCAGCCGGGCGAGGAGCGCGTCGCCGAGCCGCTCCAGCGGGAGGTCGGCGAGGCGGGCCAGGGCGGTCCCCAGCAGGCCGATCCCGTCGTCGAGCAGCAGGTCGCGGCCCTCGACCAGCCCGTCGGTGTAGAGCAGCAGCGTCGAGCCGCGGGGGACCTCCACCGCGGCCGAGCTGCGCCGGGCGCCGGGGTCGACGCCGAGCATGAGCTGGCCGCGCTCGGTACCCAGGGTGTGCACCTCGCCGTCGGGGGTGAGCAGCAGCGGCGGCGGGTGCCCGGCGTTGGACCAGCGCAGGGTCGTCGTCCCGGCGGCGTGCTGCTCCGGCGTCTGCTCGACGCGGGCGACCACCGCGGTGGCCATCGTGCGCATGCCGAGCGCGTCGACGGCGGCGTCGAGCTCGGCCAGGACGGCGTCGGGCGGGACGTCGCCGCGGTAGGCGATGCCGCGCAGCATGCCGCGCAGCTGGCCCATGCTCGCCGCGGCCTCGGTGTCGTGGCCGACGACGTCGCCGATGACCAGCACGGTGGCGCCGTCGGGCTGGAGGAACGCGTCGTACCAGTCGCCGCCGACCTGGGCGACCTCCAGCGCCGGCTGGTAGCGGACGACGATCTCGGCGTGGTCGGGCTGCGGCGGCGCGGTGAGCATGCTGCGCTGCAGCGCCTCGGCCAGCCGCCGCTGCTGGTCGAACAGCCGGGCGTTGTCCAGCGCCAGGGCGACGCGGTCGGCGACCTCGCGGGCGGCGGCGACCTCCTCGGCGTTGGCGGCCGGCCGGTCGGCGCCGCGGTAGACGCTCAGGGCGCCGAGCGTGCGCCCGCGGGCCAGCAGCGGCAGGGTCACCGCCGTCCGCGGGGCGAGGGCGTCGAAGACCTCGCGGACCTGGTCCGGGAGCGTCGGGCGGATGGCCGCCGGGACGTCGTCGACGGTGAGCAGCCGGCCGGACTGCAGCGCCCGCAGCACGGGCGCGTCGGCGGGGACCGACGCCAGCCGCAGGTCGGCGTAGGCCGCCGCGACCGCCCGCATCGCCGGGTCGCGGTGCCAGCTCGCGACGTCGCGCATCCGGCCGTCCTCGCCGGCGGACAGCGTGAGGATCGCCCAGTCGCCGAGCACGGGGACGACGGCCTCGGCGACCCGCTGCAGCGCCGGCTCCTCGGCGCCCCCGGAGCCCAGCGACGCGGACATGAGCGCGCTGACCTCGGCGACCAGCGACAGCCGGGCGGCGCTGTCCCGGGCCCGCTGCTCGGCGGCGCGGCGCTCGGTGACCTCGAGGAAGTAGACCGACAGCCCGTCGGGACCGGGCCACGCGCGGACCTCGTACCAGGCGTCCAGCGGCGGCGGGTAGTACGCCTCGAAGACCCGCTCCTCGCCGCGCTCCATGGCCGCCCGGTAGTTGACCTCGAAGTCGCTGCCGACGGCGGCGGGGAACAGCTCCCACAGGTCCCCGCCGACCAGCTCGTCGCGGCCGCGGCGGAGCACCCGCTCGGCCTCGGCGTTGACGTAGGTGAAGCGCCACTCGCGGTCGAGGGCGAAGAACGCCGACCGCATCGTCTCGAGGATCCGGGACACCCGGGCGTCGCCCTCGTGCAGGCCCGTGGTGTCGATGCCGGCGCCGAGCAGCCGCACCGCGCGCCCGCGGTCGTCGGCCAGCGCGCGGCCGCGGCCCTGCACCCACCGGGTCTCACCGGAGGGCAGCACGATGCGGAACTCGGCGTCGTAGGCGCCGACGGTGTCGATCGCCTCCCGCAGGGCGGCGAGGGTGCGGTCCCGGTCGTCGGGGTGCAGGCGGTCGGCGAAGGCCCCGATCGTCTCGCCGAACCCGTCGGCCTCCAGCCCGAAGATGGCCAGGAGCTGGTCGTCCCAGGCGAGCCGGCCGGACTCGAGGTCCCAGTCGAAGCTGCCGATGCCGGCGGCGTCGATCGCCAGCTCGAAGCGGAGCCGGGCGACCTCGAGGTCGTCGGGCAGCACCGACAGCGGGCGGGCTGCCGCTCCCGTCGACCCCGGACGCTGCTCGGGGACGGTCACGGGAAGCGGGGGTCCATTCGGTGCGAGAGCGGTGGTCCGCCGTCCTTTCTCCCATGCCCGGGCCCGGAACGACAACCGGTGTGCCCGAGTCGACACCGCGTCCCGACGCGCGGGAGCCCCGGTCCTCGTCGCGGACCGGGGCTCCGGAGCGGTGCGTCAGGCGCCGGCGGGGTGGCCCGCTCGTCAGGACCGGTGCCGGACGCGGGACGGGCGCTCCCGGCGGCACGGGCCGGCGGCGGTGCCGGTCCGGCCGCCCGGGGAGCGCCCGTCGTGTCGTCTCGTCCTCGCGCGCCCCGGGGGCGGGGCCGCGTCCGCCGTCCTCCTCGCGGCGCCGGGCCGGTGACCGTGGCCGGGTCCCGCGGGCGTCCGCCTCCTCCGGCGGGCCGGGCGCCTGCCTGGCCGGGTCGCGCTCGGTCAGAGACCCGGGGGGACGACGGGGCGGGTCGTCCCCCGCCGGGCACCGGCGGGACCCGGTCCTCCCGCCGCGGCGGCCGTCGCCGGACAGGCCGCGCCGCGCTCGTCCGGGCCTCCCTGGAGGGTCCGCGTGCTGCACCGGGTAGGTGAGTCGGCGGGGGGTCGAGGCCGGATCGTCGTGCGGGAGCGTCTGTCGGGCGGCGGGGACTCCCGCTGCCGGGCGCCGCTCCGCGGTGCGGTCCGGGGCCTCCCTGGAGGGTCCGCGCGCTGCACCCGGGGGTGAGTCGGCGGGGGTCGAGGCCGGATCGTCGTGCGGAGGGGTCTGCCCGGCGGCGGGGTGCCGCGGTGGAGGGCCAGGGGCGGCCGTGGTCGGCCGGGAGGTGGATCTGCTCGGGGAACGGGCCGGCGGTCCGGCCACCCGCGGGGGGGAAGGGGGCGGCCGGGCCCGTCGAGCACGTCGACGAGGGGCGGACGCACGTCCCCGGGGAGGGGGCGCGCTGCGGATCAGTCGGGAGCCGGTGGCGGTGGCCGGGGCGAACCCCGCGCCGGGTGCCCGCCCGGGTCGCCCCGGGTGCGCACCGCACCGGCGGTGCGCGGCGGGTCGGGCGCCCGCGCTGTCGGCCGCCCGGCGGCGGGCCGCGCCGGCCAGCCGGCCGGGGCCAGCGCCGGACCCGCGGAGCGGGGGGCGGCGGGACGGAGCGGGACCGGCCGGCCGGAGCCGGCCGGGAGCGACGCCGCGGCGGGGGAAGGCGCCGCGGGCCGGGTCGTGGGGGTGCTCGGCAGCTCGGTGAGCACCACGGGGCCGTTCGGGACGTGAGGCCGCGGGACGGCCGGGGCGGCCGGTGCGGCCGGGCGGGGCCGGCCCCAGGCGAGGTGCGCGCCGTCGGGGCCGGCGCCCCAGAGCGCCAGCCGCCGGACCAGGCCGGGACCGGGCGGCGGGACGACGACGGGCGCGGTCGGCCACGCGGCGTGGGCGCCGTCGGGGCCGGCGCCCCACATCGCCAGCCGCCGGACCGAGGCCCGCAGCCGCGCGCGCCAGCGCGGGCCGGCCGCCGGGGCCCGAGCCGGCACCGGGGCCGGGGCGGCCGGAGCCGCGGGGACCTGCGTCGCCGCCGGCGGGACCGGCCGCGGCCGCGGCACCGGCACGGGGCGGGCCACCGGCAGCGGGCGCAGCGCGCGGGAGGCGCCCGGCGAGCGGGTCGACACCGCGCGGCGCGGCCGGGGCCGCCGCGGCAGCTCGTGCGCCCGGTCGAGCAGGCCGAGCAGGCCGGCCAGGGACAGGTCGTCCGGCAGGGTCGCCGACGACGGGGCGGGTGCCCGGTCGATCGCCATGCCGTCCTCCTGAGGGGTCTTGGTCCGCAGCCGGGGAAGGTGCTGCGGACAGGGAGAACGGTAGGGACGGCGGGCCTCGCGAACGGCCGATCGGGACACGTCCTGGAGACCCCGTGACGCAACCGTTGTGACGCCCTGACCAGCGCGTTGGTCACCCGGCGCTGCCGACGATCACTTGTCGACCCGTCGACGGCCCGCGAGCGTGGGAGGCCCCCGCGGGGCCTCCGGTCACGCCGGGACACGCCCTGACGCGACCGGCGTGTCGGGGCGTGTCCCCCCGGCCCGCGCCCGCCTCCCGTTCCCGTGTCCCGGACGGGGACCTGGCCACGCCGGCCGCCACGGTGGTGCTCCTGCTGCTGTTCGTCTTCCTCGGCACCGACGCCGCGGTGCCGGTGCTGCGCCGTGACCGGGTCGACGCGCCGAAATCCGGGTGCCGCCGGTGGTGCCGGTGCTGGCCATCGCCTCGTGCCTGGAGCTGCTGTGGCGCCAGGAGGCCCGGACGTGGCGCTCGCCGGCGTCCTGCTCGCCGTCGGGGTGGTGCTGTACCCGGTGACCGCGCTGCCGCGGCGCCGGGCCGGGGCTGACCGCGGCGCAGGCGCCCCCGGGGCCCGGTTGCGAGGATGGCCGGGTGGCTCCTCCCGCACCGCGACCCCTGGTGATCGACACCGACCCCGGCATCGACGACGCGCTGGCGATCCTGCTGGCGCTGGCCAGCCCCGAGGTCGACCTCCGCCTGGTCACCACCACGCACGGCAACGTCGACGTCGCGCAGACCACCGAGAACGCGCTGCGGGTGCTGCACCTGGCCGGGCGCTCCGACGTCCCCGTGGCCGCGGGCGCCGCGGAGTCGCTGGTGTTCCCCCAGCCCGAGCGGGCCGGGCACGTCCACGGTGCCGCGGGCCTCGGTGGCGTCGAGCTGCCGCCCTCCCCCGCTGCCGTCGACCCCCGCCCGGCCGTCGTCGCGCTCGCCGAGCTGCTCCTGGCGTCGGAGGAGCCGGTGACGGTGGCCGCGATCGGGCCCTGGACCAACGTCGCGCTGTTGCTGGCCACCTACCCCGAGGCGGCGGAGCGGATCGACCGGCTGGTGCTCATGGGCGGCTCGGCCGGCCGCGGCGGCAACGTCACCGCCGCCGCGGAGTTCAACGTGTGGTCCGACCCGGAGGCCGCCGCCCGGGTGCTCGGCTCGACGGTGCCCACCGTGCTCGTCGGCCTCGACGTCACCCTGCCCACGGTCCTCGACGAGGACGGCATCGCCCGGTTCGCCGCGGCCGGAACGGTCGGCAAGACGGCGGCGGCCGTCCTGCAGCAGTACCTGGACCACGCCCGCACCTCCTACGGCACGACCGGCGTGGTGGTGCACGACGCGCTGGCGCTCACCGAGGCGATCGTGCCGGGGACGCTGGGCACCGTCCGCCGCGACGTCGTCGTCGACACCACCGCGGGGCCGGCCCGCGGGCAGACGCTGGTGGACCGCCGGACGGTGTCGCACTCCCCCACCGCGGTCGACGTCGCCGAGACCGTGGACAGCCCGGCCGCCGTCGAGTTCCTGGTCGGCCGGCTGGCCGACCTCGCCGCCCGGGTGGGCTGAGCCGCCCGGGTGGGCTGGACGTCACTGCTGCGGCGGCTCCATCACGGAGGTGACGATGCCGATCGCGATGTCGCGCAGCTTGCGGTTGTAGCGCTGGGAGGCCGCGCGCAGCAGCTCGAAGGCGGTGTCGGCGTCGACGTGCCGCTGCGCCATCAGCACGCCCTTGGCCTGCTCGATGACCGCGCGGGACTGCATCGCCAGCTCCATGTTCCGGGCGTGCTCGCCGAGCTGGGCGTGCGCGTCGGCGTTGGCGACGGCGACCGCGACCGCCTCCGCGACCGCGCGGGCGACCTCCACCGACGCCGCGGAGGCGAACGCGGCGGGCTCCGTCGAGTAGTTGTTCAGCGCCCCGATCGTCGTGCCCTGGTAGGGCAGCGGCGTCGACAGCGAGCTGCGGACGCCGACCTCCACCACCCGGGCGATGTAGTCCGGCCAGCGGGTCTCGGTGTGCGTGTCGTCGATGCGCAGCACCACGCCGCCGCGGCCGGCGTCCAGGCAGGGGCCGTTGCCGCGCTCGTACTGCAGCTCGTCGGCCGCCAGCGCCATGTCGCCGTGGTGGGCGGCGGTGGTGGCCACGTCGCCGCGGACGAGGGTGATCGACGTCGACTCCGCGCCGGGGATGTTCTCGGCGGCGATCCGGGTGACCTCGCCGAGCACGTCGTCCAGCGCCCGGTCGGCCAGCTGCAGCCGGCTCAGCGCTCGCCAGAGGCCCTCCACGGGGCCCATCCTGCCCGTGTCGGCCGCTGCCGGGAAGCCGGGGGATCACCACGTGCGGGGGACGCGCGGGCCCGCCGCTGCGGGCCAGGGCGCTTTCGGTCAGGATGGACGCCGGTCGGCGGAGCCAACGCGAGGGGTGGGACATGGGCCAGGAGGCGTGGCCGTGCACTCCGGTGCCCTCCGTGGCCGGCGACGTCTGGCACTGGCAGCTGGAGGCCATGCACGTCGTCTCCCGGGTCCGTGCGGACCTACGCGCGCGCATCGCCCACCCGTCGGTGAGCACGTCGTCGACGGAGGACGCCCGCGACGGGCTGCTGCTGGTGTTCGAGGAGCTGGCCTCCAACGCCCTGCGGCACGGCGGTGGCGACGTCCGCGCGCTGGTGGTGGCCAGCCCCGCCGGGTGGCTGCTCGACCTCAGCGACGAGGCCCCCGAGCGGCCGCCGGTGCCCGCCGTCGACCGCGACCCGTCCCTGGGCGGGATGGGCCTGCACCTGGTCGCACAGCTGTCGGTCGACTACGGCTGGGAGAAGCGCCCCGGCCGCAAGCACGTGTGGGCGCGGCTGCCCTCGGGCCTGGAGCCGGTCGACGGCTTCGGCAGCCAGGTCCCCGAGCCGCGCGCGCCGGAGATCCCCCGGGACTGAGCCCTCGGGCCTCAGGCCGAGTCGGCCACCGCCGCGCCGTCGTGCTCGGCGCGGGCACAGTGCGCGCAGCAGTAGAACTGCCCCTCCACGACGACGCCGTGGCCCACCACCTTGACGCCGCAGTGCTCGCAGATGGGCGCCATGCGGTGGATGGCGCACTCGAAGCTGTCGAAGGTGTGCCGGGCCCCCTGGGCCACCACCTCGAAGCTCATGTCGTAGTCGTTGCCGCAGACCTCGCAGACCGCCATGGCCCCTCCCTTCCCCGGACGGCGCCGGGGGACACGGGGCCGGGTCAGCTGCTGCGGCGGGCGGTCCAGTTCGAGACGAAGTCCCGCAGGCTGCGGGTGGGCCGCAGCCACGCGCCGTCCGGCGGCAGGGCGTCGAGCCGGACGCGGTCCAGCGGCGCGGCGAAGGCGCCGGGGACGTCCTCGATGTCGATGAACTCCAGCAGGTCCGAGCCGATGGCGTAGCCCGCGACCTCGCTGAAGGCCACGACGACGACCTGGGTACCGGTCCGCGCCAGCTCCTCCAGCGGCTCGGCGAAGTTGCGCCCGTCGCCGGAGAACACGACCAGCCGCCGCAGCCGGTGGCTGTGCGCGCGGACCTCGATGTGGTCGAGCATCGCCTGGTCGATGTCGTCGTCGGGCTGGCTCTTGGGCCGGGCGAAGACGGCGTAGCCGAAGCCGCGCAGCGCCTCCACCCAGCGCTGCAGCGAGCCGACGACCGGCGGGATGTTGGCGAAGACGCAGGCCTCGACCTCGGGTGCGTCCGGCGCGGCGGCGTCGCCGGCGCCGTCGACGAACCAGGCGGCGATCGCGTCGAAGCGCGGCCGGGAGGCGGCGGTGGGGCGGGCGCCGATGACCGTGGACAGGGTCATGTCGATGTTCGGCGCGTCCCAGATGAGCAGGTCCAGCGCGGGCCGCCCGCGGCCGCCGTCGGTCCGGGGCTCGGCCAGGGGCGTCTCGTCGCTGGTCGCGGTCACGGGGGCAGTCTGCCCGGTCGCCGTCGCGTCCGGACCGGGGCCACCCGACGTGTCCGGCACCGGCGGGGCGACGGGCGGGACGGTGGCGGGCGGGACGGTGACGGGGGGGACGGCGGCGGGCGGGACGGCGGCGGGCGGGACGGCGGCGGGCGGCGGGCCGGCCGGGGCGGTCGCCCGGCGGACGGCGCGCCGGCGGAGGCGACCGGTCACCGCCGGCCCACTCCCCCTCGTCCGCTCAGGGCAGCCCCCTCAGCGCAGCCGGCCGGCGAGGGCCAGCGCGCAGGAGTCGCCGCCGCCGGCCCGCACCCGGTCCGCCCAGCGCTCGACGTCCTCGGCGCTCATGGGGTGGGCGAGCAGGTAGCCCTGCGCGGAGTCGCAGCCGGCCTCGCGGACCATCCGCAGGTGCTCGGCGGTCTCCACGCCCTCGGCGACCGACCGGATGCCCAGGGTGTGCGCGAGCTCGACGATCGCCCCGAGCACCGCGCCGGTGCCGCCGGAGGCCAGCCGCTCGGCGGCGTTGATCAGCGAGCGGTCGATCTTCAGCGTCCCGATCGGCAGCGCCATGAGCTGGGCCAGCGAGGACCAGCCGGTGCCGAAGTCGTCGATGGCCACCCGCACACCGAAGCCGCGCAGGACGGCGAGCTGGTCCTCGGCGCGGGTGGGGTCCTCGGCGACGCTGGTCTCGGTCAGCTCGAGCATCAGCTGCTCGGGCGCCAGGCCCGACTCGTGCAGCGCCGTCCGGACGTCGCGGACCAGCGTCTCGGCGGAGAAGTGGCGGGCGCTGATGTTGACCGCCATCCGCAGCGACAGGCCCTGCTCGGCCCACTCGGCGGCCTGGCGGGTGGTCTCGTGCAGCAGCCACCGGGTGATCGGGATGAGCTGGCCGGTCTCCTCGGCCACGGAGAGGAAGGCGTCGGGCGAGAGCAGGCCGCGCTCGGGGTGCTGCCAGCGCAGCAGCGCCTCCACCCCCTCGACCTCGCCGGTGTCCAGGCGCACCACCGGCTGGTAGTGGACGACGAACTGGTCGAGCGCGCCGTCCCGCAGCCGGGTGGCGACGTCCATCCGCCAGCGGGCGGCGTCGCGCAGGCCCGGGGAGAACAGGTGGACGCGGTCGCGGCCGGCCGCCTTCGCCGCGTAGCTCGCGGCGTCGGCGTCGCTGAGCAGCTGGTGGGCGTGCCGCAGTCCGGGCTGGGCGACGGCGACCCCGATGCTCGCCGAGACGGGCACCGAGACACCGAGGGCGACGAACGGGCGGGCGAAGGAGCGCTGCAGCCGGAACGCCAGCGACGCCGCCTCCGGGGTGTCGCACGAGCGGGCCAGGACGACGAACTGGTCGCCGCCCAGCCGGCCGACGGCGTCGCCGGGACGGATCTGGGCGACCAGCCGGGCGCCGACCTGGCGCAGCAGCTCGTCGCCGACCTCGGAGCCGAGCGAGTCGTTGATGGTCTTGAAGCCGTCGATGTCGAGGAAGAGCACCGCAGTGCGGCTGCGGTCGTCGGCCAGCGACTCGCCGACGAGCTCGAGCAGCCGGGCGCGGTTGGCCAGCCCGGTGAGGTCGTCGTGGGTGGCCTGCCACGCCAGCCGCTCCTGGTCGCGGACGCGCTCGGTGATGTCGATGTGGGTGGCGACGAGCCGGCCGTCCTCCTCCACCCGCGCCGCCTGCATGCGCCACCAGGTGCGACCGCTGGAGGACTCGATCGAGTACTCGCAGGAGAAGGTGCGCGTCGGTCCCCCGGGCGGCGCCGCCCGCAGCTCGGCGAGCCCGCCGGCGATGCGGGCGAGGTCGTCCGGCGTCAGGCCCTGACCGATCCGCGCGAGGTAGTCGTCGCCCACCTCGGCTGGATCCCAGCCCCCCGCGCGCACGAGGTCCGCGGTGTCGGCCCAGCTGCGGTTGACGCTGCGGATCCGGCCGGCGCGGTCGACCAGCACGGTCGGGGTGGGGTAGGCGTCGAGGACGGCGGTGGTCTGCCGGAGGGCGTGCGCCTGGGCGGCGTGCGCGCGGTGCCGCGAGTCGACGTCGCGGATGAACACGACCAGGCCGGCGCTGTCGCCGGAGGCGCGCACCTCGAACCAGCGGTCCCGCGGCTTGTGCAGGTACTCGAAGACGCGCGGGTGGCCGTCGTGGAGGGCGCCGCCGAGCTCGGCCACGAACTCGGTGTCGCGCAGGTCGGGGATGCAGTCGAGGACCGTCTGCCCCAGGAGGGTGTCGGCCGGCCGCCCGAGCAGTTCCTCCATCGCGGCGTTGAGCCAGGTGAAGCGCCAGTCCCGGTCGAGGTGACAGACCGCGTCGGGGACGCTGGCCAGCAGGTTCGGCGGTGCCGCCGCGCCCGCACGGTCGGATGGGTGCACGCCTTCTCTCTCCCCCTGCCGCACGCCGGACCCCGTGGTGCGGGTCACCGGCACCGGACCGGGACGGGATGGGAAGTCGGTCCGTGCGCGACGCGTACCCGAGGGTAGTGGAGCGGCGGGCGCTCAGGCAGGGGCAACGGTTGACCGCTCCATGATCCGCGCGGCGGGCACCGCGGACGGCAGCGTGCCCAGCACCGAACCCCAGTCCCGGCCGAGGCGGGTGGCGCAGAACGCGTCGGCGACCTCGGGCGGGGCGTAGCGCAGCAGCAGGGAGCCCTGCAGGCACTGGGCGAGCAGGCCGGCGACGCGGCGGGCGCGCAGCGGCAGCGCGTCCGGGTCGCCGAGCTCGGCGGCCAGCCGCTTCACGGCGTCGTCGAAGCGCGCGTCGGCACCCCGGGCCAGCTCGATCTCGTCGGTGACGGCGGCCAGCGACTCGCTGCTGCGGCCCAGGGCCCGCAGCACGTCGAGCGCGATGACGTTGCCGGAGCCCTCCCAGATCGAGTTGAGCGGCGCCTGCCGGTAGAGCCGCGGCATGCCCGACTCCTCGACGTAGCCGTTGCCGCCGAGCACCTCGAGCGCCTCGCCGACGACGGCCGGCGTCCGCTTGCAGACGAGGAACTTGGCGGCGGCGCCGGCCAGCCGCAGGAACGCCGTCTCGCCGGCGTCGACCGCGGCGGCCAGCCGGATCGCCAGGGCCGTGGCGGCCTCGCTCTCGACGGCGAGGTCGGCCAGCACGTTCTGCATGAGCGGCTGGTCGGCCAGGAGCGCGCCGAAGGCGGAGCGGTGCCGGGCGTGGTGGATCGCCTGGGTGAGCGCCGCCCGGACCGTCGCGGCCGAGCCGATGACGCAGTCCAGCCGGGTGGTGTTGACCATCTCGATGATCGTCGGGACCCCACGGCCGGGCGGGCCGACCAGCCAGCCGGTGGTGCCGTCGAACTCGACCTCGCTGGAGGCGTTGGCGCGGTCGCCGAGCTTGTCCTTGAGGCGCTGCAGGCGGAAGACGTTGCGGCTGCCGTCCGGGAGCACCCGCGGGACGAGGAAGCAGGAGACGCCCTCGTCGAGCTGGGCCAGCACCAGGAACAGGTCGCTCATCGGGGCGCTGGTGAACCACTTGTGCCCGGTGAGCGCGTAGCTGCCGTCGGCGTTCGCGACGGCGCGGGTGGTGTTGGCCCGGACGTCGGAGCCGCCCTGCTTCTCGGTCATCCCCATGCCGGCGACCAGGCCCGGCTTGGCGACGGGGTCGGTGAGCCCGAAGCGGTAGCCGGTGGCGGTGAGCCCGGGCTCGTAGCGGGCGGCGACGTCGGGCGCCGCCCGCAGCGCCGGCACGGCGGCGTAGGTCATGGTCACCGGGCAGCCGTGGCCGGCCTCGACCTGCGTCCAGCCGAGATAGCCGACGGCGCGGCGCACGTGGGCGTGCCGGTAGCCGGCGTCGGCCGCGGCCCAGGGCGCGCCGGCCAGCCCGTGCTCGAACGCCGTCCGCATGAGCTCGTGCCAGGCCGGGTGGAACTCCACCTCGTCGACCCGGTGGCCGTACCGGTCGTGGGTGCGCAGCACCGGACGGTTCTCGTCGGCCAGCCGGCCCCACTCGCGGGCCTGCTCGCTGCCGGCCAGCGCACCGAGCTCGGCCAGCGAGGCGAGCGTCGCCTCGTCGGCGTGCCGGAGGCAGGCCTCCCGCAGCGCCGCGTCCCCGGCGATCGGGTCGTACCCGACCAGCGGCGGGGCCTGGTTCAGGACCTCGTGCGTCGCACCCACGTCGCGCACCGTACGACCTGCCTGTATCGGTCGTCACACCCCTCCCGCCCGGCAGCCCGACCCGGGTGACGACGGCGTCCTCTCCCGCCGTTCCACGTGGAACGGCGGGACGGCGAGGCTCAGATGGGCGGCGGCTCGTCCTCCGGGTCGGGCGGTGGTGGTCCCGTGTCAGGTGGCGGGTCGGGTTCGGCAGGTGGTGGTCGCATCCCGGGTGGCCGGGTCGTGCGGGTGATGCCGGACGGGGTGGTCACGGTGAGGACGCCGTCGGCGCTCATGTGGAAGCGCCAGCCGCGGGCGAGGGTCTTCAGGCGGTGGTGGCTGCGGCACAGGCAGCAGAGGTCGGCGCAGTCGGTCATCCCGCCGTGGGGTGCGGGATGACGTGGTCGGCGTCGGCCCAGCCGACCCCCTGGCCGCAGGTGGGGAACCGGCAGGTCCGGTCGCGGGTGTGCACGAACCGCTGCTGCTGGGTGGAGGGCTCGTAGCGCTCGACCTCTTCGGGCCGGTCCAGCGCCGCGCAGTCACACGCCCCGTCCGGATGCTGGGGGCAGCCGACCCGGGCCAGCCGACGAAGCCGATCCAACGTGCTCGTCGCCCGCAGCGTGCCGTCGTCGTCGACCAGCGCCAGCGTCACCGAGCCGCCCTCGGGTGCCCGGACGCCGAGCGCGTCCAGCTGCTGCAGGAGCTCTCGCAGGTGGGCGGCGGTGATCGGCAGCCCGTGGACCTGGCCCGCCTCCGGCGAGCGGCCGGTCAGGGCGCTGAGGGTGGCGATGACCTGCAGGTGCGCGGTCACCGAGGGCCGGTCGGTCTCCCACGGGCGCTGCAGCAGGTCGGCGTAGACCAGGGTGCGCAGCTGCCCGATCGGGCGGGGATCCCCGTCGGCCTTCAGCATCCGCGCCAGCGCATCGACGAACGCGAAGGCATGCGGCGGCGACGTCGGCGGGCAGATCGGCGGCGAGGGTGGCCATCCCGTCGAACGGGCAGTCGAACAGCCGCACGTCGGCGTGCCGTTCCGCCTGCGCGCGGCGGGCGTCGATGGCGTCGGCGGCCTGCAGCAGTTCCAGCGCCTTCTTCTTCAGCTCTCCCACCGTCAGGCTCGGGGCCTCCGGCAGCAGCACGGCCTCGATCCGGCGGGCGATCGCGGCGGTGGTGTTCCAGCACGTCGACCAGCGCCCTGGCGCGGACCTCGTCCAGGGTGCCGGCGGCCAGCGCCGCCCACGGCGCCGGCAGGTGCGAGCGGTAGACCCAGGCCCGGTGCGCCAGGTGCGAGGCGGTGCCCCGGCCGACGGTCAGCACCACCGCCAGCTCGGCGGTGAAGAACTCCGACACCTCCGGCAGTTCGGGCTCCGGTGCCCACGACCCCCGCCGCGCACCCAGCGTGCCGGGGACGGGGTCGGTGTTGGCCGGACGGGCCTCGGCCAGGCGGAGCACCAACTCCGCCTCGTAGGCGGCCTCCATCGCCTTGCGCGCCTGCACCCGCTGCAGCTCGTGAGCGGCCTGCTCGTCCGACAGCAGCGCCACCGGCAGCCGGGGGATGGACACCGGCCGCTCGACCAGCCAGCCGGCGAGCGCCCGCTCCACCGGCGACACGTAGCCGGCGACCTCCTCCACACCCCGCACGCTACGACCGGGGTACGACAGTTCTCGCAGGTCAGACCGGCTGTTCGGCACCCCGCCGGTCGAGCGGGCGGACCAGTCGGCCGATGGCGAGCCGCGCCAGTGGCGCGTAGCCCACGACGACCGGCGCCGGGCCGGAGATCCGCAGGCCGGTGGTGCTGCCGCCGTCGGGACCGTCGGCGACCCAGTGCCGCAGGTGCAGCCGCACCGGGCCGGCGCTCACCGTCCACGCCCACTGCCGCGCCGCCTCGTCCACCGACTCGACGACGAACGGCAGCGTCACCCCCACCGGCCCGCGCACGCGCCCGCTCAGCCCGGCGACCAGCCGGGGCCCCGGCACGTCGACACCGGTGATCTGCGGCGCCCACTCCGGCCACCGCGCAGGCCGGGCGTAGCGCTCCCACGCCTCCGCGGGCGGCACCCGGCCGGAGGCGTGCAGGGTCACGGTGGTCATGCCGCCCTCCCTGCCCGCCGCGAGCCCGCCTCACGCACCGCGGACGGCGGCACGGTCAGGCCGGCGGGCCGCCGAGCAGCAGCTCACGCAGCATGTGCATGGCGAGGACGACGGAGCGCTCGCGCACCGCCGTCCGCGAGCCGGGCAGCCGCACCGACCGCGCCTGCTGCCCCATGGGGCCGGCGGCGCACAGGTGCACGGTGCCCACGGGCTTGTCCGGTGTCCCGCCGCCGGGCCCGGCCACCCCGGTGACCCCGACGCCGACGTCGGCCCCGAACCGCGCCCGCGCCCCCTCGGCCAGCGCCAGCGCCACCTGCGGGCTCACCGCGCCGTGCTCGGCGAGCATCTCCCCCGGCACCCCGACCAGCTGCTCCTTGGCCGAGTTCGCGTACGAGGTGATCCCGCCGAGCACGTACGCCGAGGACCCGGCCCGCTCGATCAGCCGGGCCACCAGCAGCCCGCCGGTGCACGACTCCGCGGTGGCGATCGTCAGCCCCTGGTCGGTGAGCGCACCGGCCACCAGCTCGTCGAGGGTGGGCCCGGTCGAGAACAACGTCGCGGCGTACGTCCCGGTCAGCACGGCGGCCAACCGGTCGTAGGCGGGCTGGGCCTCGGGCGCGAAGCGCGTGACGATCTCCAGTTCGCCCTCGCGCAGGCAGGTGGTGACCTCCAGCCCGCCGAGCTCGTGCTCGTGCTCGCGGAGGGTGGCGGCCAGTTGCGCCTCCAGCGTCCCCCAGAGCCGGATGGTCTCCTGGCGCAGCTCCCCCACCCCGGCCAGCACCTCCTGCACCGGCCCGGCCGCCAGTGCCGCCGGCCACATCCCCTGCAGCTCCGACGGCGGCCCGGGCAGGACGACGACGACCGGCCCGCCGCGGCCGTCGGCGGGCGGGACGACGAGGCCCGGGGCCGTCCCCACCGGCTCGAGCACCGTGGCGCCGGCGGGCACCATCGCCTGCTTGCGGACGCCGGCCGCCGTCGCCTCCGGGTCCGCCCGCCAGCCGCGGCGGGCCATCAGCCGCTCCACGACGGCGGCGACGCGCTGCTCCAGCTCCGGGTCGACGTCCAGCGGCCGGCCCTGCACCTCGCCCACGACGGCGGCGGTAAGGTCGTCGGCGGTGGGCCCGAGGCCCCCGGTGGTGACCACCAGCTCGACGCCGGAGGAGGCGAACCAGGCCAGCGCGGCGCGCACGTCGTCGGGCCGGTCGCCCACGACGAGGACCGACCCCACGTCGACGCCCGCCCGGCGCAGCTCCTCGGCGAGCCACGGCCCGTTGCGGTCGGCGACCCGGCCGGTCAGGACCTCGGTGCCGGTGACGACGATGCCCGCGCGCGTACCCACCCGCCCGACCCTAGGAGGACGTCGTCCTCCCCGCCGGGTGCGAGGCGGACCGCCGGACCCGCCGTCCCGCCTCCCCGGGCCGGGCGCGGACCGCCGCTAGCGTGCGGGGAGGACCGGTCCCACCCCGTGCGGGACCGGTCGCCCGCGTCCCAGGAGGAGAGCACCCGTGACCACCTCGCCCCCGCCGGCCGGCCCGCGCACCCAGCAGATCCCCACGGGGGAGGGCGCGACGGCCGCCGGCCTGGCCGGACACCCGGGCGTACACGCCGTGCCGCCGTCGGTCCTGCCAGCGCCCGCGTACCCGGTGACCACGCCCCAGCCCGCGACGACGCCGGAACCCGCGCACCACTCCCCGCCGGCCCACCACGCACCGCTCCCCCACGAGCCGGTCCACCACCAGCCCGCCCACTTCGCGCCGGCCCACCACGCACCGACCCACCACGCACCGGCCCACCACGCACCGACCCACCACGCACCGGCCCACCACGCACCGCTCCCCCACGAGCCGGTCCACCACGCGCCCGCCGGCCACCAGCAGACCGGGCCCCAGGCCACCGGCCCGCTGGACTCGCTGCTCGGCGCCCCGCCGGTGCCCCCGCCGGCCGCCGTGCCGCAGAAGGCCCCGGCCGCCCGGCCCGAGAAGCCGGCGCGTCCCCGGGCACCCCGCCGGCCCCGCGACCGGGCCGCGCTGGTCGGCGCCGGCCTGGCCGGGCTGGGCCTCGTGCTGCTCGAGCTCGGGCTGGCGCTGCGCCTGGACGGGCCGCGCCTGTGGGGCCAGGTCCCGGCGTGGGCGGCGTTCGCCACCGTCTGCGCCCTGCTCGGCGGCGTGGCCGCGCTGTCGCGGCTGGTGCCGGCGCTGCGCCTGCGGCCCCTGACCGCCGAGCGGCTGGCCCTCGGCGGGGCCGCCGGGCTGGCGGTCTTCTGGGTGCTCGTCGTCCTCCCCCACGCCGACACCGACCGCGGCTTCCTGCTCACCGCCGCGCTCGGGGCCGTCGCCCTCGCCGCCTGGCTGGTGCCCGGCCGCCGACGCTGACCGGACGCCGGCGGCTCAGCCGGCGCGGCCCCAGCCGTTGCCGCGCCCGTTGCCGCCGGCGTTCCCGTTCGACCCGCCGTTGCCGTTCTCGTCCGCCTCGGCGGCGCCGTCGCCGGGGCCCGCGGCGTCCCCGTCGTCGTCCTCGTCCCCGGCCGTCGGCAGCGGCACCGGGACGGGGTCCGGCGCCGGGACGGGGTCCGGCTCCGGCGCGGCAGGGGCCTCCGGCGCGGCCACCTGCGTGGCCGTGCTCCCGTCCCCCGCCCAGGGCGGCGCGGTGGACCCCGTCCACCACGGCGGGGGCGACGGCGTGGACGAGGGCGCCGGCACCGCCGCGGCCACCGTCAGCGTGACCGTCTCCCCCGGCGTCAGCCGCCCGACCGGGGTCACCCCGATGACGGTGCCCGGGGGCGCGTCCCCGGTCTCCGACTCGACCCGGAGCACCCGCAGCCCGGCCGCGACCAGTTGCTCCTCCACCTCGTCGGCGGACCGGCCGACCAGGTCCGCCCGCCGCACGTCGGTGCCCGCGTCCGCCGGGGACTCCGCCTCGGCCGCCGGCACGGGGGCGGTCCCCGGCGCGGTCATCTCCAGCACGCCCACGCCGAGCGCGGCGCCGACCGCCAGGGTCGCCGCCCCGGTGAGGACCCGGCCGGCCCGTCGGCGGCGCGGCGCGGGGGCGGGCGCGGCCACGGCCGGTGAGGACGCGGCCGGGGCGTACACGGCGGGCGGCAGCGGCGCGGTGACCGGGGGCGGCGCCGGCGGCAGCGGGCGGCCGGCGCGGACGGTCTCCACCGCCCGGCACACCGCCGCGCCATCGGCGAGCCGGCCGGCGGGGTCCTTGGCCAGCATCCGCGCCACCAGCTCCCGCACCGGCTCCGGCACGTCGCGGGGCAGCGGGTCGGGCTCGTCGTGGAGCTGCCGCAGCGCGATCTGCACCGGGTGCTCGCCGTCGAAGGCGCGCCGCCCGGCCAGGCACTCGTAGGCCACCATCCCGAGCGCGTAGACGTCGCTGGCGGGCCCGGCCTTGCCCCCGGCCGCCTGCTCGGGCGAGAGGTAGTGGGCGGTGCCGACCACCTGGCCGGTGCGCGTCAGCGGGGCACTGCCCGCCGACCAGGCGATGCCGAAGTCGGTGATCCGGACGACGCCGTCGGAGCCGACCAGCACGTTGCCCGGCTTGACGTCGCGGTGCACCACCCCGGCGGCGTGCGCGACGGCCAGGGCGGCGGCGGTCTGCCCGACCAGGTCCAGCACCCGCTCCGCCGGCAGCCGCCCCTCGCGGGCCAGCAGCGCCGACAGCGGCTCGCCGTCGACGAGCTCCATGACCAGGTGGGCGCAGACCTCGCCGTCCTCGGTCACCACCTCGCCGTAGTCGTGCAGCGCGGCGATGTTGCGGTGCAGCAGCCGGCCGGCCAGGCGCGCCTCGGTGCGGAACCGGGTGCGGACGGTCTCGTCCTCGACGTACTCGCTGCGCAGCAGCTTGACCGCGACCGGCCGGTCCAGCAGCGCGTCCCTGCCGCGCCAGACCTGGCCCATGCCGCCCGTGGCGAGGAGGCCGAGCAGCTCGTAGCGGCCGCCGACGACGCGACGCACGGGACTGCCGTCCATCGCACCTCCTCGGTTCCGTATCAGTCGTCGGAGAAGTCTCCCGCGGCGGAGGTGGTCCCGCTCGGCGTCCCGGCGGGGCTGTTCACCGGTGAGGGTGACGGCGAGGTGCTCGTGCTCGTGCTCGTGCCCGTGCTGGTGCTCGTGGCGGTGGTGCCGGTGGGCGCTGCCGACGTGGGGGTCGTCGTGCCCGACGGCGAGCCGGAGGTCGACGAGCCGGGCGCGGTGGTCGTGGTCGGCGTCGCGGCGTCGGTCGGTTCCGGGGCCGTCGTCCCCGGAGCCGGTTCCGTCACGGGCGGGACCGGCTCGACCACCGTGCCGGGCGCGCTGTCGCCGGTCACGGCCGAGACGCCGCCGTCGCCGCCCGGCCCCGTGGACGACGCCGCGGAGCTGCGGCCACGGCTCGGCGCCACGGCGAAGGTGACGACGACGTCGTCGCCGGGCTCCAGGCGCACGCCCTCGGGCGAGACGCCGAGCACCCGGCCTGGGACCGCGGACCCGGTCACCTGCTCGCGCCGCTCCACGCCCAGGCCCAGCGCGGACAGCTGGGTGGCGACGTCGTCGATCGGCCGGCCGACGTAGTCACCGGCGTCCAGCACCACGCCGTCCTCGTCGTCGCGGGTCTGCGCGGCGACGACGGTCGGGGCGGCGGGGTCGTCGACCAGGGCGGTGAAGACGACGCCGGCCAGCCCGGCGCCCAGGAGCAGCGCCAGCACCGGCACCAGGACCGCCGCGACCCGGCGGCGGGGCGGCGGCGGGGGGCCGGGGCGCCGCGGTCCGTGCGGGCCGGGCAGCGCCCCGGACGGGCCGGGCGCGGCCTGGGTGGGCGGGCCGGCCTCGACGGCGACCGGGGCGGCGACCGCCACCGCGGCCACCGCGGCCGGCGCGGCGGCCGGGACGGGCGCGGGCGGCGCCGGCGGCTCGAGGTCCGGCAGCCGCCCGGCGCGGGCGTCCTCGACCGCGGCGACGAACGCGGCGCCGTCGGGCATGCGGGCCGCCGGGTCCTTGGCCAGCGCGCGGCGGATGAGGGTGCGGACGTCGCGGGGCAGCGTGTCCGGCAGCGGCTCGGGGTCCGAGCGCAGCTGCTTGAGCGCGATGGTGACCGCGTTGTCGCCGTCGAAGGCCGGGTGCCCGGTGAGGCACTCGTAGCCGACCAGGCCGAGGGCGTAGACGTCGCTGGCCGGGGTGGCCAGGTGCCCCTCGGCCTGCTCCGGCGAGAGGTACTGCGGCGTGCCGATGACCTGGCCGGTCTGGGTGAGCGGGACGCTGCCGGCCGACCACGCGATGCCGAAGTCGGTGATCTTCACGCTGCCGTCGGCGCGGACGAGGATGTTGCCCGGCTTGACGTCGCGGTGCACCAGCCCGGCGCGGTGCGCCTCGGACAGCGCGGCGGCGGTCTGGCCGAGCACCGACAGGGTGGTGGAGGTGTCCAGCCGGCCCTCGTGGCGCAGCAGCGCCGACAGCGGCTGGCCCTCGACCAGCTCCATGACCAGGTAGGCGAGCGTCTCGCCGGTGTCCCCGGCCTCGGTCTCGCCGTAGTCGTAGACCCCGGCGATGTTCGGGTGGTTCAGCGCGGCGGCGTGCTGGGCCTCGGCGCGGAAGCGGGCGAGGAAGGTCGGGTCGCCGGTGTACTCGCTGCGGAGGACCTTGACCGCGACCGGGCGGTGCAGCAGCACGTCGGTGCCGCGCCACACCTGGCCCATGCCCCCGGCGGCGATCAGCTGGGAGAGTTCGTAACGGTCACCGAGCATCCGGCGACCCGGTTCCACCACGGGACCTCTCCCATCCCTGCCGGCCCTGCTGCCGACGCCGTCCACCCCCGGCGCACCGCCTCTCGTCCGCAGAGGTGCCCGGTCCTTCCGAGACCACACATCCTCCCAGCAGTCCCACCCGTCCGGGGAGTCCCGTGCGTCACGGCTCGGCATCGACTGCGCGACACCCCGGCGACACGCCGGGGAACGGCCGGGGGTGGCGGCTCAGCCGGTGAAGAGGGCGCGGGCCCACCAGTCGGCGTCGTCGCGGACGCCGGGCGGGCAGGCGAACACCGCCGAGGAGGTGTGCCGGATGTACTCGTTCATCGCGTCCAGCCGCAGGTTGCGCTGCACCTGCACGAAGCCGGTCTCCGGGTTCCGCTGGAAGGCGATGAAGAACAGCCCGGCGTCGAGCCGGCCCAGGCCGTCGGAGCCGTCGACGAAGCTGTAGCCGCGGCGCAGGATCGCCGTCCCCGCGTTGGTCGGGTGGGCGAGGAAGACGTGGCTGGTCTCGGGGATCGCGAACTCGCCGTCGACCTGCTCGGTGAAGTCGACCGGGTCGAACTCCGCGCGCTGGCCGAGCGGCGCCCCGCTGCCCTTGGTGCGGCCGATGGTGCGCTGCTGCTCGTCCAGCGAGGAGCTGTCCCACGGCTCGATGAGCATCCGGATCCGCCGGGTGACCAGGTAGGAGCCGCCGCGCAGCCAGTCCGCGCCGTCGTCGCCGACCCAGACGAACCGGTCGAGGGTGCTGCCGTTCTCGGCCTTGAGGTTGTCGGTGCCGTCCTTGAACCCGAACAGGTTGCGCGGGGTGGCCTGGCCGGTGCTGGTCGACGACGTCCGGCCGAAGCCCAGCTGCGACCAGCGCACGCTCACCACGCCGGCGCCGATGCGGACCAGGTTGCGGACCGCGTGGACGGCGACCTGCGGGTCGTTGGCGCAGGCCTGGATGCACAGGTCGCCACCGCTGATCGCGGGGTCGATCTGGTCGCCGGGGAACGCCGGCAGCTCGGCCAGCGGCGCGGGCCGGCGGGCGGCGAGGCCGAAGCGGTCGCGGCCGTCGGCGGTGGTGAACAGCGTGGGCCCGAAGCCGACCGTGATCGTCAGCCCGGACGGCGGCAGGCCGAGCGCCTCACCGGTGTCGTCCGGCGGCGCGTACCGCTCGCCGTCGACGGCGCCCACCGGCCCGGCGTCCCGGCCCGCGGTCATGCGCCGCGCGGCCTCGGTCCAGTCCTGCAGCAACGCGACCAGGTCGTCGCGGCTGTCGG
The DNA here is from genome assembly GCF_054050375.1 of Geodermatophilus sp. SYSU D00879. NCBI lineage: Bacteria > Bacillati > Actinomycetota > Actinomycetes > Geodermatophilales > Geodermatophilaceae > Geodermatophilus > Geodermatophilus sp. SYSU D00879. The sequence goes on from NZ_JBJGZF010000012.1 coordinate 37,521, forward strand.
TGGTGACGTCGAGGGCGACGAAGTGGAGCCGGTCCTGGGCGGGCGTGACGATCCCCGCCTGGTGCTCGCCGTGGAAGGGCACCGCGTCGGTCGGGGCCGGCCCGGCGGCCGGGGCCTCGTCGGCGGTCGCCCGGCCTATGACCCCGCCGGCCGCGCCGGCGGCGAGGACGCCGGCGGTGCCGACGCCGAGGGTGCCGAGCAGGCGGCGGCGGGACAGGCCCGGCCGCTGCGGCGCGGCCGGCTGGTCGGCGGTGGGCTCCGTCATGGCTTCCTCGGGACGGGGACGGTCTCGCAGGGCGCAACGCCCCGCGGACACCGGCGCGTCCCCGGCGCCGGTGTTCCGCAGGTCACTGGTCCGCGACGACCGCCGCGACCTGGCTGACCGACTCCGACAGCGCGGTGATGCTGTCGGACAGGCCGCGGAGCTGGTCCTCGGTGAGCTGGTCGTGCAGCGTCCAGCCGCCGTCGGTGCGGTACTGCTCGAGCTCGGCCTCGGTGGCGGCGAACCGCTCGTCGATCTCGGCGACCAGGTCGGGGTCGGCCTCCTCGAGGTAGGGGCGCAGCGCCTGGACGGCAGCCTCGGAGCCCTCGAGGTTGGCGGCGAAGTCCCACAGGTCGGTGTGCGAGTAGCGGTCCTCCTCGCCGGTGATCTTGCCGGTGGCGATCTCGTCGAGGAGGGCCTTGGCGCCGTTGGCCAGCTGCAGCGGCTCCAGCGTCGTGTCGTTGGCGAGGTCGACGATCTGCTGCACGTTCTCGAGCAGCTGGTCGGCGTAGGGGGTCATGCCCTCGGTGGTGCCGCCGACCCACAGCGCCTGCTCGATGCGGTGGTAGCCGGTGAAGTCCTCGCCCTCGGCCTGGTCGCCCTCGCGGCCGTCGATGAGCGGGTCGAGGTCGCCGAAGACCTCGGCCACCGGCTCGATCCGCTCCCAGTAGGTGCGCGCCACCGGGTACAGCGCCTTGGCGCCCTCGACGTCGCCCGCCTCGACCGCGTCGACGAACGCGGTGGTCTGCTCGAGCAGCGCGCCGGTCTGGCTCTGCACGTAGCGCTGGTAGTCCGCGCTCGCCCGGGCGAGGGTCTCGTCCTCCGACAGCGACTGCGCCTCCCCGGTGACGGTGAGGTCGCCGCGGATGCCGTCGCCGACCATGCCGGGCTTGCAGGCGGTCTCGTAGCTGCCGGCGGGCAGCTCGACGAGCAGCTCGCGGGTGAGGCCCGGGGCGATGTTCTCCACCTCGCCCATCACCCGGTCGCCCTCGGCGTAGACGTAGAACTCGGTGACCCGGTCGCCGGAGTTGGTGACCTGGAAGCTGTGCGTCCCGGCCGGCAGCTCGCTGCTGGCGACGTCGCAGGCGTCGTCGGTGGCGGCGACGGCGACGGTGTCGGCGGCCTCCCCGCCGCCGGACGCCGCGCCGGAGCCGGTGTCGGCGCTGCCGCACGCGGCGGTGGTCAGCGCGGCCAGCAGGCCGGCCGTGAGCAGGGGGAGGCGGCGGTCACGCACGGACATGCTGGGTGGTCTCCGACGGCTGGGTGGGGATCCGGGCCGGGTCGGCGCCGGAGGGCTGCGGGGCGGCCACCACGTTCGGCGCGGGGGCGGCGGGCGCGGGGGCGGCGGGCGCGGGCGTGCGGGCCGGCCAGAGGAAGGCGACGAGCACCGGCACCAGGTAGGCGACGTGGGCGATCGTCTCGATCACCGTCGGCGTCGCGGTGATGTTGAAGATCCCGGCGATCGCCGCGCCGTACCAGCTGTTCGGGTCGAGGACGCCCGAGATGTCGAAGGCGAGGACGTCCAGGCCGGGCAGGACGCCGGCCTCCTGGAAGTCGTGGACGCCGTACTTGAGGATCCCGGCCGCGACGAAGACCAGCAGCACGCCGCTGACGGTGAAGAACCGCGACAGGTTGATCCGGATGGCGCCCGCGTAGAGGCCGATGCCGATGACGACGGCGGTGAGGACGCCCGCGGAGATGGCCACCAGCGGGGTCGCCGTCGTCGTGGCGCCCTGGGCGGCGGCGTAGAACAGCAGCGTCGTCTCCAGGCCCTCGCGGACCACGGAGAGGAAGGCGACTCCGGCGACGGCGAGCGTGCCCGTGCCCAGCGCCTGCTCCAGCTGCCCGGTGAGCTCGCCCTTGAGCTTCCGGGCGGTCCGGCGCATCCAGAAGATCATCCAGGTGACCAGCGCGACGGCGAGCACCGAGGTGATCGCCTCGAACAGCTCGCGCGAGCGGTAGTCGGCCAGCAGCGTGGTCTCGGTGTAGGTGAGCAGCGCGCCGAAGAGCACCGACAGCGCGACCGCGGCGGCGACGCCCGCCCACAGGGGCAGCAGCTGGCGGCGCCGGCCGGACTTGACCAGGTAGGCGACGAGGATGCTGACCACGAGGGTGGCCTCGAGGCCCTCGCGGAGGCCGATGAGGTAGCTGGCGAGGAACGCCTGGCCCATGGCTGACCCCTCTGTCGGGAACGGTGGGGAACCCCCCGTGTCCGTACTGAGGGCAGGCACACCTTACTCGCCGCGAGCGGGCGACCCGGTCCCCGTCCGCGGGAGGCCCCCTCGGCCGGCCGCGGGCGTGGCAGGGTGACCGGCATGTCAGAGACGACCGCCACCACGACCGTGACCCGCGAGGACGCCGGCGGCGTCGCGACCGTCACGCTGCAGCGGCCCGGGATCTCCCGGGCGATGCGGCGGGAGCTGCTCGAGGTGGTGCAGGGCATCGCCGCCGACGAGTCGGTGCGGGCGGTGCTGGTCACCGGCACCGGCCGGGCGTTCTGCGTGGGCCAGGACCTCGCCGAGCACGTGGAGTCGCTGCGCGGGGACGCCGGGACCTCGCTGTCGGTCGTCGAGGACGAGTACAACCCGCTGGTCCTGGCGCTGGCCGGGCTGCGGGTGCCGGTCGTCGTCGGGATCAACGGCGCCTGCGCCGGCGCGGGCCTGGGGCTCGCGATGGCCGGCGACCTGCGGGTGGCCGCGGCGGGCGCGAAGTTCACGACGGCGTTCACCGGCATCGGGCTGTCCAGCGACTCGGCCCTGGCCGCGCGGCTGGTGCACAGCGTGGGCGTCGCCCGCGCCACCGAGCTGCTGCTGCTCCCCGACGCCTTCCCGGCCGAGACGGCGCTGCAGTGGGGCCTGGTGCACCGGGTCGTCGAGGCCGACCGGGTGGCGGACGAGGCCCGGGCGCTGGCCGAGCGGCTGGCCGCGGGGCCGACGGCGGCCTACCGGGCGGTGAAGACGGTGCTGGCGGGCGCGCCCACCGCCTCGCTGGAGGAGACGCTGGCGCTGGAGGCGCGGCTGCAGACCGAGCTCGGCGGCACCGCCGACCACGCCGAGGCGGTCGAGGCGTTCCTGGCCAAGCGCCCGCCGCGGTTCACGGGCCGCTGACCGGAGGACCCCGTCCTCCCCACCCCTCGCACGCTCGGGGTGGGACCCGGGACGCGGCCGGGGAGCCGAAGAAGGCCCTCCGTCGCGGCCCTCAGGCCCGGCTCAGGGTGGTGCAGGGGCCGCAGACGTCGCGGGCCGACGTCGGCCAGTCCTCGTCGAGGGTGACGCGGGCGAGCGTGCCGCAGAGGGTGAGCTCGCAGGCGCCGTCGACCTCGGACGCCGCGCGGTGCAGCTCGACGGCGTGCCACAGGGCGGCGGTCGGGCCGTGGGCGCGGCTGCGGGCGGCGACGTAGGCGGTCGCGGCGAACGCGGTGGGGGCGGTCGGGGCGGCGGTGGGGGCCATGCAGCGAGGGTCGACAGGGCGCCCGGCCCCCGGGAGCCGGGCCGCCGCGGTGTCACCCACCCGGGTGAGACGGCGGGCCCGCGGGGGCGACGGCAGGATGGCCCCGTGGAGCTGACGAAGCACGGGCACGCCTGCGTCGTGATCAGTGACGGCGACCGGCGGCTGGTCGTCGACCCGGGCGCCTTCACCGACCCGGCGGCGCTCGAGGGGGCGACCGCGGTGCTGGTGACGCACGAGCACCCCGACCACTTCGTCGCCGACCGGCTGCGTGCGGCGCTGGAGGTCGACCCGGCGCTGGAGGTGTGGACGAACCCGTCCGTCGCGGAGCGGCTGGACGGCCCCGGGAGCCGGGTGCACGCGGTGGGCGACGGCGACGCGCTGACCGTCGCGGGCTTCGACGTGCAGGTCCACGGCGAGTGGCACGCGGTGGTCCACCCGGACCTGCCCCGGGTGCGCAACGTGGGCTTCCTGGTCGAGGGCCAGGTGTTCCACCCCGGCGACGCGTTCACCGTGCCGGGGACGCCGGTGCCCACGCTGCTGGTGCCGCTGCACGCGCCGTGGTCCAAGGCGGCCGAGGTGATCGACTACCTGCGGGCCGTGGACGCCGACCAGGCCTTCGCCGTGCACGACGGCCTGCTCAACGACACCGGGCTGGGCCTGATGGCCGGACTGCTGGGCGAGCGCGGCCCGGGCACGCCCACCCCCTACGGCCGGCTGGCCCCGGGGGAGGCGGTCGAGCTCTGAGGCCCGCCGCCGCCCCCGGGGGCGGGGGTCAGCGGCGGACGGCGCCGCGGTGCGAGCGGGCCGAGATGCCCTCGGCGACGCCGATCAGCAGGACGGCGGCGACCACGGCGAGGACGAAGCCCAGGACGTTGAGCTCCCAGATGCTCCCGGTGCCGAAGAACTGGGCGATGAGCCCGCCGATGAGCGAGCCGACCACGCCGAGGGCCAGGGTGGCGAGGATGCCCAGGTGCTGCTTGCCCGGGACGATGAGGCGGGCCAGGGCCCCGATGATCAGGCCGGCCACGAGGAAACCGATCACGACGATCCTCCGGTGGGTGCGTGGCGCCCGGCCGGTCGCCGGGCGCGCCTGCAGGTCATCTACCCGCGTGATCACGGCGCACACCCCGGCCGCTCGTCACCGGTCCGCGGGGACCTGCTCCACGTGCGCCGGGAGCTTGTCCAGCTCGTCGTCGACGGTGCGCTGCACGAACTGCTGCACGGCGCGGCGGGCCAGCCGGTCGGCCAGCCGGGGACGGCGGGGCTCGTGGGTGAGCGTGATGGTCACCCGGGTGGCGCCGCCGGCGGCGTCGTCGAGCTCGATGCGCGTCGTCCACGTCTCGGGGGTGAGGTCGAGCCGGGTGGTGACCACCCGCTCGGCCTCCCACTCGACGATCTCCCCGCGCGGGGCGCCCTCGCGGGGGGTCCCGTCGGCGGGCAGGCGGCCGGGGACGCAGACGAACCGGGCGCCCTTCCCGGACCGGCCGCCCTCGACGACGTAGGAGACGTCGCAGACGGCGCAGTAGGGCTCCAGCACGGCCAGCGCCCGCCACACCCGGCGGCGTGGCGCGGCCACCTCCCGGGTCCCGCTCGCCGTGGTCACGTCCCGACGGTAGACGGGGGCCCGCCGCTGGGTGCCGGGGCGAGGTCGGCGAGCACGGCCCGGGCGACGGCCCAGCGCTCCTCCCCCACCCGGCGCGCCCAGTCCCGCTCGACGTCGGCCAGGCGCCGGCGCACCGCCTCCTCGACCTCCCGGCCGCGGCCGGTGCGCCGGACCAGCCGGGCCCGCCCGTCGGAGGGGTCGGGGAGCACCTCGACGTACCCGCCGGCCTGCAGCGGCGCGAGCGCCTGGGCCAGCGCCTGCTTGGTGTGCCCGCTGTCGGCGGCCAGCCGGCTCAGCCGCTCCCCCTCCGGCGGCAGCATCGCCAGCAGCCGGTAGTGCCGCATGCGCAGGCCCGGGTAGCGCGCGTCGCTGAGGGCGTAGAGGTCGTCCCGGATCAGGGTCATCGCCTGCTCGAGCAGCGTGGTGAGCAGGACGGGGCGTTCTCGGTTGACGGGATCGGACAAGCGGCTTCACCATCCACCCACCGTCAGACAAGCGGCTTGACCATCCTCCCACGGGAGCCCGCGATGACGACCTCGCCCTGGCTGGCGCTGTTCCGCCCCGTGCACCTCCACCTCCCACCGCGCCCCGGCCCGCGGCGTCCGCGGTGACCGGCCTGCCCGGCGGGACGACCGTCGCCGAGCTGCTGCCCGCGCTGCGCCGCCGGTCCGGCGACCCGGGGCTCGAGGTCGAGGCGGTGACCTGCCGCCCGCTGGAGCACGACGCCAGCGCGCCGTCGACGCGGGCGCTGACCCGGGTCGCCGTCGAGGGCCGGGGGTCCGGCGGGCGGGTGGTGCTGCGCCTGGTCGCCAAGGAGCTGCAGGCCGCCCGGTACGGCCTGCCGCCCCAGATGCCCGACGACGCCCGCGCGCACCTGGACGAGGTCATCCCGTGGCGGTTGGAGGCCGACGTCCTGGCCGCCGGCGTCGCCGGGTGCGCCCCGCCCGGGCTCCGCCCGCCGGACGTCGTGGCGGTGCACGAGCAGCCCGGCGACCGGCTGACCCTCTGGCTTGAGGACGCCGAGCCGGTGGACGCCCCGTGGACGGCGGAGGACACCCTGCGCGCCGCGGAGGCCCTCGGCCGGCTGGCCGCCCGCCGCCGCGGCCGGCCGTGGCCGCCGATGCCGGGCGGGGACTTCCTCACCGTCTACCGGGACGAGCAGCTGGGCGCCTGGGCGGTCCCCTGGCTGCGGGACGACGCCACCTGGGCCGCGCCGGTCATGCGGGTGCCCGAGGTCGTGGCCCTGCGGGAGGAGGTGTGCGCGCTGGCCTCCCGCGTCGACGACGTCCACGCCCGCCTCGCCGCGCTGCCGGTGCTGCCCGCCCACGGGGACGCGACCCCGATGAACCTGCTCCGCCCCGCCGCGGCGCCGGACACGTTCGTGCTGGTCGACTGGGCGATGGCCGGCCCGGCGCCGGCCGGCTTCGACCTCGTGCCGCTGCTGTTCGGCCGGGCGGAGTGCGGGGCCGGCCCACCCGACGAGGTCCCCGCCCTGCTCGGCCCGGCGGTCGCCGCCCACGCCCGCGGGCTGGCGGCCGAGGGCGTCGACGTGTCCCCCGCCGAGCTGGAGACCGGGGTGCTGCTGGCCGCGCTGCTGCGCTACCCGTGCACCGGCCTGCCGCTGCACCTGCTGTTCGAGCCGGTGACCGGCGAGGTGCTCGGCCACGTGGCGCGCCGGGCGGCCTTCGTCCGGATGGTGCTCGACCTCGAGCCGCGGCTGGCCGCGCTCAGCGGCCGCTGACGTCGCGCTCAAAGCTGCAGGGTCGCCGCGGCGAGCAGGTAGGCCGCGGACACGGCCGCCGGGTCGTGCAGGTCCCCCGGGTCCTCCGCCGCCGCCCGGGACCGCGCGCGCACCGCGGCCCCGGGGTCGCCGGCGACGAGGTCCTCGGCGAGCCCGGCGACGACGGCGAGGGCGTCGTGCTCGTCCAGGTCGTCGAGGACGAGGCCGTCGTGGAGGAGCGTCGCCGCCTCGAGGAACACCTCGCGGGCCGCCTCGGCGTCCACCTCGGGCCGCGCCCGCGCGACCGCCTCCGCGGTCGCCAGGAAGCGGGCGCGCAGTGCGGCTGCGACGTCGGGCGGCACGCCGGGAGCCTGCCAGCGGGCCCGTCCCCCGGTCGAGCGGATGTCCCGGTCGCCGTCCCCCGGCGTCCTCAGCGGCCGGTGACCGAGACCTCGAACTCGACCTGGCTCACGTCCGGCCGCAGCCGGGAGAAGCTGTGCACCAGCGGGTGCCCGGCGCTGTCGCGCACCGTGGTGCGGACGACCAGCAGCGGGGAGCCGGCGGCGATCCGCAGCAGGTCGGCCTCGTCCGGGGCGGCGGTGCCGACGTCGACGACGATGCGGGCGTGCGCGAGGTCGGCGCCGTACTCCCGGCGCAGGAAGTCGTACAGCGAGCCCTCGCTGAAGTCCTCCTCCGCGGCCCGCGGGTAGAGCGCGGCGGGCAGGAAGCTGTGCGCCACGTGGTTGGGCGCGCCGTCGACGCTGCGCAGCCGCTCCAGCTCGACGACGTCCTCGGCGACGTCGAGGGACAGCTCGGCGGCCACCGACGACGGCGCCGGTACGACCCGCTGGGTGAGCACCGTCGTCCCCACCTGGGCGCCCTGCTCGGCCATCACCGAGCTCCACCCGGCGATGCGGTGGACGAAGCTCTCGCGGTACTCGTGCCGGATCGCCGGGCGGGTGACGTAGGTGCCCCGGCCCTGCTCGCGCACGAGGTGGCCGTCGGCGACCAGCCCGTCGACGGCGCGGCGCAGGGTGATCCGGCTGACGCCGTACTCGGCGCACAGCGTGGGCTCCGGGGGCAGCAGGGCCCCCTCGGGCATCGCGGCGACCCGGCGCCGCAGGTGCTCACGGACCGAGAGGTACTTCGGTCCCGCCGTCGCCGCTGTCACGAGCGCCAGACTATGCGGGAGCAGACGTCTGAGGACGTCATGTCGTATGAGACGTCTCTCGCTCGGGTGACGTCCACCTTCACGGTGCCCGGAGTTCGACCACGGTCACCTCGGGCCGCGCGCCGATCCGCATGGGCGGTCCCCAGTACCCGGCACCGGTCGTCACGTACAGCTGCGTGTCGCCGTGCCGCGACCAGCCCTCCACCGCGGGCTGGTCGAGCCGGATGGCGTAGTCGAAGGGCCACAGCTGCCCGCCGTGCGTGTGCCCGGACAGCTGCAGGTCCACCCCGGCGGCCCGCGCCTGGTCGACCATGTGCGGCTGGTGGGCGAGCAGCACCACCGGCGTCGCGTCGTCGCGGCCGTCGAGGGCGGCGTCGAGGTCCGCCCCGTGCCCGGGGACGCCCGAGCCGGCCGCGGTGCGGTCGTCGATGCCGGCCAGGTCGAACGACGCGCCGCCGCGGGTGATCGGCACCCGCTCGTTGCGCAGCACCTCGACGCCGAGGGTGGGCAGGTGCCGCAGCCAAGCGGTGGTGTCGACGAAGTACTCGTGGTTGCCGGTGACGAAGAAGACGCCCTGCTCGCTGACCAGGTCGGCCAGCGGCGCGACCTCCTCGCGCAGCTCGTCGACCTCGCCGTCGACCAGGTCGCCGACGATCGCCACGACGTCGGGGCGCTGGGAGTTGACGATCTCGACCAGCCGCTCGAAGCGCCGCCCGCCGTAGGTGGCCGACAGGTGGCCGTCGGAGAAGGTGACGATCCGCAGGCCGTCGAGCGCCGGGTCAAGCCGCGGCAGGGTGACCGGCACCCGGCGGACGACGGGCGCGGAGTTGGCGAGGTGGACGCCGGTGCCCGCGGTGCCCAGCGCCACCGCGCCGGCGGTGACGGCCAGCGAGCGGGCGAGGAACAGCCGGCGGGAGGGGTCGGCGACGACCTCGCGGTCCTCCGGCCGCGGGGCCGGCTCCGGGTCCGGGCCGACGGCGGGGACCGGTGCCGGCGCGGCCGGGGCGGCGACGGGGACCGGGGGCCGGCGGGTCCAGCGGCGCAGCACCAGGCGGACCGGCTCCAGCACGAGCAGCGCGAGGAACGCGTAGAAGGCGATCCCGAGCCAGGTGTAGGCGACCCAGTCCAGCGGTGCGGCGGCGTCCAGGGGCAGCGTGCGGCGCAGCAGCACCGCGGCGGCGGGCAGCAGGGCGAGCACCACGGTGAGGGCGGTGAGCCGCCGCCGCGCCCGGCCGGGCCGGGTGGTGCTCCTGACCAGGCGCCACCAGAGGTAGGCGTGCAGGAGGAGCAGGGCGAGCAGGACGACCGTCCCGAAACCGAGCAGACCGATCAGGGACAGGACGGACCTCGCTTCGGCTGTGCGGGAGACACCACGGCAGGAGACGTGCGGGCGGCCCGGGGTGTTCCCGCCCCGGGCCGGCGCCCCGCCGTCTCAGGCCTTGACGGCCGCCTTCACCGCGGGGCGCAGGGAGGGCTCGAGCGCCCAGAACCGCTGGTCGGCGTGCTCGGCGCGCAGCTCCTCCAGCGCGTGCAGCCGGCCGTAGGCGAAGGTGTCCTCCCCCGCCCCCACGGCGGCCGCGGCCAGCCGCAGGCACCACTGCCGGGCGACGACGGTGTCCTGGGCCTCGCCGAGCACGTCCTGCACCTCCTTCATGCAGGCGACCAGGGCCTCGGCCGGCGCCCCGAGCACCGGCGCGGCGACCTCGGCGGTGTAGCGGACCCGCTTGGCCGCCTTGCGGACCTCGTGGAGGGCGTGCTCGGTCTCGTCCTCGTGCGCGCCCGGGTCCTCGGCCTCGCGCTCGCGGGCCTCGTCGATGCGGGCCTGCATCCGCTTGCCGGTGCGCCTGACCGCGTCGACGAGGACGGCGTGCGCGGGCTCACCGGCCGCCTCGAGGAGCGGCGGGTCGGCGAGCAGCGCGTCGAGGGCGTCGAGCAGCGCCAGGTGCCGCCGGTCCGACAGCGCCCGGACCGCCGCCTTGCGGCCCCGCTCGACGTCGGCGACCTCGGTGGACTGCAGCCGGGCGGCCACCGGGCCGCGGACCAGCTCGACCGGCTGCGCCCGGACGACGGACTTGAGGTGCTCGAGGGCCACCTCGCCGTCGCGGGCGCCGGAGAGCGCGGCGCCGATCCACTGCAGCTCGTCGCGGACCGGGTCGGTGGCGGTGCGGTCGAGCACCGGCCGGAACGCGGCCAGGATGCTGCGCAGCCGGCGGCAGGCCACGCGCAGGTCGTGCACGCCCTCGGGGTCGCCGGTGCGGACGCCGATGTCCGCGGTCTGCAGAGCCTCGACCTGGGTCCGCAGCGCGCCGAGCACCACCTCGCCCGCCGTCGGCCCGTTCTGCTTCCGCTTCCTCTTCCCCTTCTTGTCGCCGTCCCCGTCCTCCGCGGCGGCCGGCGGGCGCGGCGGGGCGAGCGCGGCGAGCCGGTCGGCCAGCACGCGGGAGAGCTTGGACGGCAGGGCGGAGGGCTCGATGCCCGCCGCGGCCAGCGCCTCGGTGACGCCGTCGAGGAGCGCCCGGTCGCCCTCGACGAGCTCCACCTCCAGCTCGCGCCAGGTCATGACGGTCGCCGGGCTCTCGGGGTCGGGGGCCAGCGCGGTGCCGGTGACGGTGTCGGCGGCGACCTCCGCGAGGACGCGGCCCTCGCCGTCGAGCAGGTGCGTGACCTGCCGCGTCGTCTGCAGGGTGGCGACCGGTTCCGGCCGCGCGCCGCGCAGCACGGCGGTCACCGGCTCGGTCACCGCCCGCGGCACGACCGTGCGCCGGGTGCCCAGCGGGGCGTGCACCTCCCGGCGGGAGCCCGCGACGGCGGTGGGGAGCTTGAGGTGCCAGCCGGCGTCGGTGCCGCCGGTCCGCCGGCGCAGCGTGATCCGCGCGCGGGCCAGCCGCAGGTCCGGGGTGTCGTAGTAGGTGGCGTCCAGGTCGTGGGTGACCGGGTCCCCCATCGACGCCACGCCGTCCACGGTCGTCAGGTCGGGGAGGACGACGTCCGGCCCCGTCTCGAACTTGCGCTCGACCTCGAGCTGTCCGCTGCCCACGTCGTCCTCCTCTTGGATGACCCTCCGCGCACGACGGTAGGCGTCCGGGTGTCGGAAGACACCGGCACGGGCACTCCCCGGCGGAAACGACGCCAGCCGGGGTGTCGACGGAGGAGGCGAGCACCGTGTTGAGCGAGCGAGACCTGTCCGCGGCGATCGGGAGCACGGTCCAGGGCCCAGACGGCGAGAAGATCGGCACCGTCGAGAGCTTCTTCGTCGACGACCGCACCGGCGCGCCCACCTGGGTGGCCGTGAGCACCGGCCTGTTCGGCACCCGGCACTCGATCGTCCCGGCCACGCAGGCGACCTTCGACGACGGCGTGCTGAGCGTGCCCGTGCACAAGGACGCCGTCCGGTCCGCCCCGCACCTGGGCGGCGACCACCTCGGCCCGGAGGAGGAGGCCGCGCTGCGGCAGCACTACGGGCTGACGGCCGGCGCGGCGCCCGGCGTCGCGGCCGGGCAGCCGGGGACGCCGTCGGCGACCGGCCCGGCCCCCGCGGCGACCGGGCCCGCGACCGACCTGCCGGTCACCGGCGCGGCGGTGGCGGACACGCCGACCCGGCCGGTCCCCCCGCCGGCCACCACGACGCGGACCACCACCGAGCAGGCCGCCCCGCCCCCGCCGGCGGAGCCCGCCGCCGGGTACGCCGCGCCGGCCGCGGACGGCGCCATGACGCGCAGCGAGGAGCAGCTGCGCGTGGGCACCGAGCAGGTGGCCGCCACGCGGGTGCGGCTGGTCAAGTACGTGGTCACCGAGGAGGTGCAGGTGACCGTGCCGATCCGGCGCGAGGAGATCCGCGTCGAGCACGTGCCCCTCGACGCCCCCGACCTCCCCGGCGAGTCGCTGCAGCCCGCCGACGGGACGGCGCCCGCCGCCGGCGCGCCGGGCACCGGCACCGGGGGCCTGCCCGGGGAGATCGTGCTGCACGCCGAGCGGCCGGTGGTGTCGGTCGAGGTCGTGCCGGTCGAGCGGGTCCGGCTGACCACCGAGGTGGTGCAGGGCCAGGAGCGGGTCAGCGAGCAGGTGCGGCGGGAGCAGATCGTCGTCGACCAGACGCGCTCGCCCCAGCCGGGACGGGCTGGAACGGCCCCGCTGCAGGGGCCCGCCGCGAGCTAGCGAGCGGCGGGGGGCAGCGGGGTCCTCCGACGGTCGGCGAGGAAGGCGAACCGCTTGCGGGTGGCGGTGACCTCGGCGGGGTCGACGTCGGCCAGCACGAGCGTCTCGCCACCCGCGGCGGCGGCCAGCACCTCGCCCATCGGGTCCACGACCCGGCTGTCGCCGGCGTGGTGCAGGCCGTCGCCGCCGGTACCGACCCGGTTGCAGGCGACCACGTAGGCCTGGTTCTCGATGGCGCGCGCCTGCAGCAGCGTCGTCCAGTGGTGCCGGCGGGCCGAGGGCCAGTTCGCCGTCACGAGGTAGACGTCGGTGGTCTCGGCGGCGGCCCAGAACACGTCCGCGAAGCGCAGGTCGTAGCAGACGAACGGCGTGATCCGCAGCTCGCCGACGGTCACCGTCACCGGGCCGTCGCCGGCGCGGTAGCGCTCGGCCTCGCCGCCGTGGGTGAACGGGTGCAGCTTGCGGTAGCGGTGCACCGTGCCGTCGGGCCCGGCGAGGACGAACGAGTTGTACGGCAGGTCCGCGCCCGGGGCGATCTCCGGGCAGGTGCCGGCCACCCAGACGCCGTGCTCGGCGGCCTGCGCGCGCAGGAAGGACGCCGACGGGCCGTCCTCGGGCTCGCCGATGCCCGGCGTCATCGAGAAGCCGGTGGAGAACGTCTCGCTGAGCAGCACGAACCCCGCCCCGGCGGCCGCCGCGCGGGCGACCTGCGGCGCCAGGCGGGCGTAGTTGGCCTCCCGGTCCTCCCAGACGATGTCGTGCTGGACGATGCCGAACCTCACGCTGCGCCTCCCCGGCCGGACCTCATGGGGACATCCTGCCCAGGCGGGCCACGGCCTCGGTGAGCACCTCGTCGCGCTTGCAGAAGGCGAACCGCACGAGGTGGCGGCCGAGGTCGGCGTGGCCCGCCGTCCAGAAGACGCCGGCGGGCACCGCCACCACCCCCGCCCGCTCGGGCAGCGCGCGGCAGAAGGCCAGGCCGTCGCCGTCGGGCTGCACCCCGCGGACGTCGACCATCGCGAAGTAGGTGGCCTGCGGGCTGATGGTGGGCAGGCCCGCCGAGCGCAGCCCGGCGACCAGGACGTCGCGGCGGCGCTGCAGGTCGCGGGCGATGCCGGTGAAGTAGGCGTCGGGCAGCGCGAGCCCGGCGGCGATCGCGGGCTGGAAGGGCCCGGCGTTGACATAGGTGAGGAACTGCTTGGCGGTGCGGACGGCGCCCACCAGCGGCGCCGGCCCGCAAGCCCAGCCCACCTTCCAGCCGGTCGTGCTGAACGTCTTGCCGCCGCTGCCGACCACCAGCGTCCGCTCCCGCAGCCCCGGGAGGGTCGCCGCGGAGACGTGCTCGGCGCCGTCGAACACCAGGTGCTCGTAGACCTCGTCGGTGACCAGCAGCAGGCCCGCCCCGAGGACCACCTCCGCGACCAGGTCCAGCTCGGCGCGGCTGAACACCTTGCCGGTGGGGTTGTGCGGGGTGTTGAGCAGCAGCAGCCTCGCCCGCGGGGTGACGGCGGCACGCAGGTCGGCGGGGTCGAACGCCCAGACGCCGCCCTCGGTGTCGGCCGGCGGCGGGCTCAGCGGGACCGGCCGGAGGACGCCGCCGGCCATGGCCACCGCCGCGGCGTAGCTGTCGTAGACCGGCTCGAACAGGACCACCTCGTCGCCGGGCTCGACCAGCGCCAGCATCGCGGCGGTCAGCGCCTCGGTGGCGCCGGCGGTCACCAGCACCTCGGTGTCGGGGTCGTACGTGAGCCCGCGGAAGCGCTGCACGTGCGCGGCGATCGCCGTCCGGAGCTCCGGGGTGCCGGGGCCGGGCGGGTACTGGTCGGCCATGGTGCCGACGGCGGCGCGGGCGACGTCGAGCACCTCGGCGGGGCCGGGGGTGTCGGGGAAGCCCTGGCCGAGGTTGATCGACCCGGTGGCGACGGCGAGCGCGCTCATCTCGGCGAACACCGTCGTCCCGAAGCCCTGCAGGCGGTCGGCGAGGTACGGCTCGCGGCTCACGCGGCCACCTCGAAGCGGACCGAGCGGCGGGGGACGTCGGCCTCGGTGAGCCGCACCCGCACCCGGGAGCCGGCGGCCGGGGCGGTGCCGGTGCAGCGGGCCCGGATCGCGGGCTCGGCGAGGACGACGGTGCCGCGGTCGCCGTCGGCGTCCACCACGACGGCGTCGAAGAGGGCGCCCTCCCGGCCGGCGAGCAGCCAGGCCTCGGTGGCGTCGACGGCGGCCCGCTCGACCGCCCGGGTGCGCCGGTCGGAGGCGGCCATGAGGCCGGGCAGCTCCGGCAGCGCGGCGCGCACCGCGGGGTCGGGCTCGCGGCCGGCGGCCAGGGCGAGGCAGACCTCGGTGGCGAACCGGTCGACCAGCCGGCGCAGCGGGGCGGTGACGTGCGCGTACGGGGCGCCGACGCCGGCGTGGCCGGTCTGCCCGGGCGAGGCGCCGTCGAAGGGCGTGTAGGCAGCGCCGCGGAGCAGGGCGGCCGCCTCCTCGAGGAAGGCCGCGTGCCGGGGATCGGTGACGTCGAGCCCGGCGAGCACCTCCCCCGGCCCGGCACCGCCCGGCCACCGCACGCCGAGCGCGGGGGCCAGCCGGCGCAGCCGCGCGACGTCCTCCGGCCGGGCGGGCGGCAGGGTGCGCAGCACGCCGACGCCGCCGTCGAGCATGAGCCGGGCCGCGACCCGGCCGGTGAGCAGCGAGACCTGCGCGTTCCAGCCCTCGACCGGCAGGTCCGCGCGGGCGACCAGCGTCCAGCCGCCGTCCGGGCCGCGCACCACCTGCTGCTCCGGGGTGCCGAGCTCGATGGCGCCGCGGTCGGCCGCGCGCCGCTCCAGCAACCGGCCGACCTCGGGCAGCAGGGCGACCGGGTCGGGCAGGGTGCCGGCGTCGGCCTGCGCCTGGACGTCGGGGTAGGCCAGCTGCGCGCGGCTGCGGACGCGGGCCCGCCGCAGGTCGACGCCGCGCACCTCGCCGTCGGCGTCGAGCCGGATCGTCCACAGCGCGGCGGCGCGGTCCACCCCGGGCAGCAGGCTGGCCGCGCCCTCGCCGAGCACCGGCGGGTGCAGCGGAGTGCGCCGGTCGGGGCTGTAGAGGGTCTGGCCGCGGCGCCGCGCCTCGGCGTCGAGCGCCCCGCCGGAGGCCACCACCGAGCCGACGTCGGCGATCGCGTAGCGGACGACGTAGCCGCCGTCCTCCCGCGCCAGGTGCACCGCCTGGTCGAGGTCGCGGCTGCCCGGCGGGTCGACCGTGACCAGCGGGAGCGCGGTGGCGTCCTCGTCCGGCAGCGGGAGGGCCGCCGCGACCCGCTCGGCCTCGGCGAGCACGTCGGCCGGGAAGGACTCGGGGACGTCGTGCTCCGCGCGGATCGCGGCGAAGTCCGGCCCGGCGGGAGCGGCGTCCGGCCACCGCGGCAGGGCCAGCGGGAAGCGGTCCCTGGTCGCGGGGAACCCGGCATCCAGAGGTGCGTCGTCGTTCCACGTGGAACCGGCGCCGTCGGTCATGCGATGCGCACGTCCTCGGCGCCCTCGATCGAGACGACGTCGCCCCGGCGCACCTGCCGGCCGCGGCGGTCCTCGGGCTCGCCGTTCACGCGGACCGCGCCGGTGACCAGCACGTCCTTGACCTGCGCGCCGGTCGGCACGGCGTCGACGAGCTTGAGCAGCTGACCGAGGCGGATGGAGTCCTCACCGGGACGCAGTTCGACGGTGCGCACGACGTCGATCGTGCCCTCAGGCGGGGACGAGCGCGTCGCCGACGGCCACCCGGCCGGGCACCGGGACCAGCGCGCCGACCGCCAGGGTGCCGCCGCGCTCGCGGTGCACGGTCTTGAGGACGCCGGTGTCGCGGCCGATGCCGCCCGGCTGCGGCCGGGTCACCATGACGCAGCGGCTGACCGGCTTGAGCACGTCGAGCACCGCGGCGCCCAGCCGCACCGTGGACCCGACCAGGTCGTCCTCGCCCGCGCCGTCGAGCAGCACGTTGGCGCGGAACCGCCGCCGGTCCCAGGTGCCGAGCGTGCCGGTGGAGACGAGGGAGACGCGGATCCGCGAGCTGTCGTGGAAGGCACCGGACGCGCCCTCCCAGGCGTCCCACGGGCCGCCGTCCTCGTCGTCGACCGGGTCCTCGTACTGCCGCGGGCCCCGGACGGCCTCCGCCGCGCGCAGGGCCACCGGCTTCCCGAGCCAGTCGGAGAGGACCGCGTCGTCGGCGGTGACCGTGCCGTCGGGCAGGACCACCTCGACGCCGCCGTCGGTGCGCAGCCGGCCGGAGGCGAACAGCAGGTCGGGGACGCGGCGGGCGGTGAGGCCGAAGCCGGTGGACCGGTCGAACAGCGCCCACCGGCGGTCTCCGGCCAGTCCCTCGGGGCCGACGTCGACGGCGTCGAGCCGCTCGCCCTGCAGCGACTTCACCGGGTAGCGCCAGAGCTCCTGCACCCGCACCTCAGGCCGCCGTCCAGGACAGCGTCCACGTGCCGGACCAGGTCTCCCCCGGGTCGAGGACGACGAGGTCGGCGTCGTCGGCCAGCGCGTTCGGCGGGCAGGTCATCGGCTCGACGGCGAGGCTGCGCCGGCGCTGGCCCTCGGGCAGCGTGTCGCCGCTGTAGACCTGCAGCCACGGCCAGGACCGGTCGACGGCGAGCTCGAGCGTGCCCGCGGCGCCGCGCAGCCGGACCCGCGCCCAGCCGTCGTCGTCGCGGTCGAGGTCGGTGACGGCGTCGTCGAGGGCGCGCTCGCCGATCCGGCCGACCGCGCCGTCGAAGGGCCGGCGGGTGCCGGTGGGCAGGCCGCCGTCGAGGTCGAGGGCGGTGCGCGCCGGGACGGTGAGCTCGGCGTCGCGGATGCCTCCGTCGGCGCCCGCCCCGACCGACAGGTAGGGGTGCATGCCGACGCCGAACGGCGCGGGCCGGTCCCCGGCGTTGCGGACCCGGACGGTGACGGTGAGCCGGTCCTCGGCGAGGAGGTGGTCGAGGGCGGCCGCGAGGCGGAACGGGTAGCCGGGGCGGGCCTCGACGACGGTCCCGACGGTGACCGCGTCGGAGTGGCGGGCCAGCACCTCCCAGCGCTGCCAGGTGACCAGGCCGTGCGTGGCGGGCTTGCCGGGCGCGGCGACGTCGAGCTGGAGCCGCTGCCCCTGCCAGGTCCACTGCCCGTCGCGCAGCCGGTTGGGCCAGGGCAGCAGGACACCGCCGCGCCGTCCGACGGGCACCGTGCCGGCGGGATAGCCGTCGAGGACGTCCCAGCCGCCGGCGGTGAGGGCGCGCAGCCCGCCGCCGCGCAGGTCGACGGCGAGGCGGGCATCGCCGCGGACGAGCTCCACCTCCGCCGGTTCCGTCTGCGGCCAGGCGGTCATGGGCGGCACGCTCACCGGCTCACCCCACCACATCCCGGCAGCCCGGCCCAGCGGTCCTCGTGCTGCGCCGGCGGTGTCCCTCCGTTCTGGGCGGCGGTGCGTCGGGCGGGACCCGGCCCGACCCGCCGTTCACACGGGTCGACCTCCCCGCCCTGTCCAGGGTCTCGCGAGATCTGTGGACAGCCTTCTGACCTGGGAATTCACGCCGCGCGAGGCCGCCGGATCCACTAGACTTCGGTCATGTGTTCGGGTGAGCTGAGCAGTGGCGGGGACGTCCTCGACGACGTCGCCGCGCTGGTCGCCGAGCGCAACCGGATCGACGCCGGACTCGCCCGGGCCGTACGGGCGGCCGAGCTCTCCCAGGCACCGGAGCGGGACGGCCTGAGGTCGATGGCCTCCTGGCTGCGCGGGCACTGCCGGCTGTCGACGGCGGAGGCCTCCCGGCTGGTGCGCAACGGCCGGGCGCTGGAGCACCTGCCGGCGCTGGCCGAGGCGCACGACGCCGGGCTGGCGTCCGCCGAGCAGGTCGCCGTCGCGGCGCGGGCGGTGACGCCCGAACGCCTCACCGCAGCTGCGGCGGCCGGGGTGGACCTGGCCGTCATCGACGCGGTCCTCACCGGAGTCGCCGCCGAGCGGGACCACCGGGACCTGGTGCAGGTCGTCGAGCACTACCTGAACGACCTGCACCCCGACGGACCCGAGCCGGACCCCACCGAGGGCCGGTCGTTGACCCTGTCGAAGCACGCCGACGGGTCGCTGACCATCCGCGGCCACCTGGACGCGGTCGGCGGGGAGAAGCTGCAGACCGCCCTCGAGGCCCACGTGCAGGCCGACCGCCCCGCCGGTGACGAGCGCACCCGCGCCCAGCGCCTCGGCGATGCCCTCGTCCAGGTGGCCGACAACGTGCTGGCCACCGGTGGGGTGCCGGTGCTGCGCGGGGTGAAGCCGCAGGTCGTCGTGAAGGTCGATGTCGAGGACCTCGCGGCTGGGAGGGGCAGCGCGGAGCTCGGCTCCGGCGCGCTCGTCTCCGCCGCCCGGGCCCGCTGGCTGGCCTGCAACGGCGCGATCGCCCGGGTGGTCATGGGGCCCGACGGCGTGCCGCTCGACGTGGGCCGGGACCACCGGCTGGCCACCCGGGGCATCCGCCGCGCCGTGGAGGTCCGGGACGGCGGCTGCGTCTTCACCGGCTGCGACGCCCCGACCTGGTGGTGCGACGCCCACCACCTGGTGCACTGGCTCGACGGCGGTGAGACGTCGCTGGAGAACTCGGCGCTCTTGTGCGAACGCCACCACACCGAGGTCCACCACGGCTTCCGCGTCGAGCGGCAACCGGACGGCCGATGGCGCACCTGGCGCCCCGACGGCACCGAGATCACCATGCCGGCACCGCTGCGGCCACCACCGCTGGCGCCCGCCGCCTGACCTCCGCGCCCGGACACGGCCGCCCGCTGCGAGCGGACGGCCGTGCCGGGCTGCGCGCCGTCAGGGCGCTGCGGTCACCTGCTCACCGATCTGCAGCACCTGCTCGCGGGTCAACACCTGCGGGGCGAGCAGGCGGAAGAACCGGCCGTCCGGGAGCTGCCCGATCAGCGTCCAGAACGGCGGCTGCCCCACGTCGCCGGTCAGCAGCGCCAGCCGGCCGTCGCGGCCCTGCACGGTCACCGGCTCCGTCGGGGCGGCCGTCGGCATCCCCTCGAGGAGCTCGTCGATCGTCCCGGTGTACTGGGCGCCCACCGCGCTGAGCCGCAGTGCCAGCACGGGGGCGGCGTCACTCACCAGGTCGAGGCTGCGGCTCTCCTCGTAGCCGCCCACGGACCAACCGGCCGGCGCCAGGCCGAACTGGAGTCCCACCGGCACGGGCCGGTCCACGATCGACTCCCCCATCGCGACCAGGGCCTCGACCTCCGCCGGGGCACCCTCCCCCGCGAGCCAGACCCACTGCCCGTCCGGCCGCTCCCACAGCAGGCTGACCGTGCCGTCCTCCCGCCAGACGGCGGCCTCGGCACCGTCGACCGTCGCCGTCCCGGTCGGCTCCCCCTCCGGCCAGAAGCCGTAGTCCTCGGAGGAGCGGGGGTCCTCGGGACAGAGCGTGAGCACCACCTGGCCGGCACCGGAGGGCCCGGGTGCGCCGGTCACCGGGTCGACGGGCAGATAGGCCGCCACGTACCAGGGCGGTGTCTCGCCGTACTGCGGCATGCCGCCGCGTCGGCTGTACAGCGGCGTCAAGCCCTCCGGCGGCGCCTCGACGGAGACGGGGAAGGCCACCGCCTCGGCCGCCACCAGCGCCAGCGCGCCGGGAGCGGCCGGCGCGCTCGACGACGGGACGGACGGCGACCCTGGATCCTGCGGCGAGCCGGCGACGGCGGCCGTCGTCCAGGCGGCGGCGACGGCGACCAGCGCGGTGCCGACGCGCAGCGACACCCGCCGCCCGGGCAGCCGCGGTCGCCACCGGCGGGGCCCCGCGGCCTCGATCTCCTCCAGCAGGGCGGCGCGGGCGGCGGCGCGCGCGGCGGGCGTCAGCTCCGGCGCCTCGGGCCCCGCCTCGCGGAGCAGGGTCGTCTCGTTCATCGGGTCTCCTCCGACAGCAGGTCGGACAGCGTCGGCGCCTCGAGCACGGCGCGGGTCTGGCGGCGGGCGCGGTGCAGGCGCGAGCGGACGGTGCCCACGGGGACGTCGAGCACCGCGGCGACCTCCTCGTAGGACAGGTCACCCCAGGCGACGAGCAGCAGGACGTCTCGGTCGGGGGCCTTGAGGCCGGCGAGCGCGGCGGCCAGCGAGCCGCGCAGCGCCTCCGCGTCGAGCCGGTCGTGCGGGTCGTCGTCGGGGCGGGCGTCCGGCTCGGCCGCCGCCCGGGCCAGTGCCCGGTAACGGCGCCGCTCGGCCCGGGCGGCGCCGTGCACCAGGTTGGTGGCGATGCCGATCAGCCAGGGCCGCACGTCCAGGCGCTCCGGCCGGTAGTCGGCGCGGCGGCGGAAGGCGACGAGGAACGTCTCGCTGAGCAGGTCGTCGGCCAGCTCACCGACCCGCCGACCCAGGTAGCGGTGCACCGCGGCGGCGTGCCGGTCGAACAGCGTCGCGAACAGCTCCGGCTCGGCGAGCGACCCGGCGAGCACCTCGGCGTCGGTCGGCAGCGACGACGGCAGCGCGTGCAGCGGGACGGCGTCCGGCGGCGGGCCGGCCGGCCGGTGCACGGCGAGGGCGGTGAGGACCGGTGGTGAGCCGGACGCGGGCGGTGAGGCGGTCACACCCCTCCATGTCCGGTGCGCCGGATCGGGTTCACGCGCGGCCGGCCAGGTCCCGTTCGTAGTACAGCGAGCACCCGGCGTCCGGGGCGTCCACGTAGGCGCCGAACGCGGGGATCGGACGGTAGCCCGCCCCCTCGTACAGCGCGATCGCCTCGGGCTGGCGCGGGCCGGTCTCCAGCCGCAGCGTCGTCCAGCCGCGCTCGCGGGCCGCGGCCTCCAGGCCGGCGAGCACGACCTTGGACACGCCCCGCCCGCGGGCCTCCGGCGCCACGTACATGCGCTTGACCTCGGCCACGTCGTCGGCCAGGGCGCGCAGGGCGCCGCAGCCGACCGCCGTCCCGGCGGGGTCCCGCGCGACCAGGACGACGCTGACGTCCGCGGCCGACGGCGGCGTCCCCGGCTCGCTGTCGCCGTCGTAGCGGGCCCGCAGCTCCGCCTGCTGCGCGGTGGTCAGCCGCCGCACCTCGTCGTCGTCCCAGGCGGCGGGCTCGAGCACGACCCTCACCGGCTGATCCCGTGCAGCAGCAGGGCGGCGAGCTCGCGGTAGGCGGCGGCGTCGTCCAGGCCGGTGGCGCGGGCGGTGTCGCCGCGGCCGATGCGCGACATCAACGTGGTGACGGTGTCGGCCACCAGCGCCGGGTGCACCTCGCGGAACCGGCCGGCCGCGACGCCGTCGGCGATCATCGCGGTCACCCGCTCGGCGGCGACGGCGGTGTTGTGCTCGTACACCGCTCGCCCCGGCGGGAACGCCTCCAGGTCACGGTGGAACGCCCGCGATGCCGGGGTCAGCTCCTCCGCCACGGCCTCCAGGTACGCGGTGACCCGCCGCGCCGGGTCGGTCTCCCCGGCGGTCCGCGCCTCGACGGCGGCGGTCGCCCGGCGGAAGAAGTGCCGCACCACCCGGACGGCGAGCTGCTCCTTGCTGTCGGCCAGTGCGTACAGCGTCGTCTTGGAGCAGTGCAGCCGGACGGCGAGGTCCTCGAGGGTGAACCCGGCGAAGCCCTCGGCGAGGAACACCTCCGTGAGCTGGTCGAGCAGCTGCGCCTGGCGCGCGGTCAGCCGCCGCTCGCCGGTCTCCGTCGTCGTCACGGCACCTCCTCGGCCGGACAGCATGCCCCTGGACGACGGACGATACTGCCGTACCGTTGTCGGTACTGCTGCTGATCCGCAACGAGGGGGACCCCGTGGCCGTCGACCGTGAGCTGCCCACCCAGGAGGCCGCCGACCTCATCGCGCTCACCCGCGAGATCGCCGACGCCGAGCTGGCGCCGAAGGCGGCCGCGTACGAGCGCGAGGAGCGCTTCCCGCGGGAGGTGTTCGCCCTGCTCGGGGAGACGGGGCTGCTCGGTCTGCCCTTCGGCGAGGACGTCGGCGGCGGCGGACAGCCCTACGCGGTCTACCTGCAGGTGGTCGAGGAGCTGGCGATGCGCTGGGCCAGCGTCGCGCTGGGGGTCAGCGTGCACACCCTCGCCTGCGGCCCGGTCGACCGGTTCGGCATCCCACAGCAGCGCGAGGAGTGGCTGCCGGAGATGGTCGGCGGCCGGCTGCTCGGCGCCTACTGCCTCTCCGAGGCGCACGCCGGCTCCGACCCCGCGGCCATGCGCGCCACCGCCAAGGCCACCGAGGACGGCTGGGTGGCCACCGGCGAGAAGGCCTGGGTCACCCACGGCGGGCACGCCGACTTCTACACGACCTTCCTGCGCACCCCCGACGACGGCGACCGCGCCATCTCCTGCTTCCACCTCACCCCCGACCTGCCCGGGCTGTCCGCCGCGCCGCCCGAGCAGAAGATGGGCCTCACCGGCTCCACCACCGCGGCGATCCGGCTCGACGACGTCGCCGTGCCCGGCGACCGGATGGTCGGCGAGCCCGGCCGCGGCCTGGCCATCGCCCTGGGCGCGCTGGACTCCGGCCGCCTGGGCGTCAGCGCGGTCGCCGTCGGGCTGGCCCAGTCCGCGCTCGACGTCGCCGTCGCCTACGCACTCGAGCGGGAGGCGTTCGGCCGGCGCATCGTCGACCACCAGGGCGTGGCGTTCCTGCTGGCCGACATGGCCGCCGCCGTCGAGTCCGCCCGCGCCACCTACCTGGTCGCCGCCCGCCGCAAGGACGCCGGTCAGCCGTACTCGCGGCAGGCCAGCATCGCCAAGCTCGTCGCCACCGACGCCGCCATGAAGGTGACCACCGACGCCGTCCAGGTGCTCGGCGGCGCCGGCTACACCCGTGACCACCCGGCCGAGCGGTACATGCGCGAGGCGAAGGTCATGCAGATCTTCGAGGGCACCAACCAGATCCAGCGGATGGTGATCGGCAAGCACCTGGCCCGGGAGGCCGTGCCCGCGAACGGCTGACCGTGCAGGACGCACGGCCGACTCGTGACGTCTGTCAATGGTGACGGCCACCGCACGGGGAAAGACTCGGGTCACCCGCTGACGAGGAGCCCCGAGATGCCCGAGCCGCACCTGCTCGCCGCCGACGCCGACCGCGCCGCCGTCGTCACCCGCCTCGACGAGTCGCTGGCCGACGGCCGGCTGACCCTGGCCGAGTACGAGGACCGGTCGGCCCGCGCGCACGCCGCCCGGACCTACGGCGAGCTGGCCGACCTGACCACGGACCTGCCCGGCCCGGCCCGCCCGGCACCCCGCCCGGTCGCCGCGGCCGCGTACGGCGGCGCCTGGCACGGCGCGTGGGGGCACGACCTGCGCGCGGCCTGGACGAGCTGGCTGGTGACCGGCGTGATCGTCGTCGGCATCTGGCTGGTGTCGGTGGTGGGCAGCGGCGACCTCGTCTACCCGTGGCCGGTGTGGGTCGTGGGCCCGTGGGGCGTCGTCCTGCTCGCCCGCACCCTCGGCGAGCGGCGTTGCGGACGGCGGCCGGCCGCCTGAACCGGTGCGGGTCCGTCCGGTACCGGCCGGGTAGCCCCCGGAGACCGCAGCCGCGAGCCCCGGAGGACCACCGTGCACACGCTCACCGAGCGCTTCACCGACGCCCTGCACCACCTCGACGCCGAGCGGGACCCGCAGCCGCTGGTCGACCTCACCGGCGACGACGCCGAGCTGATGAAGCTCAACCAGGACCACGCGGCGCGCGGCCGCGACGGCGCCCGCCGGTTCTGGGAGGACTACCGCAACGTCTTCGGCGACCTGGAGACGACGTTCACCTCGAGCACCGTCGGGGAGAGGACGGCCGCGCTGGAGTGGGAGTCGCGCGGCACGCTGCGCAACGGGAAGCCGTTCAGCTACCGCGGCGTCACCGTGCTCGAGGGCGACGGGTCCGACGACGGCCTGCTCACCGGCGTCCGCACCTACTACGACTCCGCCGCCTTCCTGCAGGAGACCGCCGGCACCGCCTGAGCACCACCGGAGCGCCGCTCACCCCTCGCCGACCGCGCACTCCGTGCAGTCGGCGAGGGTGGCGTCCCAGCCGGCGTGGACCTGTGCGAGCTCGACGTCGCTGCGCTGTCCCTCGAGGACCGGGTGGGTGAACGTCACCGAGGCCTGTCGTAGCGGGCGGGCGACCGGTGGAGCAGTCGCCTCCGGCACGACCGCTGCATCGGCCCGGATCCGGTCCGTCGTGCGCGAGGTCCGGCCTGCCGGGCCCGACCGCCGGGTAGCAGCGACCGGAGCGACGAGCAGTCATCGCAGCCAGCGGTGCAGGGACTTGCGGCCGGCCGCCTTCCAGGCGTCGTCGAAGTGCTGCTGGGACTGCGCCGATCGCGCCTCCTCGAGTGCGTGCAGGCGCCCGTAGAGGAAGGCGGTGCTGGTGCTGGAGGTGTGCACGGCCAGGTCGCGCAGCCGTTCCCGGGTGAGGACGGAGTCCTGGTGCTCCCCCAGCGCCTCCTGCACCGCCTCCATCGCCCGCGCGAACGCGGTGGCGTCGGCACCGAAGACCCGGCTGACCGACTCACCGGCGTAGCGGGCGGCCTTCGCGGCCTTGCGGGCGTGGTGCAGCAGCTCCTCCCGCTCGGCGCCGGCGGGCCGGGCGGATGCGTCCTCGACGAGGCGGCGGACTCCGGTGTAGCTGCGGGCCACCAGGCGCGGCAGCGCCTTCCCGGCGCGCGCTCCGGCGCGCGCGGTGAACGGCGGGCAGGCGACCAGGTCGTCGAGGTCGGTCAGGAGGCGGTGGTAGCGATCGCCGTCCAGCTCTGCGAGCACCCGGTCGTGGGCGCTGCGGTAGGCGCGGCCCAGCGGCGCTCCGGCGTCCTCGGCGACCGGGCCGGGTGCGCCGAGCGGGTTCTCCGCCTCGATCGCCGAGCGCACGCGGTCGCGCATCACCTCGGCGTCCCGGGCCGCGCCCAGCTCTCCGGCCAGCCACTTGAGCTCCCCGCGCAGCGGGCGGGCCACGTCGCCGGCGAACAGCGGCTTGAACGTGGCCAGGGCGCTGCGCAACCGCCGGGCGGCCACGCGCATCTTGTGCACGGCGTCGGGGGCGTCCAGGCGCACCGGCAGGTCCTGCGCGCGCACCCGCTCCACCTGCTCGCGGACGTAGGCGAGGACCACCTCCCCGGCGGCCGACGAGGTCGTGAGCTCCGCCGCCTCCCGCTCGGCCGGCCGGAGGCGCGCGTCCCCGTCGAGCACGTGCACGAGCGCCGAGGAGCTCGCGGCGTCGCGCAGGCCCTTCGCCCGCAGGCGGCTGTCCACGGCGTCGAGGAGCTCGGTCCCGCCGCCGACGAGTTGCACCTCGATCTCCCGCCAGGACGTCGCGGCGTCGGCCGCGTCCCCGCTGCCGTCGGTCGGCCGCAGTCTGCGGGCGCTGACGCGGTCGTCGGCGATCTCCGCCAGCGCCTGGCCGGTCGCATCGACCAGCCGGTGCACCGTCCGGTCGGTGACGATCTCGGCGACCGGCTGCAGCGGGGCACCCCTGCTGTGGGCCCAGACCATGTTCTGCACCTCTTCGGGCACGGTCTGGGTGGCGCGGCCCAGCGGCAGGCGCACCGCCGGGCGCGCCCCCGTCCCTGCCGGGACCTTGAGATGCCATCCGACGTCGTCGCCGCCCGTGCGCCGGCGCAGGGTCAACCCCGCCGTCGCCAGACGGAGGTCCGCGGTGTCGAACTGGACCGCCTTCAGCCGCCGGGTCTCCGCCTCCCCCTCGGCAACCGGGGCTCCCGGGCCGGCCGGCGCGCTGCGGCCTTCCGCGGATCCGGCCACCAGTTGGGTCAGTGGCGGCAGCTCGAACGACTCGTCCGCGGCGTACTTCCTCTGGATCTCCACGTGAACCGCCTTCTTGATCTCACGTGAACGGCCGGCGTCTCGCAGGTGTACCAGGCCGCAGCGCCGCCGACCCTGTGTTCGATCGCGCGGGATCCCGCAGGTGAGCGCAGCGCGGTCCTCCGCGTCGGGTGAGGCGCACCCCGCCACGGGAGCCCGAGCATGTGGCCGGACGTCCTCGGCCGGCGCGGCCGTCCGACCCGGGAGGGCGAGGAGGCCAGCGTGACGTCAGCGACGCCACCGGCGGACCGGGAGGCGACGCCACAGGCGGACCGGGAGGCGACGCCACCTCCTCGGCCCGCGCCGGATCCGGGCCCAGCGTTGCCGAGGGGGCCGGCAGCGGTCCTCCGACCACGCGAGCGGCAGGAGCCGAGGCGTCCCGCCGGCTCGTCGACGCTCGACGTGCAGCTGGACCTGCAGACCGGTCGCGTGACCGCGATCGGTCGGCTGGACGGCCGCAGCGCACGACTGCTGCGCGAAGCCGTCTCGGTCCTGCTGGGCACCGAGCAGCCGACCCTGACCGTCGACGTGAGCGAGTTGGAGGTCGCCGATCACGCCGCGCTGCGGGCCATCGGGGACGCCTACCGCCGAGCGATGCGGCAGGGCCGGCGGATCACCGTGCACGGCGCGTCACCACAGCTGCGCAGCGCGCTGACCCGGCTGCACCTGAGTTCCCACCTCCTCCACGACGACGCGCCCACCACGGACGAGAGGCTGACTCCGTGAGGGCTTCCGGCGTCCCTGACCGGGCGGCTGGACCCGGCCGGTGTGCCGTGTCCCGACCGGGGATGGGCTGCACGTTGCAGGCGGCGCGCCGGTCAGCTGCTGGAGCGGGTCGGCCGCGGCGAACAGGTGCAGCTCGGCGGTGTCGACGACGACCCCGGCGAGGGACCTGGTCGCCGGGGCGGACGTCGAGGGTGCCCAGGACGGCCGGCGGCAGGGTGAGGCGCCGCTGAGCGTCGACGGGCCCGGGGTGAGCAGGGGGCTGTCGGCGGCGGCGCGGACGACGGTGTGCCCGTTCGCGCGGGCGGCGACGAGGGAGGTGTCCGGCGTCCAGCCCAGCGCAGACAGCGCCTTGCCGAGGAGCGGTTCCGCAGAGGCGTCGGCCCCCACGGTGCGGCCGGCGGCCGGCCCGGAGGGAGCCAGGGTGTCGACGCCGGGGTAGCGCGCCTTGATCCCGGCGACGCGGGCGGCCTCGGCCGCCTGGAAGTCCTGGGGGGATCCCCCAGGATCTGGTGGGCAAGGGGGGAGTTGAACCCCCACGTCCTTCCGGACACACGGACCTGAACCGTGCGCGTCTGCCATTCCGCCACTTGCCCTGGCGAGGAGAGACAGTAGCAGCCCACCGGCGGGACCCGGCGGAGGGGTCCCGCCCCCCGGGCCCGGCGGCGCCGGCCGGACCCGGGGGTGTCACGCGTTCCTGGCCGGTCGCGACGCAACCACCCGGCTACGATCAGTCGAGGATCACCTGTACGGGCGAGCGTGGAGGAGCGACTGTGGGCGTGCTGCAGCGCTTCGAGCGACGGCTCGAGGGGATGGTCGGCTTCGCCTTCGCCCGGATCTTCAAGGGGAAGGTCCACCCCGCCGAGATCGCCAAGGCCCTGCAGCGGGAGGCCGACGAGCAGAAGTCGGTCATGGGCGAGGGCCGCGTGCTCGCGCCCAACGTCTACGACGTCCGCCTGGGCCCCGCCGACTACGACAACCTCGCCGAGTGGTCCGGTCAGCTGGCCTCCGAGCTCGCCGACATGGTCTCCGAGCACATCGACGACGAGGGCTGGCAGGTCTTCGGCGAGGTCCAGGTCCGCCTCGAGCGCGACGACGCCCTGCCGACCGGCGTGTTCGAGGTCAGCTCGCACGTCGCCGACCCCGCCCGCCCGGGCTCGCGCGCCGACTCCACCGCCGTCCCGCCGGCGCCCCCGCTGCACGGTTCCGGCGCGCTCCCCCCGCTGCCGCCCCTGCAGGGCCGCACGGCCACCGACACGGGGCGGCAGCACCCCTCGGTGACCGGCCGCGCGGGCACCCGGCCCGGCGTCACCCACGTGCTCGTCGTCGACGGGCCCGGCACCCGGCACGAGCTCAGCACCGGCCGCAACGTCATCGGCCGCGGCACCGACGCCGACATCCGGCTGCCCGACACCGGCGTCAGCCGCAAGCACGCCGACTGCGTCCTGGAGAACGGGACCGCCGTCGTCGAGGACCTCGGGTCGACCAACGGCACGCTGGTCAACGGCCGCCGGGTGAGCCGGCAGGCGCTGTCCGACGGCGACGTCATCCGCATCGGCCACTCGGTGCTGGTCTACCGGCAGGACGGCGCGTGAACGGGAGCCGGCCGTGACCGCCGAGATCGTGCTGCAGGTCTTCCGCTTCGGGTTCCTGCTGCTGCTCTGGCTCTTCATCTTCGCCGCGTTCCGGGTGGTCCGCGCCGACCTGTTCGGCGGCCGGACGGGGCGGGTCGCCTCGGTCCCGCCCCGGGCCGCGGCGACCCCCGCCCGCAAGCGCGGACGCGGCCCCAGGACACTCGTGGTGACCGCCGGTCCGCTGACCGGGACGAAGATCACCCTCGGGGAGCAGCCCATCCTGATCGGACGTGCCGACGACTCGACGCTCGTCCTCACCGACGACTTCGCCAGCTCGCGGCACGCCCGGCTGACCAACCGCAGCGGGCAGTGGTACGTCGAGGACCTCGGGTCGACCAACGGCACCTACCTCGACCAGCAGCGGGTGCAGGGGCCGCTGCTCGTGGCTCCCGGCCAGCCGATCCGCATCGGCCAGACCGCCCTGGAGCTGCGCTGATGGGCACCCTCCACACGAGCACGCAGACGACCACGGGGAGCGGCAGACCAGACGTGAGCAGGTCCCGATGAGCCTCGCGCTGCGCTACGCCGCCCGCTCCGACCGCGGCCTGGTCCGCGGCAACAACCAGGACTCGGTCTACGCCGGGCCCCGGCTGCTGGCCGTGGCCGACGGCATGGGCGGGCACGCCGCGGGCGACGTCGCCAGCAAGGTCGTGATCGCCGCGCTCGAGCACCTCGACGACGACGCGCCCAGCGGCGACATGCTGCAGGCGCTGCGCGAGGCGGTCTTCGACGGCAGCGAGCACCTGCGCGAGGTCATCCGCGAGTCGCCGCAGCTGGAGGGCATGGGCACCACGCTCACCGCCGTCCTGTTCGCCGGCGGCCGGCTGGCGCTGTGCCACGTCGGCGACTCCCGCGCCTACCTGCTGCGCGACGGCGTCCTCACCCAGATCACACACGACGACACGTTCGTGCAGACCCTCATCGACGACGGGCGGATCACGCCCGAGGAGGCCAACCACCACCCGCAGCGCTCGCTGCTGCTGCGGGCGCTCAACGGCCAGGACGTCGACCCCGACCTGTCGATGCGCGAGGCCCGCGCCGGTGACCGCTACCTGCTGTGCTCCGACGGCCTGTCCGGCGTGGTCAGCGAGGAGACGCTGGCCGAGGCGCTCAAGGACCCCGACCCGCAGTCGACCGCCGACCGGCTCGTCGAGCTGGCGCTGCGCAGCGGCGGCCCGGACAACATCACCGTGATCGTCGCCGACGTCGTCGAGGACTCCGGCACGGGCACCTCCATGGAGCCGGTGGTCGACGGCGCGGCCGGGAACAACCGCGGCCAGCGCGAGGTCGACCCCCGCTCGGCGGCCGGCCGGGCGGCGCTCGCCGACCCCCCGCCCTCACCTCCGCCACCACCGACGGACAGCTCCACGGCCGCCGCTCCCCCCGACCGCCGCCGCCCTCGGCGGCGGCTGTTCGTCGCTGTGGGGACGGTTCTGGTCCTGGTGGCCGGCGCGATCGCCACCTGGCTGTGGGTCCTCACCCACTGGTTCGTGGGCGTCGCGGCCGCCGACGGCGGCGAGCGGGTCGCGGTCTACCGCGGCTTCGACACCGCCCTGCTCGGCCTGGACCTCTACCGGGTCGACGACGTCACCGACATCGCGCTCGACGACCTGTCCTCCTACGACCAGAACAGCGTGCGGCAGGGCATCGAGGCCAGCGACGCCGACGACGCGCAGCGCATCGTGGGCGACCTGCACGACGCGACCCTGCCCCCGTGCGACCCCGAACCGTCCACCCCCTCGGACGACGCTCCCCCGTCGGCCGAGGCCTCGCTGTCGCCGCTCCCTGACGGCGCGCTGCCCTCCCCGGACGCCGGGGCCCTGCCCTCCGGGTCGGCGACGGGCAGCAGCACCGAGGCCGCGCCGACGTCGGGCTCCCCGTCGTCGTCGCCCGAGCCGGGGGTGGACTGCCGGGAGGCGGAGTGATGGGCGGCCCCTCGACCGACCCGCGTGCCCCCGCGGCGGGCACGGTCCCGCCCCGGCGGCGCAACACCGAGCTCGCGCTGCTCGGGTTCGCCGTCCTCATCACCCTCGCGGCGCAGTGCATCGTCGACGTCACGGTCACCGGCTCGCTGCGCGCGGACCTGCTGACCTTCGGCGGCTGGTTCACCGCCCTCTGGCTGGTCGTGCACCTCGTCGTCCGCCGGTTCGCGCCGTACGCCGACCCGCTGCTGCTGCCCGCGGTGGCGGTGCTCACCGGCCTCGGGCTGACGATGATCCACCGGCTCGACCTCGCCGGGCTGCAGGACGGCGAGGCCACCCGCGAGGACGCCCCGGTCCAGCTGCTGTGGGCGACCCTGGGCGTGGCGCTGTTCGTCGCCGTCGTGGTCGTGCTGCGCGACCACCGGCTGCTGTCCCGCTTCGCCTACACCCTCGGCCTGGTCGGCCTGGTGCTGCTCGCGCTGCCCGCGGTGCTGCCCGCGTCGGTCTCCGAGGTCTACGGCGCCAAGATCTGGATCCGGGTCGCGGGCTTCAGCATCCAGCCCGGCGAGTTCGCCAAGATCTGCCTGATCGTCTTCTTCGCCGCCTACCTGGTCGACAAGCGCGACGTGCTGGCGCTGGCCAGCCGCCGGGTGATGGGTCTGGAGCTGCCGCGCGGCCGCGACCTCGGCCCGGTGCTGGTCGTCTGGGTCGTGTCGATCCTCGTGCTCGTCTTCGAGCGCGACCTGGGCAGCTCGCTGCTGCTGTTCGGCATCTTCGTGGTGATGCTCTACGTCGCCACCGAGCGGGCGAGCTGGCTGCTCATCGGCCTGGGCCTGTTCGCCGGCGGCGCGTTCCTCGCCTACCAGCTCTTCGGCCACGTGCGGGTCCGCGTGGACACCTGGCTGGACCCCTTCGCCTACCGCGACGAGGGCGGCTACCAGCTGGTCCAGTCCCTGTTCGGCCTGGGCACCGGCGGGCTGTTCGGCGCCGGGCTCGGCGGCGGCCGCCCTGACCAGGTGCCGGTGGCCAAGAGCGACTTCATCGCCTCGGCGATCGGCGAGGAGCTGGGCCTGTTCGGCCTGGTCGCCGTCATCGTCATCTACCTGGTGCTCGTCGAGCGCGGCCTGCGCACCTCGCTGATCGTGCGCGACGCCTTCGGCAAGCTCCTGGCCGGCGGTCTCGCCTTCGCCGTCGCCTGGCAGCTGTTCGTGGTCCTCGGCGGGGTCACCGGCCTGCTCCCGCTGACCGGCCTGACGACGCCGTTCGTCGCCTACGGCGGGTCCTCGCTGGTGGCCAACTTCGGGCTGGTCGCGATCCTGGTGCGGATCAGCGACGCCGCCCGGCGGCCGGCCACCCCGCCCGCTCCCCCCAAGGCCGCCTTCGGCGACGCCCCGACCGAGGTGGTGTCCACGTGAACGCGCCGCTGCGCCGGGTGGCGATCAGCGTCCTGGTGCTGTTCACGCTGCTCATCGTCAACGTCAACTACATCCAGGTCGTGCGCTCCGACGAGTTGCGCGAGGACCCTGGCAACACCCGCGTGCTCACCGAGGAGTACTCGCGCGAGCGCGGCTCGATCGTCGTCGACGGCACCGAGGTGGCCCTGTCGGTCCCCACCCAGGACACGCTCGAGTACCTGCGGCAGTACCCGCAGGGGGGCACGTACGCCGCCGTCACCGGCTACTACTCGCTGCTCTACAACAGCGCCCAGATGGAGCGCGCGGCCAACGACGTGCTCACCGGCTCCGACGCCCGGCTGTTCACCCGGCGGCTGGCCGACCTGTTCACCGGCCGCGACCCGGCCGGCGGCGACGTCGTCCTCACCCTGGACGCCGCCGTCCAGGAGGCCGCGATGGCCGGGCTCGACGGCGTGACCGGCGCGGTCGTCGCGCTCGACCCGTCCACCGGCGCGGTGCTCGGCATGGCCAGCACGCCCACCTACGACCCCGGGCAGCTGTCCACCCACGACCCCGCCGCCATCCGGGCCTACGCCGACCAGCTGGACGCGATGGAGACCGACCCGCGGCTGAACCGGGCGACCCAGGACAACTACCCGCCCGGCTCGATCTTCAAGGTGATCGTCTCGGCGGCCGCGCTGGCGACCGGCGAGTACACCTCGGACACCGTCGTCCCCGCCCCCGACCTGCTCACCCTGCCGGACACGTCGACGACGCTGGAGAACTTCAACGGGTCCTCCTGCAGCAGCAGCCAGGAGCAGTCGCTGATCGACGCGCTGACCATCTCCTGCAACACCGCCTTCGCGCAGCTGGGCATCGACCTCGGCGAGGACCGCGTGCGGGAGATGGCCGAGGCGTTCGGGATGACCGGGGACGGCATGGAGATCCCGCTGGAGGTCGCCGGCAGCGCCGTCGGCGACATCGAGAGCGAGGCGGCGCTGGGTCAGAGCTCGATCGGCCAGCGCGACGTCCGGATGACCCCGCTGCAGGCGGCGATGATCGCCGCGGCCGTGGCCAACGACGGGACCCTGATGACCCCCTACCTGGTGGACCAGGTGCGCGCCCCCGACCTCACCGTCATCGACCGGTCGGACCCGGAGGAGTTCTCCCAGCCGGTCACGCCCGAGGTCGCCGACCAGCTCACCGAGATGATGGTCAGCGTCGTGGAGAACGGCAGCGGCCGGCGCGCGCAGGTGCCCGGCGTCGAGGTCGCGGGCAAGACCGGGACGGCGCAGAACGCCGGGCCCGACCACAACTGGTTCATCGGGTTCGCCCCGGCCGACGACCCGCGGATCGCCGTCGCGGTGTTCGTGGCGAACGGCGGGGGTACCGGCGGCGACGTCTCCGCCCCGATCGCGCGCGACGTGATCGAGGCCCACCTCGAGGGTCAGGGGGGCTGATGGCCCTGTCCACCGGCACCATCCTGGCCGGCCGCTACGAGATCACCGAGCCGATCGCCACGGGCGGCATGGGCGAGGTCTGGCGGGCGCGCGACCGCGTCCTGGACCGCGTCGTCGCCGCCAAGGTGCTGCGCAGCGAGTACATGGGCGACCCGAGCTTCGTCGCCCGGTTCCGCAACGAGGCGCGGCACACCGCGGCCCTGTCGCACCCCAACATCGCCTCGGTCTACGACTACGGCGAGACCAGCACCGACGGCGGCAACGGCCAGCTGGCCTTCCTCGTCATGGAGCTGGTCGAGGGCAAGCCGCTGGTGACGATCCTCCACGAGGAGGGGCGGCTGCCGGTCGACTGGACGCTGCACGTCCTCGGCCAGGCCGCCGACGGCCTGTCGGCGGCGCACGCGGCCGGGGTGGTGCACCGCGACATCAAGCCGGGCAACCTCATCGTCCGGCCCGACGGCGTGGTGAAGCTCACCGACTTCGGCATCGCCCGCGCCCGCGACACCACGCCGCTGACCCGCACCGGCATGGTGGTCGGCACCGCGCAGTACCTGTCGCCGGAGCAGGCGCAGGGCATGGAGGTCACCGCCGCCTCCGACGTCTACTCCCTCGGCGTCGTCGGCTACGAGTGCCTCACCGGCGTGCGGCCCTTCGACGGCACCTCGCAGGTGGCCATCGCGCTGGCGCACATCAACCGCCCGCCGCCGCCGCTGCCCGGCGACATCCCGCCGGCGGTGCGGCTCCTCGTCGAGCGCGCGCTGGCCAAGGACCCGGCCGACCGGTTCACCGACGGCGCCGCCTTCGCCGCGGCGATCCGCTCGGTCGCCTCCGGCGGCAGCCCGGCGCCCGGGACGTCGGCCACCGGGACGATGGCCGCCGCGCGGACCGAGGTCATCCCCGAGGTCGACGGCGGCGAGGGCACCCGCGTCCTCGGCGGCCCGCTCACCGGGGCGGCCGCGGGCGCCGCGCTCGGCGCCGCGGCCGCCGGCCCGCGCACCGGGGGCCGGCACGCCGCCGGTGCGCGCACCATGCCCCCGCTGCAGGGCCCGCCCGTCGACGGGGACGAGCACCGGTGGGACGACAGCGCCGCGCCGCGCCGGGGCAGCCGCCGGTGGGTGTGGGCACTGGTCTCCCTGCTGGTGGTCGCCGGGCTGGTCACCGGCGCCTGGCTGCTGCTGGGCGGCGGGGACGACCGCGACGGCACCACCGCCGGTCCCTCCGCGAGCACGTCCTCGGCCAGCGGCTCGGCCAGCGCGACGCAGCAGCTGGTCAACATCCCCGCCGCCTCGCAGTACATCGGCGAGGACGCCGACGACGTGCAGGCCGAGCTGGAGGAGGCCGGCCTCGAGGTGACCCAGGCCGACGCCGACGCCGACCAGCTGGCGGCCGCGGGCGTCGAGCTGAGCGCCGGCGACGTCGCCGCCGTCGACCCCAACGGCATCCCGGTCCCGCGCGGCTCCACCGTCACCCTGTACGTGGCCCGGGAGGACTACACCCCGGAGCAGGAGCCCGAGGACACCGGCGACGACTCCGGCGGCGGCCAGGACGACGGCGGCTCCGGCGACGAGGACACCCCCGCGCCGACCACGACCCGACCGCCGGCGCCGACCACGACGACCGCACCCACGACCACGCCTGCACCTGAGCCGACGACAGAGACTCCGCAAGGCACGACGACGGCACCGGGTCAGTCCGCACCCCCGCCGACGACGGCGCCACCGGCGACCGAGCCGCCCGTCGGCGACGGGACCGAGCCCGGCACCGCGGGCCCTGGGGGCGCCACCTCCCCGGCCGCCGCGAACGTGGCCGCGCAGGAACCGCCGGCGTGACGCCGCTCCCTCGCGCCGCCCGGGACCGGGCGGCGTCGCCCGTTAGGGTGACCGCCGGAACCGGGCGCGCTCCCGGCGTTCCCTGCTGCCCGGGGACGCCCGCGACCCACCAGAGCACCGCCCGAGAGGACCACGCATGACCACCCCCCAGGTGCTCGGCGAGCGCTACGAGATCGGCGGGGTGCTCGGCCGCGGCGGGATGGCGGAGGTGCACCGCGGGCGCGACCTGCGGCTGGGCCGCGAGGTGGCGGTCAAGGTGCTGCGCAGCGACCTGGCCCGCGACCCCTCGTTCCAGGTGCGCTTCCGGCGGGAGGCGCAGGCGGCGGCCTCGCTGAACCACCCGTCGATCGTCGCGGTGTACGACACCGGCGAGGACCGGACGACCAGCGGCGCGACGCCGTACATCGTCATGGAGTACGTCGAGGGCGAGACGCTGCGCGACGTGCTGCGCCGCGAGGGCGTGCTGCAGCCGGAGCGGGCGATGAGCCTGGCCGCCGACATCTGCGCCGCCCTGGACTTCAGCCACCGCAACGGCATCGTGCACCGCGACGTGAAGCCCGGGAACGTGATGATCACGCCCCAGGGCACCGTCAAGGTGATGGACTTCGGCATCGCCCGGGCGGTGTCGGACTCCGCCGCCACGATGACCTCGACCGCCGCGGTCATCGGCACCGCGCAGTACCTCTCCCCCGAGCAGGCCCGCGGCGAGGCCGTGGACGCCCGCTCCGACGTCTACTCCCTGGGCTGCCTGCTCTACGAGCTGGTCTGCGGCGCACCGCCGTTCACCGGCGACTCGCCGGTCTCGGTCGCCTACCAGCACGTGCGCGAGGACCCGCGGCTGCCGTCCTCGATCAACCCGGCCGTGCCGCCGGAGCTCGACGCCATCCTCATGAAGGCGATGAGCAAGAACCCGGCGAACCGGTACCAGTCGGCCGCCGAGATGCGCAACGACCTGCTCCGGGCCCTGGCCGGGCAGCGGGTCGAGGCCACCCCGGTCATGGGCGACGAGGAGAAGACCACCATCCTCGGCGCGGCGCCCGCGTACGGCGACGGCGGCTGGGACGACGAGGACGCGGTGGCCCGCCGGCGCAGGCGCAACCGGGTGGTCGCCCTCGTCGTCGGCGCGCTGGTGCTCATCGGCGCCGTCGTCGGGGTGGCGCTGCTGGTCGACAGCGGCGACGAGGAGCAGCCCCCGGCCGCCGCGCAGGTGACCGTGCCCGCGGGGCTGGTCGGGCAGCAGGAGGCCGACGCCCGGGCCGCCATCGAGGCGGCCGGCCTGACCGTCGCCGAGCAGGTGACCCAGCAGCAGGTCTCGGACGAGACCCAGGTGGGCACGGTGCTCGACACCGACCCCGACAGCGGCGCGCAGGTCGAGGAGGGCAGCGAGGTCGCCCTGACCGTCGGCGTCGCCCCGGACACGGTGACCGTGCCGCAGGTGGTCGACCTCGACGAGGACCGGGCCCGCACGGCGCTGGAGAACGCCGGCTTCGAGGGCAACGTGAACTCCGACCAGGTCGACTCCCTCGCCGAGGAGGGCACCGTCGTCGCGGTCGACCCGGAGGAGGGGACCGCGGTCGCCCCGGACACCACCGTGACGCTGTCGGTCTCCGACGGCACGGACGAGGTCCCGGACGTGGCCGGCCAGCTCGAGGAGGCCGCCCGGGAGGCGCTGCGGAGCACGGGCTTCACCAACCTGACCGTGACCGAGGTCGACTCCGACGAGCCCGCCGGCACCGTCGTCGGGACGAACCCGGCCGCCGGCCAGCAGGCGTCCGCCGGCCAGCCGATCACCCTGCAGGTGTCCGGCGGCGCCGCGGAGATCACCGTGCCGACGACGATCGTCGGGCAGACCGAGGGGCAGGCCCGGCAGACGCTGGCCGCCGCCGGCTTCTCCGGGACGATCGACACCCAGGACACCGAGGCCGATCCCGGCCAGGCCGACGGCACCGTGGTGGGCAGCAACCCGCAGCCCGGCCAGACGGTGGCGCCGGACGGCACCATCACCCTGCTGGTCGCCCGCGGGACGGCGACGCCGACGACGGGCAGCCCCGCCCCCAACGGCGGCGGCCTGGACGGCGACCCGAGCACCCCCATCTGAGCGACCGCGGACGACAGGAGGGCCCCTCCCGACCGGGAGGGGCCCTCCTGTCGTGCCGGGGGCTACACGGCGGCGGCGGAGAGGCGGCGGGCGCCCGCGGCGGCGGCCTCGACGACGGCCGGGTCGGGCGCCAGGCCGCACGCGGCCAGCCACGTGGCCAGCATCCGGTGGCCGCCCTCGGTGAGCACCGACTCGGGGTGGAACTGCACGCCCTCGACGGGCAGCTCCCGGTGCCGCAGCGCCATGACGATGCCCGACGCCGTCGTGCCGGTCACCTCGAGCTCGTCGGGCACGGTGGCCCGGTCCACGGCCAACGAGTGGTAGCGCGTGGCGGTGAAGGGCGAGGGCAGCCCGGCCAGCACGCCGACGCCGTCGTGCACGACCTCGCTGGTCTTGCCGTGCAGCAGCTCCGGCGCGCGGACGACCTCGGCGCCGAAGGCCTCGGCGATCGCCTGGTGGCCCAGGCACACGCCCAGCACCGGCGTCCCGGCCTCGGCGGCGGCCCGCACCATGGGGACGGTCACGCCGGCGTCGGCGGGCGTGCCCGGGCCGGGGGACAGCAGCACGCCGGCGACGTCGAGGTCGGGCAGCTCGTCGACGGTGACGGCGTCGTTGCGCCGGACGACGCACCGCACGCCGAGCTGGCCCAGGTACTGGACCAGGTTGTAGACGAAGCTGTCGAAGTTGTCGACGACGAGGACGGGCCTGCTCACGCTCCTTGTGTACAGCAGCGCCCGGTCAGCCGTCAGCGGCTGTGGCGTGTGCCATGTCCAGGGAGCCGGTGTAGGCCGGCACCGTGACCTCCGGCCGGTCGCGCACGGCGAAGGTCAGCCCGAAGTCCTCGACCGCCTGCTCGAACACCGCCACCTGCGGGGAGGCGGCCAGCTGCGCGCGGATGACGGCGGGGTCGCCGATCGCCGTGACGACGAACGGCGGCGACCAGGTCCGCCCGTGGAGCAGCAGCACGTTGCCGACGCAGCGGACGGCGCTGGTGGCGATCAGCCGCTGGTCCATGATCGCCACGCCGTCGGCGCCGGCCGCCCAGACGGCGTTGACGACCGCCTGCACGTCGGACTGGTGGATGACGACGTCGTCGGGGCGGGCGCCCGTCGGCAGGCTGCCGTCGGGCCGGCGCGGGGCGTCGTCGAGGGTGATCTCCACACCCCGGCCGCGGAGGGCGACCACGCCAGCCGAGAGGGCGCCGGCATCGCCGGCCGCCTGGGCCGAGGCGACGGCGCCGTCGCGGGAGGCCGCCTGGTCGGTGAGCGCCTCGGTCTGGCGCTGCAGCGCGGCCAGCTGTTCCTGCTGGCCGGCGATGACCTCGTTGCGCTGGGCGATGAGCTCGGACAGCTCGGTGACGTCGCCGGCGCGCAGGTCCGAGCCCTCCGCGGTCTGGCTGGACGTGGCGAACAGCAGTCCCGCCGCGAGCGCCACCACGGGCACCAGGGCGCCCCAGGCCGACCGGCGGCGGGCGGGGCCCACCGGCGGCTCGGAGGCGGTCACGGGGGCTCCTGGGGGACGGGAGGGGGCGGCACGCCGTCGGGCGCGGCCGTGCGGGTCCCCTCGGAGCTTAGGCTGGGAGGAGATCGTGCCGGTCGCGACGGACCGGCACCCCAGCGAGTCAGCAGGAGACGGTCGGAGTGCCCAAGTCGAAGGTCCGCAAGAAGTCGGTCTACACGCCGCCCGAGGGCGTGCTGCAGTCGCGTGCGGCCAACGCACGGGCCGTCCAGCCGAGCCCGCGCTGGTACGCGCCGCTCATGGTCGGGCTCATGGTGCTCGGCCTGCTGTGGATCGTCGTCTACTACGTGGCCGGCGACCAGATCCCGTTCATGGTGTCGCTGGGGGCGTGGAACTTCGCCATCGGCTTCGGCGCCATGGTGGTCGGCTTGATCATGTCCATGCGCTGGCGCTAGCCCCACCCCCTCACGAGAGGCCCCCGTCCCGGTCCCGGGACGGGGGCCTCTCGTGTACACGGGGCCCGTCCGGCGGTGGACACCGGGGGTGTGGACCGCTGTGCATCCACCACCGGTGGATCCACAGGTCGACATGACGCCCTACCCCCAGGGTTGTCCACCGCATGTGGAGAACGCCTGTTCGACTGCACCGCCCTGACCTGGGGTTTCGCGACCAGTGAGGCGCGTGTGACGAGAAGGGCAGCCGAGTAACTACAGGTCTGTGCTTTGTCCCCAGCTGTGTACCCAGCTGTGGATGTGTCGACACGACCGCAACGCCGGGACGGTCACCCAGCGCAAGCACGGCACTGCGGTCGAGGAGTCGACACGCGGGCCGAACAGGGCAGATCCCCACCTGCGGACGGGCGTCCCCACCTCTCCGGGCCTGTGGACGAACACGCCACGGGTGTCCTGGGAGGCTGGGGACGTGCAGTGGTCGGCGCGGACGGCGGAGACGGTCACGCTCGGGCTCGGCGGGCTGCTGCTGGCACTGGCCGCCCTCGGGCTCGACGCGGCGGGACGCGTGCTGGTCGGCGCCGCCGGCGTGCTGCTGGTGGTCGCGGCGCTGCGCGACGTCGTCCTGCGGCCGCGACTGGCGGTGGACGACACCGGCGTCGTCGTGCGGACGCTGACCGGGCGCACCCGGCTGCCGTGGCCGGGCCTGCGGGTGCGGCTGCGCACGACGCGACGGCTGGGGGTGCGCTCGCGGCTGCTCGAGCTGGACACCGCCGCGACGGACCCCGACGACGCGGGCACCCTCGTGCTGCTGGGCCGCCGGGACCTGGGGACGGACCCGGCGGCCGTGGCGCAGGCGCTGGAGGCGCGGCGGCCCGCCTGAGGAGCGGGGACGGCCCGCTACAGGGCGAGGACGGCCAGCGGCACCGGCACGGCGAGGGCGAGGGTCACCAGGACCGCGGCCAGCGCCACCAGCGACGCCGCCTGCGCCGCCGCGCGCCGGCGGGTGAGGACGAGCAGCCCGGTGGCGAGCGCGCCGGCGACCAGGCCGCCGAGGTGGCCCAGCAGCGAGACGCCGGGCAGGAAGCTGATGACCACGTTGATGGCCAGCAGGGTGAGCAGGCCGCGCAGGTCCTGCCGGGCGACCAGCATCAGCACGCCCAGGGAGCCCAGGAGGCCGTACAGGGCCGCCGACGCCCCGGCCACGGGGCGGCCGGGCTCGCCGAACAGCTGGATGGCCACGGCGCCGCCCAGGGCGGAGAGCAGGTACACGGCGAGGTAGCGCCACCAGCCCAGGCGGCCCTCGAGCTCGGGGCCGAACACCAGCAGGCTGAGCATGTTGAGCAGCAGGTGGGTGATCCCGATGTGCAGGAACGCCCCGGTGAGCAGCCGCCAGTCCTGGCCGAAGACGTCGACGAGGACGGGGACCTGCGAGAACTCCTCGAACACCGGCGAGCGCCAGTTGTCGAGCGGGCTCTGGCCGGCCGAGGCCGCCGACACGGCCGTGATCACGAAGACGACGACGTTGACCGCGACCAGCGAGACGGTGACCGGGCCGAACCGGCGGCGGGCGCCGGACCAGCGGGAGGCCGGCCGGGGACGGCGGACCCCGGCGGAACCGGCCCGGACGTCGTCGGGGCACTGGAAGCCGACCGAGGCCGGCGTCATGCACTCCGGGCAGATCGGCCGGTCACAGCGCGCGCACCGGACGCCGGTCGGCCGGTCCGGGTGGCGGTAGCAGGTGGCCGACGGGGGCGCCGGCGGCCGGCCGGCGCCCCCGTCGTCGGAACCGGTGGTCAGCTGCGCTGCACCTCGACCGACTGGATCACGACGTCCTCGACGGGGCGGTCGTTGCGGCCGGTGCGGACCTTGGCGATGCGGTCCACGACCTCGCGGCTGCTCTGGTCGGCGACCTCGCCGAAGATCGTGTGCTTGCGGTTGAGGTGCGGCGTCGGGCTGACGGTGATGAAGAACTGCGAGCCGTTGGTG
Organism: Geodermatophilus sp. SYSU D00879; assembly: GCF_054050375.1. Lineage (NCBI taxonomy): Bacteria > Bacillati > Actinomycetota > Actinomycetes > Geodermatophilales > Geodermatophilaceae > Geodermatophilus > Geodermatophilus sp. SYSU D00879. The sequence goes on from NZ_JBJGZF010000012.1 coordinate 78,630, forward strand.
CCGGGCCCGGCGTTGGCCATGGCCAGCAGGTAGGGCCGGTCGAAGCTGAGCTCGGGGTGGAACTCGTCGCCGAACTGGTAGCCCGGGCCGCCGAAGCCCTGACCCAGCGGGTCGCCGCCCTGGATCATGAAGCCGTCGATGATCCGGTGGAAGACCGTCCCGTCGTACAGCGGGTCGGTGCTCTTCTGCCGGGTCGCCGGGTGCGTCCACTCGCGGCGGCCCTCGGCCAGGTCCGCGAAGTTCGCGACCGTCTTCGGCGCGTGGTCGGGGAACAGGTCGACGGTGATGTCGCCGTGGTTGGTGTGGAGCACGGCACGGCGTGCGGGGGTCGATTCGGTCACGCCGCCCACTCTCCCACTGCTCCGCCGCCCCCGAGCACGGGGAGCGGGCCTCACCGGAGCCTCATCGAACCCTCATCGACGGCGCCCGCCGGCGGGCCACCCTGCTCCCCTGGCGCACGAGAGGGGACGGCCGTGGCCACCTCCACCCCCACACCGCGACGGACGACGGGCCGGGCGCCCGGTGAGCGGCGTCCTCCCGGGCGCCGGGTGGCGACGGTGGTCGCCGGCACGGCGGCCGGCGGGCTCCTCGCGTGGGGGGTCGTGGCGGTCGTCTCCGGGGGCGGGGACGGCGCGCTCGAGGTCCCGGCCCAGGCCAACGTCTTCGGCGCCGGCCTCGACGACCCGCCCGGCCCCGGCGGGGGCGGCGACGGCGTGCTCCCGGTCCTGTTCCGGCTGCCGGAGGACGGGGGCCGCGTCGTGACCTTCCCGGACGTCGACGGCAGCGTCACGCCCATCGTGGGCACCGCGAGCCGGGTGGGCCCCGGGGGCGACGGCGGGGCGAACGGGACGACCGACGTCGAGTCCTACGGCGGGATCTCCGGGATCGTCGCCGACGACAACGGCATGTTCCTCACCGGGGTGTTCCTCACCGACGACCCGCCGCGGGGTGAGGCACCGCCGCGGCTGGACGTCACCGGCGTCGACACCGCCCGTCCCGTCGCGCCGGAGATCGGCCAGACCTTCTTCGTCGGGGACGGGCGCGACCTCCGGGTCACCGCCCCGGACGGCGCCACCCGGCTCTTCCTCGGTTTCGCCGACGGCTACGACTACCAGGGCCCGCCCGGCTGGTACGACAACAACGACGGGTCCCTCTCGGTCACCGTGGAGGTCGTCCCGGAGTGACCCGGGGCCCCGGCGGCCGGGGGACGTCGGTCCCTTGCCGCCCCCTCCCCCGGCGGCCAGTCTCGGAACGTGCGCACGGCCACGCGGCCCGGCGCCGCTCCGCTGCTGGGGCGCGGACCCGAGGTCACGCTCCTGCTCGACCACCTGCGCCGCGGCGGCACCACGCACGTGCACGGCCTGCCCGGCATCGGCAAGTCGGCCCTGCTGCACGCCTTCGCGGGCCTCGCGGCGGACGCGGGCGCGACCGTCGTGGCGCTGGACTGCCGGACCGTGGAGCCGACCGAACGCGGGCTGCTGGGCGCCCTCGGCGGCCACCCCACCGTGGAGGCGCTCGTCGCCGCCCTGGAGGGGCCCGAGCCGCCGGTCGTGCTGGTCCTGGACCAGTACGAGCACTTCCGGCTCATGGACACCTGGCTGCGCCGGACCCTCGTGCCCGCGCTCCCGGCCGGCACCCTCCTCGTCCTCGGCAGCCGCGAGCGCCCGGTGCCGGCCTGGTACGGCGTGCCCGGCTTCCGCACCGTCCCGCTCGCTCCGCTGTCCGACGCCGACGCCGGCCTGCTGCTGGCCGAGCACGGCGTGGCCGCGACGGAGGCGGACCGGCTCAACCGCGTCGCCCGCGGGCACCCGCTGGCGCTGGTCCTGGCGACGGCCGGCGTCGCGGAGAACCCGCAGCTCGGGCTGGAGGACGCGGCGATGTCCCGCGTCGTCGAGGAGCTGACCCGGCTGTACTTCGAGGACATCGCCGACCCGCTGACGCGGCGGGCGCTCGAGGCGGCCTCGGTCCTGCGCCGGGCCACGGAGTCCCTGCTCGACGCCGTGCTGGACGGCGACGGCGCCGTCGCGATGGAGCGCCTGCTCGCGCTCCCCTTCGTCGTGGCCGGCCGCGACGGCGCGGTCGTGCACGAGGCGGTCCGCGACGCCGTGGCCGGGCACCTGCGCACCGCCGACCCGGTGCGCCACCGCGAGTACCGGCGGGCGGCGTGGCGGCGGCTGCGCGACGAGATGCGCTCGGCGGCGCCCGCCGAGCTGTGGCGCTACACCGCGGACGTCCTCTACCTGCTCGACAACCCGGTCGTGCGGACCGCGTTCTTCCCCACCGACGCGCAGCAGCCCGCCGTGGAGCCCGCGAGCACCCTCGACGAGGACGCGGTCCGGGGGATCACGCACCGGCACGAGGGCCCCCAGGGCGCCCGGCTGCTGGACCGGTGGTGGGTCACGACGGCGTCGGCGTTCTCCGTCTCCCGGGACCGCGACGGCGGCGTGGCGGCCTTCTCCGTGCTGCTCGACGACGCCCGCATCCGGCACTCCCCCGTCGCCGACGACCCCGTCGTCCGGTCCTGGGCCCGGCACCTGGACAGCCACCCGCTGGGGCGCCGCGAGGTCGCGCTGGGGCTGCGCCGGTGGCTGGACCGGGAGCGCGGCGAGGCCCCGGGGACGACGCAGGCGGCGTGCTGGCTGGACGTGAAGCGGACCTACATGGCGCTGCGCCCGGCGCTGCGGCAGATGTTCGTCGTCGTCCAGGACGTCCCGGCCTACTGGCCCGTCGTCCGGGAGCTGGGCTTCCGGCCGCTCCCCGGTCCCCCGGTCGTGCTCGACGGCCGGCCGTTCACGAGCGTGGTGCTCGACTTCGGGAGACGCTCGGTCGACGGCTGGCTGGTCGAGCTGCTGGCGAGGGAGCTCGGGGTGGCCGACGAGCCGGCCCTCGACGCCGACGCCCACGAGCTGGTGGTCGGTGGGCGGCGGGTCGCGCTCACGCCGCTGGAGTTCGGTCTCCTGCGGTGCCTGCGCGACCGGGAGGGCCGCACGGTGAGCCGGCCGGAGCTGCTGCGGGAGGTCTGGGACACCGAGTACGCCGGCGGCAGCAACGTCGTGGACGCCGTCGTGCGGACCCTGCGGGCCAAGCTGGGGCCGGGCGCCCCGGCCGTCGAGGCCGTGCGGGGGCGGGGGTACCGGCTGCGGGAGGACTGGCGCTCACAGCTGGGCTGAGCGGCGGACGCACCGGCGTCCTGCGGTGGAGACGAGGGGAATCGAACCCCTAACCCCCGCCTTGCAAAGGCGGTGCTCTGCCAATTGAGCTACGTCCCCGGGGGCGCTGGCCTCGGGAGCTCCGCGCGGGAGCCCGGGTTCAGCGGGTGGTGGGGCGGCTGACCGACTGCGGGCCGTTGGTGGCCTCGTGCCAGAGGTCGGCCTCGGCCTTGCCGCTGCCGGACGAGCGCCGGCGGACGGCGGCGACGGCGCCGGCCGCGACGGCGGCCAGGGCCAGCTTCTTCAGCACGCGGTACCTCCTGGGTACGACGGCGGCCACGGACGGGGCCTCGCTGTCGCGGTGCCGGGGCACCGGTTCACGGGTGGGCCTGGGAGGACTTGAACCTCCGGCCTCATCCTTATCAGGGATGCGCTCTAACCGCCTGAGCTACAGGCCCGTGGACCTCGACCAGCGTACAGGGGCCGCGGACGGCCCCTGCAGCCGGGTCCCTCGCTAGTCGCGCTCGGCGAGCGTGACCTCGAGGCCGCCGACCAGGTCGGCGCAGAGGTTGTAGATGAACGCCGCGACGGTGCACAGCGCGGTCATCAGCACGATGTTGATCGCGCCGATGACGGCGGCCCCGCCGAAGACGATGCCCGGGGTGATGACGTCGCCGCCGCCCTCGCCGCTCGACGACGTGCCGAGCTGGCCGAACAGGTCGTTGAGGGTGTCGAAGACGCCGAGCCCGGACAGGACCCCGTAGAGGATCCCGACCGCGACCATCCAGATGAAGAACATCGCGATCGACAGGACCAGCGAGATCTTCAGCGCCGACCAGGTGTCGACGTGCCGCAGCTGCAGCCGGGCGCGCCGCGGACCGCGGTTGCCGCGGTTCTTGGCCTGCTTGCCGGCCTGCTGCTGGGCGGCGGGCGGCTGCTGGGGCGCCCGGGCCGCCGCCGGCGGGACGGCCACCGCGGCCGGCGGGACCGCCTGGGTGGCGCTCACCGGCACCGCCTGGGTGGCGCTCACCGGCCCCGGCATGGTCGCGTCGGCCGGGCGGGGAGCCTGCTGCGGCGGCGCCACCGGCGGCACCTGCTGGGCGGGCGCCTGGCCGGTGGCCGGCTTGGCCAGTGACGGGGCCGCCCCTGCCGGGGTGGCCCCGGCCGGGGTCGCCCCGGACGGAGCGGGCGTCTGGCCGGTGGCGGGCGCCGAGCCCGTCGCCGGGGCTCCGTCCGCTCCGGCTGCGCTCTCCGGGCGGACCCCGGTGCGCACCGCCTGCGGCCGGTCGCTCATGCCGTTCTCCCGTTCGCCTGCGGCCCTCGCCGCGCTCTCGCGCCCGGGCGGTCCGGCGTGGTGCCGGAGGCGCCGGGCGCCGGTCGTGTCCGTCAGCGGGAGCCGGGGGCGCGTGGTGACCGGAGGTCACCACGCGCCTGCTCCCGGTTCCACCCTAGGCGGCGGGCTCGTCGTTGTCCGTCGTGCGCGCGATCGCCACGATCGACACGTCCTCGGGCAAGTTCATGAGCTTGACACCCATGGTGGCCCGGTCCTTGTTGTGGCGCACGCCGTTGACCGGCGTCCGGATGACGCCGCCGCCGGAGGTGATGGCGTACAGCTCGTCGCCGAGCCGGACCGCCAGCGCCCCGACCAGGGCACCCTTGCGCGCCTTCGGGTCCGCGGTGAGCACGCCCTTCCCGCCGCGGCCCTGCGGCGGGTAGTTCTCGATGCCGGTCCGCTTGGCGAAGCCGCGCTCGGTGGCCACCAGGACGTCGACGCCCTCCTCCACGACCATCATCGACAGCAGCCGGTCACCCGGCGACAGCGAGATGCCGCGCACGCCCTCGGTGGCCCGGCCCATCGGCCGCAGCGTGGCGTCGTCGGCCTTGAACCGGATCGACATCGCCGAGCGGGTGACCAGGAGCAGGTCCTGCTCGGGGTCGATGAGCGCCGCGCCGACCAGCTCGTCGCCCTCGCGCAGGTTGATCGCGATGACGCCGCCGCTGCGCGGGGAGTCGAAGTCCGACAGCCGGGTCTTCTTCACCTGCCCGTTGGCGGTGGCCAGGACCAGGTACGGCGCCACGCCGTAGTCCTTGATCTGCATGACCTGGGCGATCCGCTCGTCCGGCTGGAACGCCAGCAGGTTGGCCACGTGCTGGCCGCGGGCGGTGCGGTTGGCCTCGGGCAGCTCGTACGCCTTGGCCCGGTAGACCCGGCCCTTGGTCGTGAAGAACAGGATCCAGTCGTGGGTGGAGCCCACGAAGAAGTGGTCGACGATGTCGTCCTGCTTGAGCTGGGCGCCCATCACGCCCTTGCCGCCCCGCCGCTGCGACCGGTAGAGGTCGCTCTTGGTCCGCTTGGCGTAGCCGGTGCGGGTGATGGTGACGACGACCTCCTCCTCCGCGATGAGGTCCTCCATCGTCACGTCGCCGTCGTTGGCCACGAACTTGCTGCGGCGGTCGTCGCCGTACTTCTCGACGATCTCCTCGAGCTCGGAGCGGACCAGCTGCCGCTGCCGCTCCGGGGAGTCGAGGATCGCCTGCAGCTCGGCGATGCGGGCCTCGATCTCGGCCAGCTCGTCGAGGATCCGCTGCCGCTCCAGCGCCGCCAGCCGGCGCAGCTGCAGGTCGAGGATCGCGGTCGCCTGGACCTCGTCGACGTCGAGCAGCTCCATGAGGCCGGTGCGGGCGGCCTCGGCGGACTCGCTGTTGCGGATCAGCGCGATGACCGCGTCGAGCTGGTCGAGGGCCTTGGCGTAGCCGCGCAGGATGTGCGCGCGCTCCTCGGCCTTGCGCAGCCGGTAGCGGGTGCGCCGGACGATGACCTCGATCTGGTGGTTGACCCAGTTGCGGACCAGCTCGTCCAGGCGCAGCGTCCGCGGGACGCCGTCGACGATCGAGAGCATGTTGCAGCCGAAGGAGGTCTGCAGCTGCGTGTGCTTGTACAGGTTGTTCAGCACGACCTTGGCCACGGCGTCGCGGCGCAGGGTGATGACCAGCCGGCGGCCGACGCGGTCGCTGGACTCGTCGGCGATCTCGCTGATGCCCTGCAGCCGGCCGTCCTTGACCGCCTCGGCGATCGCCTCGGCCAGGTTGTCCGGGTTGACCTGGTAGGGCAGCTCGGTGACGACGAGCTGCACGCGGCCGCGGCTGTCCTCCTCGACCGTGACGACGGCGCGCATCTTCACCGAGCCGCGGCCGGTGCGGTACGCGTCCTCGATGCCCTCGCGCCCGACGATCAGGCCGTGGGTGGGGAAGTCGGGGCCCGGGATCGCCTTCATGCAGGCGTTGAGGGCCTCCTCCGCCTCCGCGTCCGGGTTGTCGAGCATCCAGTAGGCGGCCTCGGCGACCTCGCGCAGGTTGTGCGGCGGCATGTTGGTGGCCATGCCGACGGCGATCCCCGCCGAGCCGTTGATCAGCAGGTTGGGGATGCGCGAGGGCAGGACCAGGGGCTCCTGCGTGCGGCCGTCGTAGTTGGCCTGGAAGTCGACGGTCTCCTCGTCGATGCCGGCCAGCATCTCCATGGCCAGCGGCGTCAGGCGGCACTCGGTGTAGCGCATGGCGGCCGGCGGGTCGTTGCCCGGCGAACCGAAGTTGCCCTGGCCGTCGATGAGCGGGTAGCGCATCGACCACGGCTGGGCGAGCCGCACGAGGGCGTCGTAGATCGCCGAGTCACCGTGCGGGTGGTAGTTGCCCATGACCTCGGCGACCGGCCGGGCGCACTTGACGTAGCCGCGGTCGGGGCGGAAGCCCTGGTCGTACATGGCGAAGAGCACGCGGCGGTGCACCGGCTTGAGGCCGTCGCGCACCTCCGGCAGCGCGCGGCCCACGATCACGCTCATCGCGTAGTCGATGTAGCTGCGCTGCATCTCCTGCTGCAGGTCGACCGGCTCGACGCGGTCGCGGGCAGGGGTCTCGGTCACTGGTCAGATCTCCACAGGTGAGTGCACAGGAGTGGACGAACGCGCTGGTCAGGCGCCGTTTCCGGGGACGGGGGGCGGGCGTCGGACGCCGTTCCCCCGGCCCCGGAGCGGCGGCTAGACGTCCAGGAAGCGCACGTCCTTGGCGTTGCGGGTGATGAAGCTGCGGCGGGCCTCGACGTCCTCGCCCATGAGCACGCTGAACAGCTCGTCGGCCGTCGCGGCGTCCTCGAGGGTGACCTGGCCCAGGAGGCGGGTCTCCGGGTTCATCGTGGTCTCCCACAGCTCGCTGGCGTTCATCTCGCCGAGGCCCTTGTACCGCTGGATCATCTCCTCGCGGACCTTGCGGCCCTCCTCCTTGCCGGCGGCGAGCAGGGCGTCGCGCTCCCGGTCGGAGTAGGCGTACTGGTCACCCCACTTGCCGCCCCACTTGATCTTGTAGAGCGGCGGCCGGGCCAGGTAGACGTGCCCGGCCTCGACCAGCGGCCGCATGAAGCGGAACAGCAGGGTCAGCAGCAGGGTGCAGATGTGCTGGCCGTCGACGTCGGCGTCGGCCATCAGCACGATCTTGTGGTACCGGAGCTTCGACAGGTCGAACTCGTCGTGGATGCCGGTGCCGAAGGCGGTGATCATCGACTGGACCTCGGTGTTCTTGAGGACCCGGTCGATGCGCGCCTTCTCGACGTTGATGATCTTGCCGCGGATCGGCAGGATCGCCTGGAACATCGAGTCGCGGCCGGACTTGGCCGAGCCGCCGGCCGAGTCGCCCTCGACGATGTAGATCTCGGAGTTGCGCGGGTCGGTCGAGCGGCAGTCGGCGAGCTTGCCCGGCAGCGAGTTGTTGCTCAGCAGGTTCTTGCGGGCGAGCTTGCGGGCGTCCTGCGCGGCGCGGCGGGCGCGGGCGGCCGAGGCGGCCTTGGTGATGATGGTCTTGGCCTCGGTCGGGTTGGCCTCGAACCAGTGCGAGATCTGGTCGTTGCAGACCTTCTGCACGAAGCCCTTGACCTCGGTGTTGCCGAGCTTGGTCTTCGTCTGGCCCTCGAACTGCGGGTCGCCGATCTTGACCGAGACGATCGCGGCCAGGCCCTCGCGGATGTCCTCGCCGGTGAGCTTCTCGTCCTTCTCCTTGAGCAGCTTCTTGTCGACGGCGTAGCGGTTGACGATCGACGTCAGCGCCGCGCGGAAGCCCTCCTCGTGGGTGCCGCCCTCGTGCGTGTTGATGACGTTGGCGAAGGTGTAGACCGACTCGGAGTACGCGTCGGACCACTGCATCGCGACGTCGACCGACATGCGCATGTCGTTCTTGCCGGTGCCCTCGGCGCTGAAGCTGATGACCGAGCGGTGGATCGGCGTCCGCTTGGCGTTGATGTGACCGACGTAGTCGATCAGGCCGCCCTCGTAGTGGTAGGTGACCTCGGTGGCCTCGAAGGCCTGCACCTCGGCACCGGGCTGCGGGGCGGCCTCGGCGACCGACACCTCGTCGGCCACGCCGGTCTCGGCCTTGCCCTGGCCGGGCCGCTCGTCGCGCAGGACGATCTTCAGGCCCTTGTTGAGGAAGGCCATCTCCTGCAGTCGGCGGCTGATGGTGTCGAACGAGTAGGTCGTCGTCTCGAAGATGCCGCCGTCGGCCCAGAAGGTGATCTGGGTGCCCTGCTTGGAGGTCGGGCCGACCTCCTCGAGCGTGCCGGGCTTGGCGAACTCGTAGGCCTGGTGCCACTCGCGGCCGTCCCGCCAGATGCGGACGTCGAGCGCGGTGGACAGCGCGTTGACGACGGTGACACCGACGCCGTGCAGACCGCCGGAGACGCCGTAGCTCTTGCCGTCGAACTTGCCGCCCGCGTGCAGGACGGTCATGACGACCTCGACGGTCGGCCGCTTCTCCACGGGGTGCACGTCCACGGGGATGCCGCGGCCGTTGTCCTCGACGCGGACGCCGCCGTCGGCCAGCAGGGTGACGCGGACGGTGTCGCAGAAGCCGGCCAGCGCCTCGTCCACGGCGTTGTCGACGACCTCCCACACCATGTGGTGGAGGCCGCGCTCACCTGTGGAGCCGATGTACATGCCGGGCCGCTTGCGGACCGCCTCGAGCCCCTCGAGGACGGTGATGGAGCTGCCGGAGTAGGAGTTCTCGGTCTTCGGTCGAGCGACCACGTGGGGCCCTTCTGTCGCGCTCCCGGCATGCGGGCACCTCTCCTCCGAGAGGGGCCCCGGGGGCGCACAGCGCCGCTCAGCCGGATGCTGGGGATTCCTGTCCTCCATGTTACCGGGTCCACCGACAGAAACCGCGTCGCGCAGGCCCTCAGGCCGTCCCTGCGCCACTCACGGCTCGCGACGTACCACCGGTGTTGCCCCCGGGGTCGACACGCCCGCCCAGGGGCCGCTGGGCCGGTCGACCGGACGGCACCGTCCGCCGGCGACTCCGAGACTGGTCGACATGCAGCCGGCAGTGGGCCCCCTCACCTGTCTGGTCACCGGTGCGACCGGTTACGTCGGCGGCCGGTTGGTCCCGGAACTGCTGGCCGCCGGCCACCGGGTCCGGGTGCTCACCCGCTCGCCGCGCAAGCTGCGCGACGTCCCCTGGCGGGACCGCGTCGAGGTCGCCGAGGGCGACGCCGCCGACGCCGACGCCGTCCGCCGCGCCTGCGAGGGCGCCGACGTCGCCTACCACCTCGTCCACTCGCTGGCGATCGGCCACGAGTTCGAGGAGCGCGACCGGCGCACCGCGCAGGTGATGGCCGACGCGGTGCGGGCGGCCGGCGTCGGGCGGCTGGTCCACCTGGGCGGGCTCGAGCCGCAGGGCGAGGAGCTGTCCCCGCACCTGCGCTCGCGGGCGGAGGTGGCCCGCATCCTGCTGGACTCCGGCGTGCCCACCGTCGTGCTGCGGGCCGCGGTGGTCCTCGGCTCGGGCTCGGCGTCGTTCGAGATGCTGCGCTACCTCACCGAGCGGCTGCCGGTCATGGTCACGCCCCGCTGGGTGCACAGCCGCGTCCAGCCGATCGCCGTCCGCGACGTGCTCCGCTACCTGGTCGGCTGCGCCACGCTGCCGCCGGACGTGCACCGCTGCTTCGACATCGGCGGCCCCGACGTCATGGACTACGCGCACATGGTGCAGCGGTACGCCGAGGTGGCCGGGCTGCCGCGGCGGCGGATCCTGCCGGTGCCGTTCTCCACGCCGGCGCTGTCGAGCCACTGGGTCGGGGTCATCACGCCCGTGCCGGCGTCGATCGCCCGGCCGCTGGTCGAGTCGCTGCGCCACACCGTCGTCTGCGCCGAGCACGACATCGCGCGGTACGTGCCCGACCCGCCGGAGGGGCTGCTGCCCTTCGACGAGGCGGTGCGGCTGGCGATCCAGAAGGTGCGCAACCGCGCCGTCGACACCCGGTGGACCGGCGCCTCGGTGCCCGGGGCGCCGTCGGACCCGCTGCCCACCGACCCGGACTGGGCCGGGGGCAGCCTGTTCCTCGACGAGCGGACGCGGGAGACCGACGCCTCGCCGGAGGCGCTGTGGCGGGTGGTCGAGGGCATCGGCGGGGAGACCGGCTGGTACAGCGTCCCGCTGGCCTGGGAGGTCCGCGGCTGGCTGGACCGGGCGGTCGGCGGGGTCGGGCTGCGGCGCGGCCGGCGCGACCCCGCCGACCTCTACGTCGGGGACGCGCTGGACTGGTGGCGGGTCGAGGAGCTCGACGAGGGCTCGCTGCTGCGGCTGCGCGCGGAGATGCGGCTGCCCGGCCTCGCCTGGCTCGAGTTCCACGTGGAACGTGCCGGCGACGGCCGCACCCGGCTGCGGCAGAAGGCGACCTTCCACCCGTCCGGCCTGCTCGGGCAGCTCTACTGGTGGGGCATCTCGCCGTTCCACGGCGTCGTCTTCGGCAGCATGATCCGCAACCTGTGCAGGGCCGCGGAGGCCGTCACACCGTCGGCCTCCCGGCCGGCACCGCGGCCCCGTGCCCGGAAGGACCTCGGTGCCCCCCACGCCTCGCAGGCTCGGCGCGGGCCCCTGCACCGAGGCCGATCGCTGCGCTGAGCACGCCCTGGCGCTCGATCGCGGGACCCTCCGGGCCCCCCGCCTCCCGCCACCTCGCCCGAGCAGGAGGTCCGCCGGTCACACCAGCAGCTGGGCCGAGGCGAGCTCGCGGTAGAGGGGGCTGGTCTCGACCAGCTCGGCGTGCGTGCCGCGGGCGACGACCCGGCCGCCGTCGAGGACGACGATCTGGTCGCTGTCGAGCACGGTGGACAGCCGGTGGGCGACGACGAGCAGCGCCCGGTCGGCGGCCGCGGCGGCGAGCGTCTCGCGCAGCAGGTTCTCGTTGCGGGCGTCGAGGCTGGCGGTCGGCTCGTCGAGCAGCAGCAGCGCCGGGCGGGCCAGCAGCGAGCGGGCGATCGCCAGGCGCTGCCGCTCCCCGCCGGACAGCAGCACGCCCTCGTCGCCCACCGGCACGTCCAGCCCGCGGGACGAGCGCTGCACCACGCCGGTCAGCCCGACGTCGGCGAGCACCGCCCACAGCTCGTCGTCGCCGGCGTGCGGCGCGGCCAGCAGCAGGTTCTCCCGCACCGTGCCGGCGAGGACCGGCGCCTCCTGCTCGACGTAGCCCAGCTGCGCGCGCAGCGCGGCCCGCGGCAACTCGCGGACGTCGGTGCCGGCCCACCGGATCGCCCCGCCGGTCAGCGGGTAGAAGCCCTCGACCAGCGCGAGCACCGTCGACTTCCCCGCGCCCGACGGCCCGACCAGCGCCACCCGGCTGCCGGCCGGCACGGTCAGCGACACCCCGCGCAGCACCTCGGTGCCGTCGGGGTAGGCGAACGAGACGTCGTCGAGCTCCAGCAGCGGGACGCCCCGCGCCGACGTCCGGGGGGCGGTCGTCGCGCCGCCCACCTCGGCGACGGCGTCCCGCTCGGGCTCGAGGACCAGCACCTCCTGGATGCGGGCCAGCGCACCGAGCCCGGTCTGCAGCTGGGTCCACGCCGAGACCGCCTGGCCCAGCGGCATGACCAGCAGGAACAGGTAGAGGATGAACGCGACCAGGTCGGCGACCGCGATCGAGCCGGTGGCCACCCGGTACCCGCCGAGCCCCAGGACGGCGAGGAACGCGCCCTGCACGGCGATCGACCCGGCGGGCGCGACCAGCGCCTGCACCTTCGCCACCGAGACCCCGGCCCGGTAGGCCCGCGCCGCGCTCTCCCCCACCGCGTCGACCTCCCGCGCGGTGGCGCCGCTGGCCCGGATCGTGCGCACCGCCGACAGCGCCCGCTCGACGGCCGCCGTCATCGCGCCGACCTCCTCCTGGGCCCGCCGCGAGAGCCGGCGCACCCGCCGGCTGGTGCTGACCACCACCGCCAGCCCGACGGCCACCGCGGCCAGCGTGACCAGCAGCAGCCAGACGTCGACCAGCGCCATGGCCACCAGCGCGCCGACCCCGACCACCGCCGAGCCCACCACCTCCACGACGCCGGAGGTGACGGTGGCGCGCAGCAGCGTGGTGTCGGCACCCACCCGGGACATGAGGTCGCCGGTGCGCCGCCGGTCGTACTCGGCCACCGGCAGCCGCAGCAGCCGGTCGGCCACGGTGCGCCGGGTGGTGAGGACCACGCCCTCCCCGGTGCGCTGCAGCAGGTAGGACTGCCCCGCGTTCAGCACCGCCCCGGCGACCAGGACCAGCACCAGCGCGGCGACGGCGGGCAGCAGCGGCCGGCCCGCGCCGACCGCGGCGATCACCCGCCCGGTGAGCGCCGGCTGGGCCAGCGCCGCGGCCGCGCCGACCAGCGACAGCCCGGCGGCCAGCAGCAGCGGCCGCCGGTGCGGGCGGAGCAGGGGCAGCAGGTCGCGCAGCCCCGCCGCGGCCGGTGGGGCGGCGGCCTCGGCGGCGCTCAGGAGACGCCGGCCAGGGCGGCGACCATCGCGCCCAGCAGGCGGGCGTGGTGCTCGATCAGCTCGGGCCGCTGCCCGTCGGGGCGGACCGCCGCGAGGTGGCCGGCGGCGGTCCAGAACTCGTCGCCGTCGTCCGAGGCCATCAGCAGCCCGCGCACGGCCGGGTCGCCGACCAGCCGGCGGACCGCCTCGCCGTCCTCGGCGGTGAGCAGCACCCAGCGGGCGTCGAAGGCCTCGTCGCCGCTGGGCACGTGCAGCAGGCCGCCGGTGCGGTGCCGCCAGAACCGGGCCGGGGACAGCCGCAGGCCGGGCAGCGGCAGCAGCACCGGCGCCGCGGTGACCGCCCACTCGGGCACGGTGTAGCGCCGGTCGGTGAAGACGACGTCGAAGGCGACCAGCTCGAGGGTCCCGGCGCGCCCGCGCATCACCCCGGCCGGCCGGTGGTCCTTCGTGGCGCGGACCGGGGCGGTGGCGACCAGCTCGGCGAGGACGGCGTCCTGGGGCGCGGTGCCGTCGGAGATCTCCCAGCCGTGCTGCAGCGCCCAGCCCTGCGCCCCGACGGTGTCGCCCTGGTAGCGGAACACCTGCTCGACGACGCCCGGCGTGCGCTGCCGCGGCGCGGGCGGCGCCCAGGAGACCACCGGCCCGGGGCGCGCCGGCTCGGGCTCCCGGTCGCCGTCACCCGTCCCACCCTCACCGAGGTGGGCCGGCTCCTGCCAGCCGTCCCGGTCGCGCGGGTCGTCGTCGCGGGGTCGGTCGTCGTGCGGGCTGCTCATCGGGGCACCGTCCTCATCCGTACGTGTCGCGGGGCCCCCGCCCGCGGACCGACCGCGGGCCCTTCTTCCAGCTGGGGGCCGTCGGTCCGACAACGCGCAGCCGGGTCACCACGTCCCCGCCGACCTGGGCGCGCAGCTTGGCGAGGATCGTCGGGGCGAGCAGCCGCAGCTGGGTGGCCCAGGCGGTGGACTCCGCGACGACGAGCAGCTCGCCCTCGGTCAGCGTCTCCGGCCGGCAGTGCGCGGCGATGTCGGGGCCGACCAGCGTCGACCAGCGGCCGAACACCGCGCCGACGCGGGTCTGCTCCGACCAGTCCTGCGTGCTGACCAGCGAGTCGACCAGGCGGGCCAGCGGCTGTGGGTCGTCGTCGCCGGGGCGCGGGCCGGTCCACCGCCGCCGCGGTCCGGCCACCCGGCGGCGGGTGGGCGCCGGGCGGGCCGCCGACGCCGCGCGGGCCGCCTCCAGCGCGGCGCGGGCGATGTCGCTGGGCCGGGCCGGCCGCTCGTCAGCCACCGTGGACCTCCTCGCCGGTGCCGGCCGCCTCGACCAGCGTCGCCGTCCCCTCGCCCACCTCGACCCGGGCGCCGCGGAGCTCGTCGGGCACGTCGTCGAGCACGGCGGCCGTGATGAGCGTCTGCTCGGCGCCCCGGGCGACCTCGGCCAGCGCCGCCCGCCGGCCGGCGTCCAGCGTGGCGAAGACGTCGTCGAGCACCAGGATCGGTTCCTCCCCGTCGGCGCGCAGCAGGCCGAAGCAGCCGAGCTTGAGCGCGAGCGCCAGGGACCAGGACTCGCCGTGGCTGGCGAAGCCCTTGGCCGGGGCGGGGCCCAGGTGCAGGACCAGGTCGTCGCGGTGCGGGCCGACCAGGGTCATCCCCCGGTCCACCTCGTCGCGGCGCCGCTCGGCGACCCGCTCGCGCAGCGCCGCCGACAGCTCGGCGGCCGACGGCGTCGCCGCGCCCTCGGCCAGCGGGGCGCCGTCGCCGGCCAGGGGGACGGTGCTCGCGTAGCCCAGGCCCGCGGCCGCCGCGCCCGCGCCGGCCACGGTGGCGTAGGCGCGGGCGACGTGCGGCGCGAGGTCCGCGACCAGCGCCAGGCGGGCGGCCAGCAGCTGCCCGCCGAGCTCGACGAGGTGGGTGTCCCAGACGTCGAGGGTGGCCAGCGCGTCGCCGCGGGCCATCCGCGCGGTCTTGAGCAGGGCGTTGCGCTGCTTGAGGACCCGCTCGTAGTCGCTGCGCACCCCGGCCAGCCGCGGCGTGCGGCTGACCAGCAGGTCGTCGAGGAACCGGCGCCGCTCGGCCGGGTCGCCGCGCACCAGCGCGAGGTCCTCGGGGGCGAACAGCACGCTCTTCACCAGCCCGAGGAGCTCGCGCGGGCGCGGCAGCGCGGCCCGGTTCACCCGCACCCGGTTGGCCCGGCCCGGGTTGACCTCCACCTCGACGAGCAGCTCGCGGTCCTCGCGGCGCAGCGCCGCCCGGACGACGGCCTGCCCCGCGCCGTGGCGCACCAGCGGCGCGTCGGCGGACACCCGGTGGCTGCTCATGGTCGCGAGGTAGCCGACCGCCTCGACGAGGTTGGTCTTGCCCTCGCCGTTGCGGCCGACGAACACCGTCGGGCCGGGCCGCAGCGCCAGGTCGACCTTCTCCCAGCTGCGGAAGTCGACCAGCTGGAGGTGCCGGACGTACATCAGCGCCCGGCGGGGAGGACCACGAGCTCGCTCACGCGGGGCGCTCGACCTCCTGCGCCTTGACGGCGTGCACCGCGTGCCCGCCGAACTGCTGGCGCAGCGCGGCGACCGCCTTCATCGTGGGCGAGTCGTCCTGCCGCGAGACGAACCGGGCGAACAGCGACGCCGCGATCGTCGGCATGGGGACGGCGTGGTCGATGGCCTCCTGGACCGTCCACCGGCCCTCCCCGGAGTCCTCGGCGTAGCCGCTGATCTTCTCCAGCTGCGGGTCCTCCTGCAGCGCGCGGACCAGCAGGTCCAGCAGCCACGAGCGGATGACGGTGCCCTGGGTCCAGCTGGCGACGACGCCCGGCACGTCCTCGATCAGGTCGACGGCGGCCAGCAGCTCGTAGCCCTCGCCGTAGGCCTGCATCAGCGCGTACTCGATGCCGTTGTGGACCATCTTCGCGTAGTGGCCCGCCCCCACCGGGCCGGCGTGCACGAAGCCCGCCCCCGGGATCGCCTCCCCCGACGCGTCGGTCGGCGACGGCGGCTTGAGCGCGTCGAACACCGGCTGCACCTTGGCGACGTCGTCCTTCGAGCCGCCGACCATCAGCGCGTAGCCGTTCTCCAGGCCCCAGACGCCGCCGGAGACGCCGGCGTCGACGTAGCCGACGCCCTTCTCGCCGAGCATCTCGGCGTGCACCTTGTCGTCGGTGAACCGGGAGTTCCCGCCGTCGACGACGACGTCGCCCGGCTCGAGCAGCTCACCGAGCTGGCGCACCGTCTCCCGGGTCGGCTCGCCGGCCGGGACCATCACCCACACCACGCGCGGCGCCGACAGCGCGCCGACGAGCGCCTCGAGGCTGTCGACGTCGCGCCTGTCCGGGTGGTGGTCGAAGCCGACCACCTCGTGACCGGCGCGGCGCAGCCGCTCGGCCATGTTGCCGCCCATTTTGCCCAGCCCGATCAGCCCCAGCTGCACGGCTCAGTCCTTCCCTCGCGGTCGTCATGGCACGGGCGCACGCGACGGTGCGGGTGCCCGCGGTGTGCGGTGCCCTCCCCGGCTGCCCGGGACACCTCGTCCGCCGACGTCAGCCCGGCAGACGCACCGGCATGATCAGGTAGCGGTAGCTGCCGGGGCGCTCCACCGGGCGCTCGCCGCCGTCCTCGTCGTCGGTCGCCGGGTCCTCGACGCCGGAGAGCACCGCGGGCTTGAGCGGGCTGGTGAAGTCCATCCGCGCCCGGCCGGTGTGCACCGCGGCCAGCCCGTCGAGCAGGAACGTCGGGTTGAAGCCGATGGTCAGCGGGTCGCCCTCGAACTCGACGTCGCAGCGCTCCTCGGCCTGGCCCTCGTCGTCGCTGCCGCCGGCGCGCAGCGTCACCTGGCCGGGGGTGAACTCGCAGCGCAGTGGCGTGCCGCGCTCGGCGACCAGGGCGACGCGCTTGGCGGCGTCGGTGAACTGCACGACCGGCAGCGTGGCGTGCGCGGCCGACTCGCTCGGCATGATCGCGCGGTACTTGACGAACTCGGCGTCCAGCAGCCGGGTGGTGGTCTGCCGGTCCTTGCCGGACAGGCCGAGGATGCCCTCGCCGGACCCGGTGGAGGACAGCGAGACGACGATCTCCGGGCCGCTGGTCAGCGTCCGGGCGGCGTCGGCGAGCGTGCGCGCCGGGACCAGCACCGCGGCCGAGATGCCGGGGGTCTCCGGGCGCCAGGCGAACTCGCGCACGGCCAGCCGGTAGCGGTCGGTGGCGGCGAGGGTCACCCGGTCGTCGTCGATCTCCAGCCGGACGCCGGTGAGCATGGGCAGCGTGTCGTCGCGGCCGGCGGCGACGGCCACCTGGCCGACCGCCTCGGCGAACACGTCGCTGTCGACCACGCCGGCCGACGACGGCATCGCCGGCAGCGACGGGTAGTCCTCCACCGGCAGCGTGGGCAGGCTGAACCGCGCGTTGCCGCAGGTGATCGCCAGCCGCGGGCCGTCGGCGCGGACGTCGACCGGCTGCGGCGGCAGCGCGCGGGTGATCTCGGCGAGCAGCCGGCCCGGCACCAGCACCCGGCCGCTCTCCCCCGCCTGCACGTCGACCTCCGCGCGCGCGGACACCTCGTAGTCGAAGCCGGAGACCGACAGCTGACTGCCGTCGACCTCGAGCAGGATGCCGGCGAGGACCGGCACCGACGGCCGCGGCGGGAGGCTGCGCGCCGTCCACGCGACGGCATCCGCGAGCACCTCGCGTGTCACCCGGAACTCCATGACCGACCCACCCCAGCTCTGCACGGCCCACTGCTGTCGTCTGCGCACCCCGGCGCCCCGGCGTCCGTGCGGACCGGGAACGGGGCTCTGTGTCTGTTGCGTCGTTCATCGTGCCCGTCGGGGTGTGGATGGGGGAACCCGGGACCCGATCAGGTGGCCGCCCCTGCTCCCTGCTGCTGTCCCGCTGCGGCCCCGGAGCCCCTCCGGGCCGCAGCGTCCCCACCCCTACTGGGGTTCGAGAAAACCCGGATCTATCTCCCTCATCTCCGTCATCACCGGTGTGGAAGCTGGGGATCGAGGCCCTTCCCGCAGGTCAGCGCCGATGTCGACATGTTGGCTCGCTGTGGGGAACTCACGTGCGGTTGTTGTCGACACGTGGACATCTCGACGGCCGTGCACAGGCACCGTCGTCCGTCCACGACCAGTCCCCGCTCCACCCCCGGTCTGTCCCCAGTCCGTGCCCAGGGCCCCGGCGGCCGTGCCGGCCGGCGACGCGCGCAGGTGGGGACGAGGGCCCGCCGGCGGATCGAAAGCGCAGGTCACCACGGCGGAACGTCGCTGCATGCACACACTGGGGAACCACCTGGGGACGACACCCGGTGCCACTGCTCCCCCGGCCGGTCCGGCCCCGCCGGGATCACGATCTCCCCAGGGTGTGCACATCCCTGGGGACAACTCGTCGTGATGTCGACACGGCGGAGGCCGGTGACCGCCCGGCAGCCGCGGGACGACGGGCGACGACCGGCCCCGGCCGCTGCCCACCGGCTGTGGACAGCCGGCCCGGTGTCTCCACCGCGGGCCGGGACGACGACGGCCGCCGGGGCCTCACGTGAGGTCCCGGCGGCCGTCGGAGGGCCCGGGGGGCTACTGGCGGGCGCGGCTCTTGATGCGCGCGGTCAGCTCGGTGACCTGGGTGTAGGTCGCCCGGCGCTCGCTCATCAGGTTGGTGATCTTCTTGACCGCGTGCATGACCGTGGTGTGGTCCTTGCCGCCGAAGGAGGCGCCGATCCGCGGCAGGGACAGCTCGGTGAGCTCGCGGCACAGGTACATGGCGATCTGGCGGGCGTTGACCAGCGTGCGGCTGCGGTTGGAGCCCTGCAGCTCCTCCATCGTCACGGAGAAGTACTCCGCGGTCGCGGCCATGATGATCGCCGCGGTGATCTGCGGGCCCTGCTCGTCGCTGATGAGGTCCTTGAGCACCAGCTCGGCCAGCGGCAGGTCGACCTGCTGCTTGTTGAGGCTGGCGAAGGCGGTGACCCGGATCAGCGCGCCCTCGAGCTCGCGGATGTTGGTCTGCACCTTGCTGGCGATGAACTCCAGCACCGGGTCGGGCACCTGCAGCCGCTCGCCGTAGGCCTTCTTCCGCAGGATCGCGATCCGGGTCTCCAGGTCCGGCGCCTGGACGTCGGTGATCAGCCCCCACTCGAACCGCGTGCGCAGCCGGTCCTCGAGCGTCGTCAGCTTCTTCGGCGCCCGGTCGGAGGTGATGACGATCTGCTTGCTCGCGTTGTGGAGCGTGTTGAAGGTGTGGAAGAACTCCTCCTGCGTCCGCTCGGCGCGCTCCAGGAACTGGATGTCGTCGATGAGCAGGAAGTCGATGTCCCGGTAGCGGCGGCGGAAGTCCTCGGCCCGGCCGGAGTGCACCAGGTTGATGAACTCGTTGGTGAACTCCTCGGTGCTGACGTAGCGCACCCGCACGTTGGGGAACATCCGCGCCGCGTAGTGCCCGATCGCGTGCAGCAGGTGCGTCTTCCCCAGCCCGGAGTCGCCGTAGACGAACAGCGGGTTGTAGGCCCGCGCCGGGGCCTCGGCGACGGCGACCGCCGCGGCGTGGGCGAACCGGTTGCTGTTGCCGATGACGAAGCTGTCGAAGACGTACTTGGGGTTCAGCCCCGGGTCCAGGCCGGCCGGCGGACGGCGGTCACCGAACAGCGGCACAGTGGTGCCGGACGTGCGGCCGGCGGACCCGCCGCGCTGCGGCCCCGGCTCGTCGGCGCCGTCGGGTGCGGCGTCCCCGAGGTCGAAGGGCAGCACCTCGGCGCCCTCCCCGACGCGCGGGCCGCGGCGGCGGCCGGTGCGCCCGCGGCTCGCGGGGCTCCAGTCGGTGCCGCCCCACTCCCCCACGCCGTCACCGGCGGGCGGCGGGACGTCGACGGGCGGCGCCTCGCGGCGCGCGGCGTCCCGGCGGGAGGCGTCGGCCCGGCCGGCGTCGTAGGGCTCGAAGGGACCGGCCTCGTACGGGGCCGGCTCGTAGGACGCCGGCTCGTAGGGGCCGGGCTCGTACGGCGCGGGCTCGAAGCCGGCGCGGTCGAGCGGCCGCGCGTCACTGCGCACCCCGAAGGCGCTGCGGCCGTCGTCGGCCCGCTCGCGGTCCTCGTCGCTGGGGCCGGCGTCGACCGGCGTCCACGGCCGGCGGGTCGGCGGCTCCGCGGGCGCGGGCGCGGAGGCGGGGGTGTCCTCGAGCTGGATGGCGACGCCGATGTCCCGGCCGAGCTGCTCGGACAGCGCCTCGGCCAGCACCCGGCGCATCCGCGACTCGAGCACGGTCTGGGTGAACTCGTTGGGCGCGGCGAGCACGGCGGTGCCCCCGACCAGGCCCACCGGCCGGGTCAGGTTGAGCATCGCGTTCTGCTGCCGGGTGAGGCTGGTCGCCAGCCGCTCGCGGACCGAGTCCCAGACCTCCGCCAGGTCCACCGTGGCATCGGCCATGACCGTGTCCTCCCCTTGCAGTTCGTCCCCGCTGTGCGACCTCCGGCGTCCCCAGGAGCCGGCGTCCCCGGTGCCACGGCTGCCCGGGAAGTGGACATCCTGGACACCCGGGTTCCACACGAGTGTCCACAGGCTGTGCACGACCGGCGACATGGCGCCGTGTCGACCTGTGGATGTCCAGGTCGCAGCGGTGTCGTCGCTGGTCGGGAGGGAGGTCGTGATACGGCTCGAGGCGGACTGCGGTCAGGTCGACCGGGTGGTCGGCCCCCGTGCCGGGCGGTCTGCCCGGACCGGAGCGACGGCGACGCTAACAGCCCCGTCCACAGCCCGGCAACGACGTCCGGGGACGCCTGGGACGGCCGGTGCGTGTGTCGTTCGGCGTGTCGTCCCCGGGCGGTCGGCGTGCCGACACCGACCGTCCGCCCGGAGGGTGCAGCCTGGCGGGTCGCCGTCGGCGAGCCGGTCGCGTGACCGGGACCGCGGGATCGGCGTCCTCGGGCCCCGCCGTCCTCGGTTATGCTGGTCGGAGTCTGTGGACCGGGCCGCTGGCACCGGGATCCGCAGCGCCAGCCTCGCGGGGTCCCGCGGAGTGGCCCCGCCGCCTCTCCCGGAGCCCCGCCGCGTGCCTGCCCACCGGCCGGCCGCACCACCGATGTCCTGCCGTAGGAGTACCCCGTGAGCAAGCGCACCTTCCAGCCGAACAACCGCCGCCGGTCCAAGACCCACGGCTTCCGGCTGCGGATGCGCACCCGCGCAGGCCGCGCGATCCTCGCCGGCCGCCGCCGCAAGGGTCGCGAGAAGCTCTCCGCCTGAGGTGCTGCCCGCGCAGGCCCGCCTGCGCCGGCGTCCGGAGTTCACCGCGGTCGTCCGGTCGGGCCGGCGTGCCGGTCGGCCGACCATGGTGCTCCACTACCTCCCCGTCCGACCCCCGGCCCGCACGGCCGGGGGTCTCGGCGTGCCCGGGGACGGGACGCCCGCCGGGCCCCGCGCCGGGTTCGTGGTCGGCAAGGCGGTCGGCAACTCCGTGGTCCGGCACCGCGTGACCCGGCAGCTGCGCGCCGCCGTGCGCGAGGAGCTCGGCCGGCTGCCCGCCGGCGCCGACCTCGTCGTCCGGGCCCGCCCCGACGCCGCGACGGCGACCTCCGCGCAGCTGCGCCGCGACCTGGCCGCCGGCCTGGACCGGGTGCTCGCCGAGCGGTCCCGGCCGGCGACCGAGCGGACGCGGTCCTCGTGAGCGCCCCCGCGACCCGGCGTCCCGGACCCGTGGCCCGCGCGCTGCTGGCCGCCGTCGGCTTCTACTCCCGCGCGATCAGCCCCGCGCTGCCCCCGCGCTGCCGCTTCGCCCCGACCTGCAGCGCCTACGCCGCCGAGGCGGTCGCCGTCCACGGCGCCGCCCGCGGGTCGTGGCTGGCGCTGCGGCGGCTGCTCAAGTGCGCGCCCTGGCACCCCGGCGGCTACGACCCGGTCCCCGCGCCGCGCGCGGACCGGGCACGCCGCGGAACCGGCGGCGACGGCCGCACGTCGATGACAGCGGCACCCGCGGCGCCCGCCGCCGGCGTGCCCGCCGCCGACGGTGCCCGTCGCCCCGCCCCCGAGACCCCGCCGGCGTCCCGCCGGGCCCCGCAGGAGGAGTCCTCCGTTGCTTGACTGGCTCTACACCGCCATCGCCTTCGTCATGAAGACGTGGCACTCGGTGTTCTCGACGTTCCTCGACCCGGCCGCCGGCATCACCTGGGCGCTGTCGATCGTGTTCCTCGTCGTCACCGTCCGGCTGCTGCTGTTCCCGCTGTTCGTCAAGCAGATCAAGAGCCAGCGGGCGATGCAGGAGATCCAGCCGGAGATCCAGAAGCTGCGCAAGCAGTACGGCGCGGACCGCCAGGGCTTCAGCCAGGCGATGATGGCGCTGCAGAAGGAGCGCGGGGTCAACCCGCTGGCCGGCTGCCTGCCGATCCTCCCGCAGATCCCGGTCTTCCTCGCGCTGTTCCACGTGCTGCGCCGGCTGCAGCCCGGTGCCCAGGGCCTCTACAGCTGGAGCGACGAGCTCACCGACCAGGCCGCCAAGGCGGAGCTGTTCGGGGTCGCGCCCATCTCGTCGTCCTTCAACATGACGGGGGCCAAGGCCGAGGCCATCCTCGCGCTGCCCGGTGTCACCCAGGCCGGCATCCGCACGGTCGCGCTCATCCTCATGGTGATCATGTGCGTGACGACCTACGTCACGCAGAAGCAGATCATGAAGCGCTCCGGCCCGGTCGAGGGCCAGGCCGCGATGGTGCAGAAGCTGCTGCTCTACGGCATGCCGATCAGCCTCTTCGTCACCGGCTTCTTCTTCCCCATCGGCGTCCTCCTGTACTGGATGACGAACAACCTGTGGACGCTGGGCCAGCAGTTCTTCATCCTGCGCAAGATGCCCCCGCCCGGCAGCCCCGCCGCCAAGGCGAAGGCCGAGGCCGAGAAGCCCGCGATCGACCCGAAGACGCTCGCCCCCAAGCCGGGCGCCAAGCCGGTGCGCGGCAAGGGCGGCCGGCCCGCGGGTGCCGGCGTCGAGCTCACCAAGGGCGGCACCGACGGCGCCGCGGCGGACGGCGCCGCGGCGGACGGCAGCACGGCCGCCGGCACCGCGAACGGCACCGGCAGCACGAACGGCACCGGCAGCGCGAACGGCACCGGCGGCAGCACGGCCGGC
Organism: Geodermatophilus sp. SYSU D00879; assembly: GCF_054050375.1. Lineage (NCBI taxonomy): Bacteria > Bacillati > Actinomycetota > Actinomycetes > Geodermatophilales > Geodermatophilaceae > Geodermatophilus > Geodermatophilus sp. SYSU D00879. The sequence goes on from NZ_JBJGZF010000012.1 coordinate 101,649, forward strand.
GGCAGCACGGCCGGCGGGGCGACCGCCGCGGGCGGGACCGCCTCCGGCGGCCGCTCCGGCGGGAACCGCACCCCCCGGCCCGCGAACCGCGGCCCGCACGGCCGGCCCGCCGGCACCGGCGGCAAGCGCAAGCGCCGCTAGACCCCGGTCCGCGGCGACGGCGTCCCCGACGCCGGCCGCCGCGGACCCGCCGCGAGGAGCAGCGACCCCGCGCCCTCCGGCCTCCGACCTCCGGGCCCGCCCCGGCTGCCGCACCGACTGGAGGTACCTCCGTGAGCGTCCCGAACCACACCGCACCGGCCGAGACCCCCGACCTCCCCGACGCCGACGACGACAGCACCGACGCCGTCCTCGAGCCCACCGACGAGGTCGCGCCCGCCCCCTCGGGGAACGGCCGCGCCGCCACCGGCACCGACCTGCTCGTCCGCGAGGGCGACGTCGCCGGGGACTACCTCGAGCGGCTGCTCGACATCCTCGACGTCGACGGGGACATCGACCTCGACGTGGAGGGCGACCGGGCCTCGGTCGCCATCGTCGGCGGCGACCTCGACGACCTCGTCGGCTCCGACGGCTCCGTCCTGGAGGCGCTGCAGGAGCTCACCCGGCTGGCCGTCGCGCAGGCCACCGGCGTCCGCAGCCGGCTGATGCTCGACATCGGCGGCTACCGGGCCCGGCGGCGCGCGGACCTCACCTCCATGGCCGCCGAGGCCGCCCGCCGGGTCGCCGGCACCGGGCAGCCCGAGCGGCTGGCGCCGATGAACCCCTTCGAGCGCAAGGTCGTCCACGACGTCATCGCCGGCGTCAGCGGGGTGCGCAGCGAGTCCGAGGGCGAGGAGCCCAACCGCCGCGTCGTGGTCCTGCCGGAGCGGTGAGCGGAACTCCCGTCCCGTCCGCCCCACCCGCCCCGGAGGTCGCCGCCGCCGTCTTCGGGGCGGGGCTGCCCGGCGCCGAGCGCTACGTCGCCCGGCTCGCCTCCGACGGCGTCACCCGTGGGCTGATCGGCCCGCGGGAGGTCCCGCGGCTGTGGGAGCGGCACGTGCTCAACAGCGCGGCCGTCGCCGAGGCCGTGCCCGAGGGGGCCCGGGTGGTCGACGTCGGCAGCGGCGCCGGCCTGCCCGGGATCCCGCTCGCGCTGGCCCGGCCGGACCTGCGGATGACCCTGGTGGAGCCCATGGCCCGCCGGGTCGAGTTCCTCGAGGAGGTCGTCGCCGAGCTCGGTGCCCCGTGGCGGGTGGTCCGCGGCCGCGCCGAGGAGCGATCGGTGGCGACCGCGGTCGGCCCGGTCGACGTCGTCACCGCCCGGGCGGTCGCCGCGCTGCCCCGGCTGGTCGGCTGGAGCCGCGGCCTGCTGCGGCCCGGCGCCCAGCTGGTCGCCCTCGTCGGCGCCCGCGCGGTGGAGGAGCTGCCCGCGCTGCTGCCCGAGCTGGAGGCCGCGGGCATGCGCGACGTCCACGTCCGGGCTGTCGGCGCGGAGCTGGGGGACGCTGCCACTACCGTGGTGGTGATGACGCGGGGCCGACGGTGAGGCCCCGCGGGACGACGACGGCGTTCCACGTGGAACGCGACCAGGTACCCGTCCCGTTCCACGTGAAACGGGTCGGCAGGAAGGACCCGCGATGACCGACCCGGGCCAGCGGCTGCGCAGCAGCCTCGCGGCCGACTCGGCGGCCCACTCCGGCGGGGACTTCGACAGTCCCATCGCGATGGAGGCGCTGCGGGCCACCCGGGTGCTGCACGCCGCCGACCAGGAGCCGTTCCCCGCACCCGGCCGCATCCGGGTGATCACCGTGGCCAACCAGAAGGGCGGCGTCGGGAAGACCACCTCGACGGTCAACCTGGGCGTGGCGCTGGCGCTCTACGGCCTGCGGGCGCTGGTCATCGACCTCGACCCGCAGGGCAACACCAGCACCGCCCTCGGCGTGGAGCACACGGTGGGGACGCCGTCGATCTACGACGCCCTCGTCGGGGACAGCTCGCTGGCCGACGTCGTCCACCCGACGACGGCGAGCCCGAACCTGCGCTGCGTCCCGGCGACGATCGACCTGGCCGGCGCGGAGATCGAGCTGGTCTCCGTCGTCGCCCGCGAGTACCGGCTGCGCCGGGCGATCGAGGCGTACATCCACGGCCTGCCCGAGGACCAGCGGCCCCACTACGTCCTCATCGACTGCCCGCCGTCGCTGGGCCTGCTGACGCTCAACGCGCTCGTGGCCGGCGACGAGGTGCTCATCCCGATCCAGTGCGAGTACTACGCGCTGGAGGGCCTGGGCCAGCTGCTCAACAACATCGAGCTGGTGCGCGCGCACCTCAACCCGGGGATCGCCGTCCGCACCATCCTGCTGACGATGTACGACGGCCGGACCAAGCTCGCCGACCAGGTCGCGGAGGAGGTCCGCAGCCACTTCGGGGACCTGGTGCTGGCCACGGTCATCCCGCGCAACGTCCGGGTGTCCGAGGCGCCGGGGTACGGGCAGTCCGTGCTCACCTACGACCCGGGCTCGCGGGGCTCGACCAGCTACGTGGAGGCCGCGCGCGAGCTCGCCGAGCGGGGCGTCGGCCTGGAGCCGATCGACGTCCGGCCGATGGGCCCCCCGCCGCCGCCTCCCGCGCCGGTGACCGCGCCCATGCCCGCCGTCCGGCCGGGCGCCGCGCGGCACGCCGACCCGGCGTTCGCCGGCACCGACGCCGCCGTCCTGCCCGTTCCCAGCCCCGTCGACGAGGAGACCCGATGAGCAAGCGTGGCGGCCTCGGCCGGGGTCTCGCGGCGCTGATCCCCACCGCCCCGCCGGTCGAGCAGCCCACGCTGCCGGAGGCCGACGGCCCGGCTCCCGCCACCCCCGAGGCGGGTGGGGCGCCCGGGGCGGGTGGGGCACCGGCGCCGGTCACCCTGCTGCCGCCGGCGGCGCAGGCGGCCGCCACCGTCGCCGCGCAGGCCGCGTCGTCTCCCGGCACGGCAGCCGTCGGCGTCCCCGGCGCGCAGCTGCGCGAGGTCGCCGTCGGCGACGTCGCCCCCAACCCGCGCCAGCCGCGGCAGGTCTTCGACGACGAGGCGCTCGAGGAGCTCACCCACTCGGTGCGCGAGTTCGGCCTGCTGCAGCCGATCGTCGTGCGCGAGCGCACCGACGGCGACGGCGGGGCGCCCTACGAGCTCATCATGGGCGAGCGCCGCCTGCGGGCCGCCCGCGCGGCCGAGCTGGAGACGGTGCCGGCGATCGTCCGGGACACCGAGGACGACGCCCTCCTCCGCGACGCGCTGCTGGAGAACATCCACCGCGTCCAGCTCAACCCGCTGGAGGAGGCGGCGGCCTACCAGCAGCTGCTGGAGGAGTTCGGCGCCACCCACGAGGAGCTGGCGCAGCGGATCGGCCGCAGCCGCTCGCAGGTCACCAACACCATCCGGCTGCTCAAGCTGCCGGTGAAGGTGCAGACCCGGGTCGCCGCCGGCGTCATCTCCGCCGGGCACGCGCGGGCGCTGCTGGGCCTCGACGACGCCGAGGCGCAGGAGGCCCTGGCCGCCCGGATCGTGGCCGAGGGCCTGTCGGTGCGGGCCACCGAGGAGGCCGTCGCGCTCGCCGTGGCCGAGCAGCCGGCCTCCCGCCGCCGCGCCCGCCGGATCAGCGCGCCCGGCGTGGAGGACCTCGCCGGCCGACTGTCCGACGTCTTCGAGACCAAGGTGAAGATCCAGATCGGCCGGGCCAAGGGCCGGATCGTCGTCGAGTTCGGGTCGGTCGACGACCTGCAGCGCATCATCGGCCAGATGGCGCCAGACCTGACCGGTCGCCGCGAGGAGCAGTAGGACCCACGGACACGGAGAGGCCGGTTTCCGTCACGGACGGAAACCGGCCTCTGTCGTCTGTGTCAGCGGGCGCTGCGGGCCCGGCGGGTGAGCAGCCCGGAGAGGACCTCGCCGAGGTCGTGCCCGGCGGCCTCGACCGCCATGGGGAACATGGAGGTCTCGGTCAGCCCCGGGGAGACGTTCACCTCGAGGAAGTGCACCTCGCCGTCGGACGAGACGATCGCGTCGGTGCGGGACAGGTCCGCGAGGCCCAGCGCCCGGTGCACCCGGACGGCGACCTCGGACGCGCGGGCCGCGACCTCGTCGGACACCCGGGCGGGCGCGTGGTACTCGGTGAGGCCGGGCGTGTAGCGGGCGGTGTAGTCGAAGACGCCGGACTCCGGGACGATCTCCACCGCCGGCAGCGCCTGGGGCCCCTCCCCCAGGTCGACGACCGACAGGGCGAGTTCCACGCCGTCGACGAACCGCTCGACGAGCACGGTGTCGCCGTAGGCGAAGCAGCTGACCATCGCCGCGGGCAGGTCCTCGACGCGGGTCACCTTCTGCGCGCCCAGCGCCGAGCCGCCCGAGGCCGGCTTGACCATCAGCGGCAGCCCGAGCCGGGCGACGATGAGGTCCAGGACGGCGCCGGCGCCCAGCTCGCGGAAGGTGCTGTGCGGCAGCGCCACCCAGTCCGGCGTCGTCACCCCGGCCGTGCGCACGACCGACTTGGCCGCGGGCTTGTCCCATGCCAGCCGGCAGGCCGCGGCCGGGGAACCGACGTAGGGGACGCCGGCCAGGTCGAGGACCGCGCGCAGGGCGCCGTCCTCGCCGGTGGCGCCGTGCAGGGCGATGAACACCGCGTCGGCGGGGGCGGCGGCCAGGCCGGGCAGCAGCTCGGCGTCGGCGTCGCGCAGCTCGGCGTCGACACCGACGCGGGCCAGCTCCTCCACCACCTGGGTGCCCGAGGACAGGCTGACCTCGCGCTCGAAGGTCAGGCCACCGGCCAGGACGACGGCGCGCAGCGAGGTCTCCTCGACCTCGGGGGCGGCCGGTGCGGCGGGGTCGGTCACGGGGTCGGTCACGTCAGTCCTCGATCCGGTCGCTGCTGGCGGGGCCGACGATGGTCTCGGCGGTGCTGTCGGTCCGGCCGACGGCGCGGAAGGTGCCGGTGTCGACAGCGTCGAAGGTGGAGTGCAGGTCCAGCTCGGCCTCGATGACCCGGGCCAGCCGGCGCACGCCCTCCCGGATCTGGTCCGGCTCGGGGTAGCAGTAGGACAGCCGCATGTACTCGCGGCCCGACCCGTCGGCGTAGAAGCCGATGCCCGGGACGTAGGCCACGTGCGCGCCCACCGCCCGCGGCTGCATGAGCTTGGCGTCCAGGCCGTTCGGCAGCTTCAGCCACACGTAGAAGCCGCCGTCGGGCCTGGTCCAGGTGGTGCCGGGGGGCATCAGGGCGTCGAGCGACTCCAGGGTGGCGTCGCGCCGCTCCCGGTACAGCTCGGTGAACAGCTTGATCTGCTCGCGCCAGGGCTGGGTGTCCAGGTAGCGGGCGACGGCGTACTGGGTGAGCGAGGGCGGGCAGAGCACCTGCGCCTCGGTGGCCAGCACCAGCTTCTCGCGGACGGCGAGCGGCGCGAGCACCCAGCCCACCCGCAGGCCCGGGGAGAAGGTCTTGGAGAACGAGCCGAGGTAGATGACCCGCTGCGCGTTGCGGGCCCGCAGCGCGCGCATCGGCTCGTGGTCGAAGCCGAGCAGGCCGTAGGGGTTGTCCTCGATGACCAGCAGGTCGTACCGGTCGGCGATGTCGATGATCGCCTGGCGGCGCGGCTCCGACAGCGTCACGCCGGCCGGGTTGTGGAAGTTGGGCACCGTGTAGAGGAACTTGACCCGGTCGCCGTTGGCGCGGCACTCGAGCAGCGCCTGCTCCAGCGCCTCCGGGACCAGCCCGTCGTCGTCCATGGCGACGTGCCTCACCCGCGCCTGGGCGGCCTGGAAGACCCCGAGCGCGCCGACGTAGGACGGGCCCTCGGCGAGGATGACGTCGCCCGGGTCGCAGAAGACGCGGGTCACCAGGTCCAGGGCCTGCTGCGAGCCGACGGTCACCACGACCTCGCTGGGCGAGGCGTCGGTGATGCCCTCGAGCGCCATGACGTCGCAGATGCGCTCGCGCAGCCGCGGGTCGCCCTGGCCGGAGCCGTACTGCAGGGTCTGCGCGCCCATCCCGCTGACCAGCTCGCCGATCATCGAGCCGACGGCGTCCAGCGGCAGTGCGGTGACGGCGGGCATGCCGCCGGCCAGCGAGACCACCTCGGGCCGGCTGACGACGGAGAAGAGTGCGCGGATCTCCGAGCTCTTCATGCCGTGCGTGCGGGCTGCGTACCGGTCGGCCAGCGGGTCCAGCCGCGGGTGGCGGGGCACCACGTGCCCGTGCTGCTGCGGCGGCGTGCGGTGCGGCTGGCCGTGCGACGGCGGGAGAGGGGCCACGGACCGAGTGTAGGGAGGCCGCCGCGCGCGCCCGTCCGACACGGCGGCTGGGACGGACCCGTCACACCTGGGGCGCCAGGCGCCCCAGCCGTCACACCTTCTGGGGCAGGACGAACGTGCCGGTGGGCGGGTCGGCCTCCGCGGGGAGGAACAGCCGCTGGACGGCGGCCAGCACCGCCGAGGCCACGGTGCCGCGGAGCCGGGCGTCGAGCAGCAGCAGCCGGTCGACCGGGTGCGACAGGTAGCCGACGTCGAGCCGGACGGCGGGCATCCGGGTCATCCGCAGCAGGTCCCAGGTCTTGGGGTGCCCGCCCAGGTCGAGCATGCCGGTGCGGGCCACCACCTCGCGGCGGGCCAGGTCGGCGAAGCGCTCCCCCACCGTCGACGACGTCCCCGAGCCGGTGCCGTAGTAGTAGCTGGCCACCCCGCGGGCGTGCGACGAGTCGTGGGCGTCCGTGTGCAGGGAGATGAACAGGTCGGCGCGGGCGTCGTTGGCGAACGCGGTCCGCTCGGCCGGCGTGGGGCTCTGCTCGCGGCCGCGGGTGAGGTAGACCGTGGCGCCGGCCGCGGCCAGCCGCCCCTCGATCCGGCTGGCGAGGTCGAGCACGAGGTCGGCCTCGGTGGTCTCGCCGGCGGCGAAGCCGGTGTCGGCGCCGCCGTGCCCGGGGTCGACGACGATGCGCCGGCCGATCAGGTGCGGCCCGCTCTCGACGAACTCGGCGCTCTGCCGCAGCAGCTGGGGGCGCCCGCCGGTCACCTTGCGGCCGAGCTGGCGCAGCGCCCGCAGGGTGGCGGGCCCGCAGGTGCCGTCGGCGGTCAGCCCGTAGTCGCGCTGGAAGGCCTGCAGGCCGGACTCGGTGTCGCGGCCGAAGATGCCGTCGGCGCGGCCGGCGTCGTAGCCGAGCTCGAGCAGCCGCTCCTGCAGGTTGGTGACGTCGTCGCCGCGCACCGGCCGCACGGGGTCGTGGTGCAGCAGCCGGTCGCCCAGCGACCAGCGCGCCTCCGACAGCGCCCGCCAGGTCTCCTCGCCGACCCGGCCGTCCACCGACAGCCCACGGACCTGCTGGAAGTGGCGGACGGCGAGCGCGGTGGCCTCGTCGTAGACGCCGTCGGCGGGCCCGGAGCCGTCGGTGGGCCGGAGCAGGCCCAGGCTGCGCAGCGCGGCCTGTACGTCTGCGACGGCGGCTCCGTGGCTGCCCGGACCCAGCGGCTGCATGTCGCTCTCGCTACCCATCGTGCCCACGATTGTCGCCTCCGCGACGCCTCCCGGCCCAGCCGGGGGTCCGGCCGGCGCAACGGCGAGGGCCCGCCTGGGACGTTCCCAGACGGGCCCTCGGGAGCCGTGTGTCGGAGCCTGCGGCTCAGATGTAGTCGGCGAGGTCGGAGAGGATCGCGCCCTTCGGCTTGGCACCGATGATGCTCTTGACCGGCTTGCCGCCCTGGAACACGGTCATCGTCGGGATCGACATGACCTGGTAGTCGCGGGCGATCTGCGGGTTCTCGTCGATGTTGAGCTTGGCGATCGTCAGCTTCTCGCCGTGCTCCTTGGCGATCTCCTCGAGCACCGGGGCGACCATCTTGCACGGCCCGCACCACTCGGCCCAGAAGTCGACGAGGACGGGCTTGTCACTGCCCAGCACCTCGTTGGCGAAGGTCGCGTCGGTCACCGTCACGGTGTTGCCTGCCATGGTCGTTCTCCTCTGTCGCGGTCGAGGTCTGTCGGCCTCCGCGGGGAGTAACCCGCGGAGGGGGTGCGGTATGCCCCGGTCCCGTCGGGACCGGTGCCCGCGGGGTTCAGCGCTCGTCGAAGGTCTCGGCCAGCCAGCGCTCGGCGTCGATGGCCGCCGCGGCGCCGGTGCCGGCCGAGGTGATCGCCTGGCGGTAGACGTGGTCGACGACGTCACCGCAGGCGAACACGCCGTCGATGTTGGTGCGGGTGGAGGGGTGCTCCACCTGGATGTAGCCCTCGTCGTCGAGCTTGAGCTGCCCGGCGAACAGCTCGCTGCGCGGGTCGTGGCCGATCGCCACGAACACGCCGCTGACCGGGAGCTCCTCGGTGCCGCCGGTGACGACGTCGGTCAGCTGCACGCCGGAGACGGTCTGGTCACCGAGCACGTCGGTGACCTGCTTGCCCAGCGCCCAGCGGATCTTCTCGTTGTCCTGCGCGCGCTTCTGCATGATCTTCGAGGCGCGCAGCTCCTCGCGGCGGTGGACGACGGTCACCGTCTTGGCGAAGCGGGTGAGGAAGGTGGCCTCCTCCATCGCCGAGTCGCCGCCGCCGACCACGACGATGTCCTGGTCGCGGAAGAAGAAGCCGTCACAGGTGGCACAGGCGGAGACGCCGTGGCCGAGCAGGCGCTGCTCGTTGTCGAGGCCCAGGTACCGGTACTTGGAGCCGGTGGCGACGATGACCGCGTGCGCGAGGGTCACCTCGTCGCCCACCTTGACCACCTTGGGCGTGGCGGTGAGGTCGACCTCGGTGACGTCGCGGGCGACCAGCTCGGCGCCGAAGCGCTCGGCCTGCTGGCGCATGTCCATCATCAGCTGCGGGCCCTGGATGCCCTCGGCGAAGCCGGGGAAGTTCTCCACCTCGGTGGTGGTCATCAGGGCGCCGCCGAACTGGGAGCCCTCGAAGACCAGCGGGTGCAGGTTGGCCCGGGCGGCGTAGACGGCCGCGGTGTAACCGGCGGGACCCGATCCGATGATGACCAGGTCACGGACGCCGTCGTGCTCCGCGGGCGGGATCACGGGCGACTGGACCTCCGTGGTCGTCGCGGGGCCAGGGGTGGGCTGGGGGTCGGTCACGCGGGGCACAACGCCGCATCGTAGGGCGGGATTCCCGTGATCAGGGCCCTGACGTGCAGGTCACTCCCCCGCGGCGGGGGTGACGGCGACCTCGGCCAGGTCGCCGGCGAAGCCGTCCCCGGCGGGGACCAGGCCGGTCACCCACACCAGGACGTACTGCGCGGTCACCGGCTCGTCGAAGGCGAGGTCGGTGGTCCCGTCGACGCTGCCGGCGGTGGCGACGGCGAAGGAGTCGAGGTCGCCGTCGGGGGCCTCGCCGGTGCGGACCTCGACGTTGATCCCCGGGGTGGTCGTCGTCAGCGCGACGCCGCCGATCGCCTGGGCCGAGCCGAGGTCGTAGACGACGCCGACGCCGGGCTTGAGGTTGCCGAAGTCCGCCGAGCCCCGGTAGGTCAGCGTGGACCAGGTGGTGGCCGGGTCGCCGTCGTGGGTGGCCGGCACGTCGTCGGTGTTCTCCGGCTCGCCGTCGCCGAAGGGGTCGAAGACGGTGGCGCCGCGGATCGTCAGGGGCGTGCCGGCCTCCGGCGCGGGGGCGGCGCTGTCCTCGGCGGGCGCGCTGCTGGACGGGACCACGGGCGTGCCGGGCCGCTCGTCGACGTTCGTGGCGACCGAGAGCAGGTTGGTGCCCACCCACCAGGCGAGCAGCACGACGACGACCAGGGCGGCCAGCAGCAGGCCGACGACCAGGAACCGGCGGCGGCCGGGCGAGCCACCGGCGTCGTCCTCGTCCTCCTCGTCGACCGGGTCGCCGGCGACGTCGACGTCGTGGGGGGCCTCGGCCGGCACCGGCGGGAGGGCGCGGGCGGGCCCGAGCGGCACCGGCGGCAGGGTGTCCGGGTCGAGCCGCTGGGGTCCTCCGGCGTCCTGCGCCGCCACGGTGGGGGCCTGCTCGGCGTCGCGGTGCTCGCGCAGGCGCCGCAGCCACCCGCTGTCGCTCTCGTCGCGGCCGCGGACCGGCACGGCCGAGGACCGCGGGCGATCGGCGAGCAGCGCGGCCATCGCCGCGGCGCTGGCCAGCCGGGCGCCGGGCTCGGTGGAGCGGACGCGGCGGACGAGCGCGGCCAGGTCCGGCTGGGCGATGACCGGGGCGGCGGCGGGGACGCCGTCGGGCCCGGGGACGCCGGCCTGCCGGCCGGTGAGGCAGTACTCGAGCAGTGCGCCGAGGGCGGCGATGTCCTCCTGGACGGTGCCCGTGGCGGCGGGGACGGCGCGCAGGCCGACCAGCCCGTTGGGCCGCAGGACGACGGTCTCGGGGCTCAGGCCGCCGACGGCCAGGCCCACCCGGTGCGCCTCGGCGACGCCCTCGGCCAGCCGGCGCAGGACGGTGCGGGCCTCCCGCTCGCCCATCGGCCCGGACCGCAGCCGCTCGGCGAGGGTCTGCCCCTCGATCCACTCGTTGACGACGTAGGCCACGCCGGTCTCGCCGCCGCTGCCCTCCGAGGCGTCGTAGACCATCGCCAGCGCGGGGGTGGCCAGGCCGCCGGCGGTGAGCGCGCGGGCGATCCAGGCGCGCGCCGGCGGGCCGCCGGGGACGTGCACGCGGATGGCGACGTCGCGGTTGAGGATGCGGTCCTTGGCGCGCCAGCAGTGGATGACGCCGGTCGCGGTGTGTTCCGCGGGGCCGACCTCGTCCAGCGGTCGGTACCGGTCGGGGAGGCCGGTGATCGTCGCCGTCATGGACGTGTCCGACCCCCTGTCCGCTCCCCCCGGCTGCGCGCTGCCCCGGGGACGCCGTCCGTGCCCGCCGGTCCGCGGCTCACCCGCGGCCCAGCCGCGCGCGGACGGCGGCGAGGGGTTCCCGGAGCTCCGGGACGCGGGCGAGCACGAAGCCGGCGAGGGCCGTGACGCCGACGACCACGGTACCGATCAACAGGGTGCCGAGCGAGCCCGTCAGTGACGTGCCGAACGCGTCCTGGGTCACGCGGACGACGAGCCAGCCGGCGCCGGCCGCCACCGCCGCGGCGAGCACCATCCGCAGCACCGGGCCCAGCGCCCCGCCCCGCGCCACGCCCGGCTCGGCGCCGAACTGCCGGCGCAGCGCGAGGTGCCCGAGCACCCAGCCGGCGAGGTAGGTGAGGCTGGTGGCCAGCATCAGCCCGGCGACGACGTGGCCGGGCTCGACCAGCGCCGGGACCAGCAGCAGCAGCGGCACGCGGACGAGGACCATGCCGACCTGGATCAGCGTCGGCGTCCGGGCGTCCTTCATGGCGTAGAAGACGCGCAGCTGCAGGAGCGTGACGGCCATGGGCAGCAGCCCGAACGCGCCGACGGCGAGGGCCGCGCCGATGCCCTGCGCCTCGTCGACGGAGGTGTTGCCCCGGGCGAAGGCGACGGCGCCGAGCGCCGGGCCGACGACGGTGAGCGCGGCGGCCACCGGCAGCAGCCCGAGCGCGGACAGCCGCGTGCCGAGGGAGAGGTCCTGGACGACGCCGGGGACGTCGTTGCGCGCGGCGGCGCGGCTCATCCGCGGCACGAGGGCGGTGAGCAGCGCGACGCCGATGATCCCGTAGGGCATCTGGAACAGCAGGCTGGCGTAGGCGAAGGCGCTCGAGCCCAGCCCGCCGTCGCGGGCGGCCGCGTTGGCCACGCGGGTGGCCACGACGACGCCGACCTGGCTCACCGCCACGTACAGGACCACCCACAGGCCCAGCCCGCCGACCTCGCGCAGCCCGGTCTGCCGCAGGCTCCACCGGGGCCGCAGCGGCACGCCGGCCCGGTGCAGCAGCGGCACCAGCACCAGCGCCTGGACGGCGATGCCGAGCAGGGTGCCGCCGCCGAGCAGCCACACCTGGCCGGGGGTGATCGTCTGCGGCTCGAGGTCGCCGGGCCCGCCGGCCATCACGAACAGCACGCCGGTGGCGATGACGACGACGTTGTTGAGCACCGGCGCCCACGCCGGCGGCCCGAAGACCCCGCGCGAGTTGAGGATCGCCTGCGCCAGCGCGCCTACGCCGTAGAAGACGATCTCCACCAGCAGGATCCGGGCCAGCCAGTTGGCCAGCCGCACCTGTTCGGGGTCGTCCTCGATGCCGTACAGCGAGGTCAGCGCCGGTGCGATGACGACGGCGACCACGGTGACCACCAGGAGCCCGGCGATCGCCACCGTGGACAGCCGCTGCGCGTAGGCGACGCCGCCGTCGCGGTCGCGCTCCTGCGCGTGCACCAGCAGCGGCACGATCACCGAGGTCAGGACGCCGCCGAGCAGCAGCTCGTAGACGATGTTGGGCAGCGTGTTGGCGGTGTTGTAGGCGTCGTTGACCAGCCCGACGCCCAGCGCCGCGGCCAGCACGACCGTGCGCAGCAGGCCGGTGATCCGGGAGACCAGCGTGGCCACCGCCATGGTCCCGGCGGCGCGCAGGAGGCCGCGGCTGCCGCCGGGGGCGCCCTCCCGCCGCTGCGCCTCCTCCTCGGTCTCGCCCTCGGGCCGCGGGACCGGGGGCAGGTGCAGGATCGGGATGACCTGCGTCTCGTCGGCCGGGATGAAGCGGCGCCGCACCGGCGGGGGCACCGGCGGCAGCGGCCGGGGCGCGGGCCGGACGGCCGCGGGCGGGGGTGCCTCGGCCCCGGGGGCCGCCGGGCGCCGCCCGTCGGCCCGCGCCCCCGGCTGGTCCCCGGTGCGGGGCGCCCCGGGCGGCCGGGGCCGGGCCGGCGGCACCGGGGGCATGGCGCGGCGGGCCGCCGGGGTGCCCGGCAGGCCCGAGCCCGGCGGCGGGGCGACCGGGTAGGGCGGCGGGGGCAGCGGCCGGGACCGGTCGTGCCCCGGCGCGGGTCCCGCCGCCTCCGGGGACGCCGCCGCGGGGAGCGGGGAGGACACGGGCGGGGGCACCGGCGGCAGCGGGCGCGCCCCCGGCTCCCGGGCCGGTGCGTCCTCGTCGCTGCGGGGGTGGCCGGTCACACCGGGCTCCGGCTGGGCGGGAAGGCGGTCCCGGCGCCGTCGGGCAGCTCCTCCTCGGGCCGCCCCCGGCGGCGGAGGAAGAGGACCCCGCGGCGCAGGAACAGCAGCCCGAGCAGGACGGCGGCGCCGATGGTGATCGACAGCGAGATCGTCCCGTAGGCGGTGCTGCGGACCTGGATCGCGACGTCGTCGCCCAGCGGGCCGCCGTCGGGGGTGGTGAGGCTCGCGGTGACGGCGAAGCGGCCGGACTGGCGCACCTCGGTCGGGACCTCCAGCGTCGTGCGCTGCTCGGGCGCCAGTTCCTGCGCGTCGAGCTCGCCGATGGTCAGGCCGACCTTGTCGCGGGTGCGCGCCTCCACCAGCACCCGCACCGCGAAGGGCAGGTCGTTCTGCACGGTGAGCACCAGCGGCGCGTCGCTGGAGGCCAGGCTGTAGGTGCCGTCGGCGGGGGCGACCAGCGTCACCCGCTCGCGCAGCCCGGCCAGGGTGTCGCGCACGTCCCCGGCGGCGGTGGTGAAGCCGGCCGGGTCGTCCCGCCAGGCCACCGAGGCGGCCCGGGCCAGCGCGGCGTCGTACCCGGCGAGGACGGTGGCGGGCTCCTCGACGACGGCGCCGGCGAGGTCGTCGCGCAGCGCGGTCGCGGCGACCAGCCCGGCCATGCCGGCGGGGTCGAGCACCGCCGCGCCGGCCTGGTCCACCGGCGTGCCGGCGTCGGCGACCGGGCCCGCGGACAGGTCGGTCAGCGACGCCGGGCGCAGCCCGGGCAGCGCGGTGTCGGTGATCATCGCGGCGACCGTCTCGGGGTCGGGGTCGACGTCGCGCGGCGGGGCGACCAGGACGCTCTGGCCCGCCGGGCTGGCGGGCGTCTGCTGCGAGACCAGCACCAGCTCGGCGACGTAGCGCTGCTCGGCCACCCGCGGGCCGCCCTCGGCGGTGTCGGCCGTGCCGACGACGGAGGACAGCCCCGCGTCGGCCACCAGCGCCTCGACCGGGCCGTCGGTGCCGGGCACCGTGGTCCGCGCGGCCGCGCCGCCGCCGGGGATGCCGAGCGCCGCGTCGCCGTCGCTCAGCGCGCTGGAGGCGACCACCACCTGCTCGACGCCGCCCTCCCGGAGGGTCGCGAGCGTGTCCGGCCGCAGCGCCCCGCCGGCCGCCCAGGTCAGGTCGGTGCGCGGGGTGACCCCGAGGACGTCGGCCAGCAGCGCGGCCCCGGCCGGCCCGGGCGAGGCCTCGGAGACCACGCCCCCGCTCTCGGGCGTGTCGCCCTCCGCCCCGGGTGCGGCGCCGGGCAGCGCGCGGGTGAGCGCGGCCTCCAGGCCCGCCGCCTGCAGCGCGTCGGCGTCGACGTCGCCGTAGGGCAGGGCGAGCACCGGGTGGTCGGCGGCCACGGCGCGCAGCCGCTCCAGCCACGCGGCGGCGGCCTCGGTGCCGGTGCCGGCGTCCTCCTCGCCGCCGACGTCGTAGGGGCCCTCGGCCATGATCGAGAGCTCCTCGACCAGGGCGGGGTCCACGGCGAGGGTCACCGGGGCCAGGGACGTGGGCGCGGGCGCGACGGCGGCGGGGAGCCGCTCGACGGCGGACAGCGCCCGGTCGAGCCGGCCGCCGTCGGAGACCGCCTCGGCCAGGCCGTCGTCGACGAACCGGCCGGAGGCGTCGCGGTGGCTGCGCTCGGCCAGCGGCCACAGCCAGGCGACGGCGGTGGCGGTGGCCGGCGGCGCGCTCTGCTGCACCACGTGGGTGCGGACCTCGCCCACCCGGCTCGGCTCGCCGTCGGCGGTGGTGCCGTTGACGTTGACCAGCAGGGGGTAGACGCCGTCGCGGTCCAGCGCCAGGTCGGCGGTGGTGACGGTGACGGTGAACGGCGCGGAGTCGCCGGGGGCGAGCGGGCCGGGCAGCGGCTGGAACGGCGTGGTGGACGCGGTGGCGGGGTCGGCGTCGGCGGCGAGCAGGTCGGCGCGGGTGGTGACGGGCAGGCCGCGCTGCAGCCGCACGCCGAGGTCGGTGAGCGTCTCGGTGCCGTCGTTGGTGAGCGTGCCGGCCAGGGTGACCGTGCCGCCGGGGGCGACGGTGCGCGGCTCGAGCCGGGTGAGGTCGACGGTGACCGGCCGCTCGGGGTCGGTCGCGGGCGCGGCCGGCGGTGCCGGGGCCGCCGGGGCCGCGGCGGCGGGAGCCGCGTCCGGGACGAGCGCGGGGGCGGCGGCGAGCGGCAGCGCCAGCAGGGCCGCCGTCAGGACGCGGGTCACCGTCCTCCCGCGCCGGCCGGCCCCGGACCGGGGGGTGCTGTGCCGAGGATGGGCGTCGCGGTCCGGGTCACGCACTGTCGGCGAGCAGCGCGGGCGCCCGCTCGACCAGCGCCCGCTCGTCGGCGTAGGCCAGCCGGTCGGACAGCTCGTCGAGGGGGACCCAGGCGACCTCGGTCACCTCGACGTCGGCGTCGGACAGGGCGCCTCCGATGGCGCGGAGCAGGAAGTGGTGCACGGTCTTGTGCACGCGGCGGCCCTCGGCGACGAACCAGAAGTCGATGATCCCGAGCGGGGCGAGCACCTCACCGATGATCCCGGTCTCCTCGGCGACCTCCCGGACGGCGGTGTCCTCGGGGGTCTCGCCCTCCTCGATGTGGCCCTTGGGCAGCGACCACAGCAGCCGGCCGCGGCGGTCGGTGCGGCCGATCAGCGCGGCGCGCGGGCCGGAGATGCCGTCGTCGGCGACCACGAGGCCCCCGGCGGAGGTCTCGTCGACCCGCCGCAGGCGGCGGCCGGGACGCCCGCGTCCGCCGGTGCCTGCCATGCCAGGAGGGTAGCGCGAGCCGCCGCACTACCCTGGCTCGTCGTGTCCGAGGAGCGGAAGAGTCGTCCGGCCGCCGTGGACGTCCCCTCGGCGGTGCAGCAGACCGTGCGCGAGCTGGTCGAGGTCTCGCCCGTGCTGGTGGAGCTGGGGGAACGCTTCGCCGCGGCCGGGTTCGAGGCCCACCTCGTGGGCGGGTCGGTGCGCGACGCCCTGCTGGCCGCCGGCAGCGGTGCGCCGACGCCGCCCGGCGACCTCGACGTCACCACCGACGCCCGGCCCGAGCAGGTGCTGCGGCTGCTGCGCGGCTGGGCGGGTTCCACGTGGAACCAGGGCATCGCCTTCGGCACCGTGGGCGCCGAGGTGCGCGGCACCCGGCTGGAGATCACCACCTTCCGCGCCGACCGGTACGACCGCGAGTCCCGCAACCCCGAGGTGGCGTGGGGCGAGTCGCTGGTCGACGACCTGGCCCGCCGCGACTTCACGGTCAACGCGATGGCGGTGTCCCTGGGCCCCGACCGCACGGTGACCGACCCGTTCGGCGGCCTCGGCGACCTGCTCGCCCGCCGGCTGCGCACCCCGGGCGCGGCGGCGGACTCCTTCGCCGACGACCCGCTGCGGATGCTGCGCGCGGTGCGCTTCGTCGCCCAGCTCGGGCTCACCCCGGACGACGACGTGGTCCGCGCGATGACCGACATGGCCGGGGAGCTGGCGCGGATCACCCCGGAGCGGGTGCAGGCGGAGC
Organism: Geodermatophilus sp. SYSU D00879; assembly: GCF_054050375.1. NCBI lineage: Bacteria > Bacillati > Actinomycetota > Actinomycetes > Geodermatophilales > Geodermatophilaceae > Geodermatophilus > Geodermatophilus sp. SYSU D00879. Next base: position 118,137 of record NZ_JBJGZF010000012.1, read on the forward strand.
TGTCCAAGACGCTGCTGCAGGACGCCCCCCGCGCGGCGCTGGAGCTCCTCGTCTCCACCGGCCTGGCCGACGTCGTGCTGCCCGAGCTGCCGGCACTGCGGATGGAGATCGACGAGCACCACCAGCACAAGGACGTCTACTCCCACTCGCTGACCGTGCTCGACCAGGCGATCGCGCTGGAGAAGGCCGATCCGGACGCCGAGTCGCCGGACCTGGTGCTGCGGCTGGCGGCGCTGCTGCACGACATCGGCAAGCCCGCCACCCGCCGGCACGAGCCCCGCGGCCGGGTCTCCTTCCACCACCACGAGGTGGTCGGCGCGAAGCTGGTGCGCAAGCGGCTGACCGCGCTGCGCTACCCGAAGGACGTCGTCGAGGCGGTCGCCCGGCTGACCTTCCTGCACCTGCGGTTCCACGGCTACGGCCGCGGCGAGTGGACCGACTCCGCGGTGCGCCGCTACGTCACCGACGCCGGCGACCTGCTCTCCCGGCTGCACAAGCTGGTCCGCTCGGACTGCACCACCCGCAACCGGCGCCGGGCCGCCGCGCTCTCGGCCACCTACGACTCGCTCGAGCGGCGGATCGCCGAGCTGTCGGCGGCCGAGGACCTCGCGCGGGTGCGGCCGGACCTCGACGGCAACGCGATCATGGAGATCCTGGGCATCCCGCCGGGCCGCGAGGTCGGCGAGGCGTGGACGTACCTCAAGGACCTCCGCCTGGAGCGCGGCCCGCTCGGGCCCGACGAGGCCGAGGCCGCGCTGCGCGCCTGGTGGGCCGCCCGCTCCTGACTCCCCCGCACGGGTGGCCGCGCCGCCCGCGCCCCTCCCCGCGCCCCGCGTCCGCCGGTAGGACGGACGGCCGGACCGCGAACGGGTGCACGGGGGAACGCAGGACGGGCGCGCCGTGCGCGCACCAGGGCCCTCGGAGGGGCCCGCGGAACGGCCGTCGGGCCCGTGGCCGCCGTCCCTGCCGCCCCCACCGGGCATCCCGGCCTCGCCCACCGGCCGCGTGCCGCGGTGGGTGCTGGACGAGGCGGCCGGCCGTCCCGCCGACCCGGTGCCGTGGCGCGCCTGGGAGGGCGGGCCGCCGCCCCCGCGCCGCCGCTCCCCCGCCGTCCGCGGGGTGCTGGCCGTCGTCCTGGTGCTCGCGCTGAGCCTCGGCGCGGCGGTGCTCGCCGGCCCACGTCCGTGGCCCTGGGAGTCCTCCTCCGGCTCCACCGGCGCCGGGAGCCCCACGACCCCGGCGGCGGACCGGCCCACGCCCGGCCACGAGGCCGCGGACCTGCCGCTCGGCGCGCCGCCGCCGGCGCCGGCCGGCGGCACCTTCGCGTTCGTCGAGCACCAGGCCGACGGCGTCACGCCCGTCGCCTACGACCCGTGCCGCCCGGTGCACTGGGTCATGCGGCCCGACGGCGCGCCGCCGGACGCCGCCGGGCTGGTCGAGGAGGCGCTGACCCGGCTGTCGGCCGCCACCGGCCTGCGGTTCGTCCCCGACGGCACCACCGACGAGGGGTACACCGACGACCGGGCGGTGTTCCAGCCCGACCGCTACGGCGACCGCTGGGCGCCGGTCCTGGTCAGCTGGGCCACCCCGGAGGAGGTGCCCGGCCTCGGGGGCACGGTGGCGGGCCTGGGCGGCAGCCAGGCGGCCGCCGCGGCCGGCGGGCCGTGGGTGTTCGTCACCGGCGCGGTGACCATCGACGCCGGCTGGGCCGCCGGCGCCACGGGGTCCCCCGAGGGCCGGGACGCGCTGCGCGCCGTCCTCATGCACGAGTTCGGGCACGTGCTGGGCCTGGACCACGTCGACGACCCGGCCGAGCTGATGGCCCCGCGCAACGACGGCCAGGTGGACTTCGGTCCCGGCGACCTCGCGGGCCTGGCGCGGCTGGGCCGCGGCGTCTGCGAGCCGGGGCTCTAGACCCGCGCCGGCGCCGCGCTGCGCCGCAGGAAGGCGACGGCGGTCAGCCCGTACACGGCGCCGACGGCGAGCAGCACCGGCACCGACACGCCTGAGGCCGGCAGCACCAGCGCCCCGGCCACGAGCGCGGCGACGTAGGTGACGTTGACCAGGGTGTCGTAGACGGAGAACACCCGCCCGCGGACGTCGTCGGCGAGCACCTCCTGCAGCGTGGTGTCGACGCACACCTTCACGCCCTGGGCGACGAAGCCGAGCACGAACCCGCCGGCCACGATCCCCGGTGGCGCGAAGGTGAGCCCGAGCAGCGGCTGCAGCACCCCGCCGGCGGCCAGCAGCAGCGCCGTCCACCGGCGGCGGCCCAGCCGGCGCACCGCGGCCGGGGTGACCAGCGCCGCGAGCAGCGTGCCCACCGCCCCGGCGCCCACCACCTGCCCCAGGCCGACCAGCCCGCCGGGGAACAGCGACCCCGACCCCTCCGCCAGCGGGCCGCGGTACAGCAGCAGGGACGTCAGCGTCAGCACGCCGTAGCAGACCCGGTGCCCGGAGATCGCCAGCAGCGCCGCCGTCGCCGGCGGGTGCGCGAGCACGTCCCGGACGCCGTCGGCCATGCCGCGCACCACCTGCCGGGCCGTGAGCCGGGCCGCGCGGGTGGCGTGGTCGGGACCGAGGTGGGCCCGGCCGAAGCCCGCGACGACCGCCGCGGCCGCGAGGTAGGGCAGCGCCGCGGACAGCGTCACGGCCGCGTAGCCGGCGTCCCCGGCCGGCGCCAGCTGCAGCAGGCCGACCGCGGCCGCCCCGCCGACGACGGTCGCCACCGCCCCCGAGGTCGTCGACAGCGCGTTGGCCGTCACCAGCACGCCGGTGTCGGCGGTGTGCGGCAGCCCGGCCGACAGCGCCGACAGCACGAACCGGGTGACGGAGAAGACGGCGAGCCCGGCGACGGCGAGCGGCAGGCCGCCGGCCCCGGTCACCACGAGGGCCGCGACGACGGCGACCAGGCCGGCGCGCAGCACGTCGGCGTGCACCAGCACCTGCCGGCGGCTCCAGCGGTCCAGCCAGACGCCGGCGAAGGGGCCGAGCACCGAGTACGGCACCAGCAGCACCGCGAACCCGGCCGCGACGGCGAGCGGGTCGGTGGCCCGCTGCGGGTTGAACAGGACGCTCCCGGCGAGCGAGGCCTGGAAGACGCCGTCGCCGAACTGGGCCAGGAGCCGGGTGGCCAGCAGCCGGCGGAAGTCCCCCCGGCCGAGCAGGAGCCGCACGGTCGGAGCGGCCCGCGTCACCGGCTCACCCTACGGTGCGCTCCCGTCCTCCCCCGGGCCCCGGACTGTTGCACACTGGACGGGATGTCTCCGGTGCCCTCACCCGAACCCGAGTCCGGCCCGCCCACCCGGCGGGCCACGGGCCGACGCCGTGCGCCGGTGCCGCGGCTGTCCACCGGCACCCTCGACGACGTCGTCCCCGGCTCGCTGCTCGTGGCCATGCCCGGGCTCACCGACCCGAACTTCGCCGGCACCGTCGTCTACGTGCTCGACCACAACGACAGCGGCACGCTCGGCGTCGTCCTCGGCCGGCCCAGCCAGGTCGAGATCCGCGACGTGCTGCCCGGCTGGTGCGACCTCGCCGTCGAGCCGGGCGTCTTCCACGTCGGCGGCCCGTGCGAGACCGACACCGCGCTGTGCCTGGCCAGCGCCCCCGGCGCGGCCGGTGAGGGCGAGGGGCTGCGGCGGGTGGCCGGCGACGTCTACCTCGTCGACCTCGACGCCGACCCCGGCTCCCTGGAGGGCGGCCTGTCCGGCCTGCGGGTGTTCGCCGGCTACGCGGGCTGGTCGCCCGGCCAGCTGGCCGCCGAGGTCGCCGAGGGCGCCTGGGCGTGCGTGCCCGGCACCCCGGGCGACGTGCTCAGCGAGCTGTCCGGACCGCAGCTGTGGCGCGCGGTCCTCGCCCGGCAGACCGGCCGCCTGGCGGTGCTGTCCACGGCACCGGCCGACCCCTCCGCGAACTGACACGCCGCGGGACGACGGTCCGGGGCGCGCCCCCCGGCGACGTCTGGTAGGAATGACCCCGGAGGGGGCGGTCTGGGGAAGAGGCCGCCCCCTCTTCCCATGTCCGGGCCCGGGTGACCCCGCCCCGGGTTCAGATGCCGACCGCCGCCGCGACCTCCGGGTGCGCCGCCGCGTCCACCGTCTGCCGGTCCTCCGGCAGGGCGATCGTCCGCGGCCCGTGGTCCGACAGCGTCACCGTGACCTCGGTGTCCTGACCGGGCAGCGGGGTCACGTACTGCAGCAGCAGGCCGGTGGCGTCGTCCACGGTGACCGTCCAGCCGGCCTCCCCCGCGTAGACCGTGGCCAGTCGGCGGTCGACCGAGCGCTGCCCCTCCCAGGTGTGCTCCCCGCCGAGGAAGGCGGCGGCGTCGTCGGCCTCGGGCGCGCCCAGGTTGAGCACCACGGCCACGAGGACGTCGGTCAGCGGCACCGCGTCGGGCCCGGTCGCCAGCGCGCGGCTGACGAACGGGACGTCGGGCCGGCCGGCGGCGGCGAGCGCGGCCGGCAGCCCGGGGACGTCGCCGAACCAGATCCGGTCGCGGGTGAAGAACAGCGTGCGGGTGTCGTCGGGGCGCCCGTCGCCGTAGGTGGTCACCGCCCGCGCCCGGCCGGCGGAGCCGGTGAAGTCGACCTCGCCGCTGAGGCGCAGCAGGCCGCCGTCACCGAAGGGCGCGGCGACCTCGACGTCGGCGCCGCCCTCCTCCGAGTCCTGCGCCAGCAGGCCGGCGAGCACCTCGGCCTCCTCGGCGGTCACCGGGTCGCCGGGCTGCCGGTCGGCGGGGTCGCCCGAGCACCCGGCCAGCAGGACCGCCAGCAGGACCAGCGCGATCGCGAGCAGGCGGCGCGGCATGGCGGTCAGCGTAGGCAGCCCGGCGGCACCGGTCCCCCGACAGGCCGCAGGCCCGCCCCCCGGGTCGGGGGACGGGCCTGCCGGCTCGCGGGACGCGGCTACCGCGTCAGCGCTCCACCTCGCCGCGGATGAAGGCCTCCACGGCGTCGCGGGCCTCGCTGTCGCTGTACTGCACCGGCGGGGACTTCATGAAGTACGACGACGCCGACAGGATCGGGCCGCCGATCCCGCGGTCCTTGGCGATCTTCGCCGCGCGGACGGCGTCGATGATGATGCCGGCCGAGTTCGGGGAGTCCCAGACCTCGAGCTTGTACTCCAGGTTCAGCGGGACGTCGCCGAACGCGCGGCCCTCGAGGCGGACGTAGGCCCACTTGCGGTCGCTCAGCCACGGCACGTGGTCCGACGGGCCGATGTGCACGTTGTCGGTGCCCATGTCGCGGTCGACCTGGCTGGTGACGGCCTGGGTCTTGGAGATCTTCTTGGACTCCAGACGCTCGCGCTCGAGCATGTTCTTGAAGTCCATGTTGCCGCCGACGTTGAGCTGCATCGTGCGGTCGAGCTGCACGCCGCGGTCCTCGAACAGCTTGGCCAGCACCCGGTGGGTGATGGTCGCGCCGACCTGGCTCTTGATGTCGTCGCCGACGATCGGGACGCCGGCGGCGGTGAACTTGTCCGCCCACTCCTTGGTCCCGGCGATGAACACCGGCAGGGCGTTGACGAACGCGACGCCGGCGTCGAGGGCGGCCTGCGCGTAGAACTCGGCGGCCTGCTGCGAGCCGACCGGCAGGTAGCAGACGAGGACGTCGGCGCCGGACTCCCGCAGCGCCGCGACGACGTCGACCGGCTGCTCGTCGGACTCCTCGATGGTGGCCCGGTAGTACTTGCCCAGGCCGTCGAGGGTGGTGCCGCGCTGCACGGTGACGCCCAGCGGCGGGACGTCGGTGATCTTGATGGTGTTGTTCTCGCTGGCGACGATGGCCTCGGAGAGGTCACGGCCGACCTTCTTGGCGTCGACGTCGAACGCCGCGACGAACTGCACGTCCGAGACGTGGTACTCGCCGAAGCGGACGTGCATGAGGCCCGGGACCGAGGTGGTCTCGTCGGCGTCGCGGTAGTAGTGCACCCCCTGAACCAGCGAGGCGGCGCAGTTGCCGACGCCCACGATGGCGACCTTGACAGCTCCCATGGGTTTCCCTTCTCCCTGGACCGGGTGGTCCGTGTCGCGGGACCGTTCCGGTCCTGGCGGTGGCTGCCGGTCGAGCAGGACAGCCGTGGTGCCTGTTGTGCGGTGTCGGTGGGTGCGGCCCGCCCGGGGGCGGCCTCACCCCTCGCTGGGCGGCGGGCGCTCACCGCCGGGCCCCGGCTCGGGCCGGCGCCGCTCGCTGTCGATGAGCTCCGACAGCCAGCGCACCTCCCGGTCGACCGAGTCCAGGCCGTGGCGCTGCAGTTCCAGCGTGTAGCGGTCGAGCCGTTCGCGGGTCCGCGCCAGTGAGGACCGCAGGCCGTCCCGCTGCCGTTCGACCGTGCGGCGGCGCCCCTCGAGGATGCGCAGCCGTACATCGGCGGCGGTGTGCCGGAAGAAGGCGAGGTGGACGCCGAAGAGCCTGCCGTCGTCGTACGCCTCGGGGCCGGCCTGGCTGACCAGCTCCGCGAAGCGCTCCTTGCCCTCCGCGGTGATCGTGTAGACCACCTTCCCGCGCCGGCCGGTGAGCGGCGGTGCGTCGGCCGGGAGCGGCGCGCGCCGGTCGGACTCGTCGGTGGTGACGAGTCCGGCAGCGTGCAACCGCTTCAGCGCGGGATACAGCGAGCCGTAGGAGATGCTGCGCAGGCCCCCCAGCACCTCCGCGAGCCGTTTCCGCAGCTCGTAGCCGTGCATCGGGGACTGCTGCAGCAGTCCGAGGATGGCGAACTCGAGCATCTCGCCCCCCGTCGGCCCCTGCCGTTCGATGTATCGAGACGATACATCGGGAGGTGAACCGGTGGGCAACCCGAGACCCTCCCCCGATCGGGCAGGGCGCGCACGGACGGTGACGACGGGCCCGGGCGCGGGCGGACCTGCGTACATTGACGGCCGTGCCCGGACGTCGCTCCGTCGTCGACTACTCGCTGCAGAGGCGGGCCGTCCTGGCGGACGTGCACGCCGGCCGCACCGGGCTGTTCGAGGTCTGCGACGCCAGTCCCTACCTCACCCGCGCCGCGAGGTACCACGGCGAGCAGACCGACGACCCGTGCCCGGTCTGCCGCCGCGAGCGCCTGACGTTGGTCAACTACGTCTACGGTGAGGGGCTGGGCCACGTGTCCGGGCAGGCGAAGACCGAGGCGGAACTCGCCCGGATGGACGCCATGCAGGAGGAGTTCTCCGTGTACACCGTCGAGGTGTGCCGCGGGTGCGGGTGGAACCACCTGGACTGCTCCTACGTGCTCGGGACCGAGCCCGAGCCGGGGCGGCAGCCGCGCCGGCGCCGCCGCGCTGCCACGGACTAGGACCGCCGGTCGCACGGTTGCACACCGGCGGACCCGTCCGTCACACCCGTCCCGGGAGGACGGCGCGCCTGCGCGTCCTCCCCGGTCACCACAGGTAACGACGCCACGCTGGGCGGGACCCGATCCGCCCACCGACACCCGAGGAGGGGCTGCCTGGTGCCTCCCCACGACGAGACCACGCCGGTCGGGCCGTCCGGCGGCCCGCCGCGGCGCCCGCCGGCCGCCCGCGCGACCGGTGGCTCCGGACCCGCCGGCCGCGGCCGCACCACGGCCGCGCGGTCGGGGGGCTCCGGCGGCTCGCGTCCCGGCGGCTCCCGGCCCACCGGCTCGCGTCCCGCGGGCGGCAAGCCCGGCGGCAAGAAGGCGCGCACGAAGAAGCAGCGGCGCCGCCGCCGGCTGAAGGTCGCCCTCGGCACCCTGCTCGGCCTGCTGGTGCTGCTCGGCGTCTTCGTCGGCGTCGTCTACGCCACCACCGAGGTGCCCGACCCCAGCTCGGTGCAGCGGTCGCAGACGACGGTCGTGTACTACGCCGACGGCACCACCGAGATGGCCCGTCTGGGCGACACCAACCGGCGGGACGTCACGCTCGAGCAGGTCTCGGAGCCCGCGCGCAACGCGGTGCTGGCCGCGGAGAACCGGAACTTCTACTCCGACCCCGGCATCAGCTTCACCGGCATCGTCCGGGCGGCGTGGAACAACCTCACCGGCGGCTCGACGCAGGGCGGCTCGACGATCACGCAGCAGTACGTGAAGAACGCCATCCTGCAGAACTCCGACCAGACGTTCGCCCGCAAATTCCAGGAGCTGTTCCTGGCGATCAAGCTGGACAACAACTACGACAAGGACGAGATCCTCGAGAACTACCTCAACACCATCTACTTCGGCCGCGGCGCCTACGGCATCGAGGCCGCGGCCAACACCTTCTTCGGCGTCCCGGCGGCCCAGCTGACGCCGCAGCAGGGCGCGGTGCTCGCCGTCCAGATCCGCAGCCCCAGCTCCTACGACCCGGAGTCCAACCCGGAGGGCGCGCAGGACCGCTGGGGCCTGGTCCTCGACGCGATGGTCGAGGAGGACTGGATGACCCAGGCCGACCGCGACGCGTCGGTCTACCCGCCGGTGCTGCCCAAGCCGCAGTCCTCGGCCCTGGGCACCCCCACCGGGCCCGAGGGCCTGGTCGTGTCGCGGGCGATCTCCGAGCTCGAGGCGCGCGGCTACACCGAGGAGCAGATCCAGGCCGGCGGCCTGCGGATCACCACGACCGTCGACAAGGCCACCCAGGACGCCGCGCTGGCCGCGGTGAACGAGGTCATGGACGGCGAGCCGCGGGAGACGCTGCGCCAGGCGCTGGTCGCCGTCGACCCGCGGACCGGTGGGGTGCGCGCTTACTACGGCGGGGACATCGGCGCCGGCGACGGCGCGGTCGACTACGCGCAGGCGCGCCGCCAGCCCGGCTCGTCGATGAAGCCCTACGTGCTGGCCACCGCGCTCGACCAGGGCATCAGCGTCACCTCGCGCCGGGACGGCAGCTCGCCGCAGACCTTCCCCGACCGCGAGGCCCCGGTGCGCAACTCCGGCGGCGCCTCGTGCCCCGCCTGCACCCTGGTCGAGGCGATGACCCGCTCGCTGAACACGACGTTCTACGGGCTGGCCTACGAGGTGGGCCCGGAGAACGTCCGGGAGACGGCGCTGGCCGCGACCGGGATGCCCGAGACCTGGCCGGCCACCGGCTCGCTGCTCGACGACAAGACGACGCTGGCCGCCCCCGACTCCGGGGTCACCGGCTCCTCGATCGGCATCGGCGAGTACGAGATGCGCCCGATCGACCAGGCCGTCGGCTTCGCCACCTTCGCCAGCGGCGGCGTGCGGCACGAGGCGTTCTTCGTCAGCCGGGTCACCGACAGCGAGGGCACCGTGCTGCTGGAGGACGGCGCGCCGGCCGGTGAGCGGGTGATGAGCGAGGACGTCGCGAACGACACCACCTTCGCGCTCGAGGGCGTCGCCCAGTACTCGCGCCGGGCGCTCGACGGCGGCCGCGAGGTGGCCGCCAAGACCGGCACCCAGGGCATCGACGCCGACGACAACTCCGACGCCTGGATGGTCGGCTACACCCCGTCCCTGTCGACGGCGGTGTGGATGGGCACCGACGGCTACCTGCCGATCCGCAACTCCGACGGCGCGATCATCTACGGCTCCGGCCTGCCGGGCGCCATCTGGCAGGAGTTCATGGACACCGTGCTCGCCGGCACCCCGGAGGAGGACCTGCCCGACCGGCCGGTCATCCGCGGGGACACGGGCGAGGGCGTCCCGGCGCCGGAGACCCGGGCGGCCCCGACGACGCAGTCCGCGCCGACGACGCAGGCGACGCCGACCACCCCGGCCACGCCGACCGAGACCACGCCGCCGGACGACGGCACGACCGAGCAGGACCCGAACAACGGGACGCCGACCCCGACGCCGACCCCGACCCCCACGCCGACAGGGCCGCAGGCCGACCCGAACCTCCCGCCCCCTGCCGGGGGATCCAACCCCGGGGGGCCGCCGACGCAACCCGGGCAGCCGGCACCCACCACCACCCAGCCGCAGCTGACCGGCTGACCCGCCCGGCAGACTGACCGGGTGAGTTCCTCCCCCACGGGCCCGTCCGCCCCGGCCGACCAGCCGGCGGACGGGCCCGCGGCGTCTCCGGCGTCCGCGGCCCCCGCACCGGTGCCCCCGGGGCGTCCGGACCGGGTGGTGCCGACGTGGTCGGACCCGGTCGCCGCGCAGGCCGGCGAGGCGGTGGGCGGGCCGTGGGGGCGGCACGCGGTCACCGGCCGGGCGCTGTTCTGGACGCCGCTGCGGATCTGCCTGCTCTACGCCACCGTGGTCCTGGCGGCGGCGTGGCTGAAGCAGGCGCCCTGCGCCGACGGCAACTGGGCCGGGTCGGTGCAGTACACCCACTTCTGCTACTCCGACACCGTCCCCCTGTTCACGCTGCACGGCCTGGACGCCGCCGCGGTCCCCTACCTCGACTCGGCGGTCGAGTACCCGGTGCTCACCGGCGCCTTCACGGCGCTGGCCGCGCTGCTCGGCCGGGCCTACGGCGACCTCGCGACGGCGGCCGGGCTGCCGCCGCAGGTCCCGCCCGTGCAGGCCTACTACGTGGCGACCTGCCTGCTGCTGACGCTGTGCGCGTTCCTCCTCGTCCGGGAGGTGCTGGCGCTGGCCGGGCACCGGCCGTGGGACGCCGCGATGGTCGGCCTGTCCCCGCTGCTGCTCGTGCACGCCTTCACCAACTGGGACCTGTTCGCCGTCGCGCTGGCCACCGGCGGGCTGTGGGCGTGGGCGCGCAACCGGCCGGTGCTCGCCGGCGTGCTGCTCGGCCTCGGCGTCGCCGCGAAGTTCTACCCGCTGCTGCTGCTCGGGGCGCTGTTCCTGCTGTGCCTGCGGGCCGGGCGCGTGCGCGAGTGGCTGCGCGCCGCCGTCGCCGCCGGGGCCGCCTGGCTCGCCGTCGACCTGCCGGTGGCGCTGCTCGCGCCGGAGCACTGGTCGCTGTTCTTCCGGCTCAACACCGCCCGCCCGGCCGACCCCGACAGCGTCTGGAACGTCCTGATCACCGCCTCCGACGGGCGGTTCCTCGACGGCCCGCTGCCCGAGGGGACGCCGCCGGTGGTGCTCAACACCGTCGTCGCGGGCTGCGTGCTGCTGGTCTTCGCCGGCCTGGGGTGGCTGGTGCTGCGCGCCCCGGTGCGGCCGCGCGTGGCCCAGGTCGCCTTCCTGCTGGTGGCGGCGTTCCTGCTGGTCACCAAGGTGTGGAGCCCGCAGTACTCGCTGTGGCTGCTGCCGCTGGCGGTCCTGGCCCGGCCGCGCTGGCGCTCGCTGCTGCTCTGGCAGGCCGTCGAGGCGGTGCTGTGGGTGGTGCGGATGCTCTGGTACCTCGGCACCGAGGACCGCGGCGTCGGCGTCGAGTGGTTCTTCCTCGCGGTGACCGCGCGCGACCTCGCCGTCGTCGTGCTCATGGGCCTGGTCGTGCGCGACGTGCTGCACCCCGACGGCGACGTCGTCCGCACCAGCTGGCCCGGCGTCGACGACCCGGCCGGCGGCCCGCTGGACGGCGCCCCCGACCGGCGCACCCTGCGCCGGCGGGTGCCCGCCTAGCCGCGCAGCGCCGCGCGGACGAGCGCGACCTCCTCGGCGTGCGCGGCGGCGTCCCCGGGCGTCTCCAGGACGACGGGGCAGTCGGCGGCGCGCGCGACCGCGAGCAGCAGCTCCAGCGGGATCTCCCCCTCGGTCAGCGGCGCGTGCCGGTCGCGGCCGGAGCCGTGCGGGTCGCGGCTGTTGTTGAGGTGCACGAGGTCCACCCGGCCGGTGACGGCGCGGACGTCGGCGACGGCGGTGGCGAGGTCCCAGCCGGCGGCCCAGGCGTGGCAGGTGTCGAGCACGAACCCCGCGCCGAACTCCCCGACGGCGTCCCACAGCCGGTCCACCGCGCCGAGCTCGCGGGCCATCGCGTTCTCGCCGCCGGCGGTGTTCTCGATGAGCAGCGGCAGCGGGAAGCCGCCGTCCTCGGTCTGCCGCGCGAACGTCTTGCGCCAGTTGTCGAACCCCGCCGCGGGGTCGTCCTTGGCGAGCACGTGGCCGCCGTGCACGACCATCCCGCGGGCGCCGATCGCCGCCGCCGCCCGCGCGTGCACCGCGAGGTTCTTCCGGCTCGGGATGCGGATCCGGTTGTTGGTCGAGGCCACGTTGAGCACGTACGGCGCGTGCACGAAGACGGCGACGTCGGAGGCGAGCAGGTCCTCGGCGTCCGGGCGCGGCGGCGGCGCCTTCCAGCCCTGCGGGTCGCCGAGGAAGACCTGCACGCCGTCGGCGTCCATCTCCGCGGCTCGGGCCAGCGGCCCGCCCGCGTCCAGCTCGTTGTCCCCGGTCAGGCCGGGGCCGACGTGTACGCCGATCGGGTGCTCCGCCACCCCGGCGACAGTAGTTCCGCCCCGGACGGGGACCCACCCGTATCGCGCAGGTCACGTCCTCGTTGGGACACGTGACGGCGGACACGCGCGGGCGGTGGCGCGCGCCGTGACCACGGGGACGCAGACGGAGGGGACGCAGGGGATGACGACGGGGACGGCGACCACCGGCACGATGCGGCGGGCCGCGCGGCGGTTCCTCGCCGCGCTCGCGCTCGTGGTGGCCGCCGTCCTGGGCGGCGCGGTCCTGCTGCCGCCCGCCGCGAGCGCCGCCCCGTCGGCCACCGTCGACATCCGCGACCTCACCCCGCCGCTGGTCTCGGTCGACCCCGGCGGCACGGTCACCTTCACCAACCGGATCGAGCCGAAGACGGTGCAGGTCGGCGGCGGCGGGCTGGTGCCCTCGCTGGTCACCGCGCAGGTGTTCACCGACGTCACGCTCGGCCTGCCCTCGGGTCCGGAGCCGCTGCCGAAGGACGCGAGCGTCACCGAGCGTTTCGACAGCACCTGCCTGACCTGCACGATCACCTACACGTACCGGGTCGTCGTCCCGAACACCTCGATCGTCGGGAGCGCGCTGGACACCGTCACCACCCGGGCGCTGAGCACGCTGCCGCAGACGCAGCCGGTCACCTACGACGGCCGGCAGACGACGGTGCAGATCGGCGTCCCGACGCCGTTCCTCGTCAACACGCTGCTGCCGCTGCCCGACCTGCCCTCGGTCGGCCTGCCGCCGCTGCCGACCGTCGACGTCCCGCTGCCCTCCCTGCCGTCGCTCCCGGCGCCGGCCCCCACCGGCCCGACCGCGCCGCAGGCCCCGGCCGCCGCGCCGACGGCCCCGGCGGCCGCGCAGGGGGTCGACGGCGACCCCTACTCCTACGACCTCGGCGGCGGCGCGGCGCGGATGGCGCCCTCCGGCGGCGGATCCGCGGCCTTCGACCCGTCGCGGCTGCCCGGGGCCGGCTCCCCATCGGGCACCGCGTCCGGCAGCGGCGGCGCCGACGGCTCCGGCGGGGTCGCGGGCGGCTACGACGGCGCCGCGGTGCCGGTCTCCGGCGAGCTCGGCGCGCTCGACGGCGGTGCGCTGGACGAGGAGAGCAGCACGGTGACCGCCGACGGCGCCTCCCCCGGCCCGGCCCTGCCGCCCGCCGCGCTGGCCGCCGTCGTCGCGCTGGCCGGCAGCACCGCCGCGCTGGTCCGCACCTCCCGGGCGGTCCGCTCCCGCTGACCCCGGCGGGCGCCGGTGGGCGCGCTGGTACCCTCGGGGGGCGCGTCCCGTGTGCCGTCCGAGGCAGGCAGGGCGCGCGACGCGTGTACGACCCTCCTGCTGCAGACGTCCTGCAGCCGCCCAGACCAGAGGAGGTGGGGTTCTCCGTGCGTCACTACGAACTGATGGTCATCCTCGACCCCGACCTGGAGGAGCGCACGATCGCTCCCTCCCTCGACCGGTTCCTGACCGTCGTCACCAACTCCGGTGGCACCGTCAAGACCGAGATCTGGGGCCGGCGCCGCCTGGCCTACGAGATCAAGAAGCACGTCGAGGGCATCTACGCCGTCGTCGACATCCAGGCCGAGCCCGCCGCGGTCGCCGAGCTCGACCGGCAGCTCAACCTGAACGAGTCGGTCCTGCGGACCAAGCTGCTCCGGCCCGAGGTCCACTGACCATGGCCGGCGAGACCGTCATCACCGTCATCGGCAACCTGACCTCCGACCCGGAGCTGCGGTTCACGCCGTCGGGGGCCGCGGTCGCCAACTTCACGGTCGCCTCGACGCCGCGCACCTTCGACCGGCAGTCGCAGGAGTGGAAGGACGGCGAGGCGCTGTTCCTCCGCTGCAACGTCTGGCGGCAGGCGGCCGAGAACGTGGCCGAGTCCCTCACCCGCGGCTCGCGGGTCATCGTCTCGGGGCGCCTCAAGCAGCGCTCGTTCGAGACGAAGGAGGGCGAGAAGCGCACCGTCGTCGAGCTCGAGGTCGACGAGATCGGCCCCTCGCTGCGCTACGCCACCGCGAAGGTCACCCGCGCCTCGCGCGGTGAGGGTGGCGGCGGCGGTGGCGGTTTCGGCGGCGGTGGCGGTGGCGGCGGTTTCGGCGGCGGCGCGAGCGACCCGTGGTCGACGCCCGCCGGCCCGTCCGACGAGCCTCCCTTCTGACAGAAGGACCCCCTCGCCCCCCACGCCGCGCTCCGCACGGCGCGGGCCCCTGCGAGGGGGCCATCCACACCCCAGATCTAGTCGTACCTGGAGAACCCAGTGCCCAAGCCCCCCGTGCGCAAGCCCAAGAAGAAGGTCTGCCAGTTCTGCAAGGACAAGGCGACCTACATCGACTACAAGGACACGACGCTGCTGCGGAAGTTCATCTCCGACCGCGGCAAGATCCGTGCCCGCCGCGTGAGCGGCAACTGCAGCCAGCACCAGCGGGACGTCGCCACGGCCGTCAAGAACAGCCGTGAGATGGCCCTGCTGCCCTACACCTCGACGGCGCGCTGACCATGAGCACGATGAAGCTGATCCTGACGCAGGAGGTCACCGGTCTCGGGTCCTCCGGTGACACCGTCGAGGTCAAGGGCGGCTACGGCCGCAACTACCTCCTGCCCCGCGGCCTGGCCATCGTCGCCACCCGCGGTGCCGAGAAGCAGGTCGAGTCGCTGCGCCGGGCGCGTGCCGCCCGCGAGGTGCGGTCGCTCGAGGAGGCCCAGGCCGTGGCCGGCCGCCTCTCCGGCCTGACCGTCCGGGTGCCCGCCCGCGCCGGCGACGGTGGCCGCCTGTTCGGCCGCGTCACCACCGCCGACGTCGCCGCGGCCGTCACGGCCGCCGGTGGCCCGGAGCTGGACCGCCGCCGCATCGAGCTGCCGAGCAGCATCAAGACCACCGGCAAGCACACCGTCACCGTGCGGGTGCACCCGGAGGTCACGACGACCCTCCCCATCGAGGTCGTCGCCGGCTGAGAACGCCGCAGCACCGCCCGCGAGGGGCGTCGGACACCCGTCCGGCGCCCCTCGCGGCGTCTCGGGGGTCGTTTCCCGGGCCCCTGGGCCCCGGACGGCGGCAGGGGGACGCCGCGGGCCCATCCCGGCTGGCCGGCCCGGGACGGCCGGGCTCCCGGGGCCGGTGGGCGCCTGTGACGGCTGCGCCGGGCGGGACGACACGACACGCCCGGCGCCCCCGGCGCGCCGACTTTCTCGTGTCCACAGCCGGTGGGTGGCCGGGACGCAGGTGACGCCCGCGGGACCGCGGCACGACGGGTCGGTGTCCTCCCCGTCTCCACATGTCGACTCCGGCTGTCCACCGACTTGTCCACAAGTTGTGCAGAACGCGGCCCACACGGGTGTTGGACGGGTCCGTCCCCGCTTCCTAACGTCGTCTCCTGCGCCGGACCTCCGCGAACTGTCGGTGGCTCCGGGTAGTGATGTCCTCGAACGCGTGTTCGAGCGGCACGCGAGGCGTCCTGGTGCTTCCCCCACCGGGCCCCGGCCGGGCGGCCGGGGTCTGTACGCGCGCGCGTGCCCCGAGGAGAGGGAGGTACCCAGGTGGCGGTGGCCGACGACTTCAGCCGGCCGCAGGCGACGGCGCCGGAGTACGACCGGCAGCCGCCGCAGGACGTCGCGGCCGAGCAGTCGGTGCTGGGCGGCATGCTGATGAGCAAGGACGCCATCGCCGACGTCGTGGAGCAGCTGACCGGCAACGACTTCTACCGGCCGGCGCACCAGTTGATCTACGACTGCATCCTCGACCTGTACGGCCGGGGTGAGCCGGCCGACGCGATCACCGTCGCCGCGGAGCTCAACCGCACCGACCAGCTGTCGAAGATGGGCGGCGCGGTCTACCTGCACACCCTCATCGCCTCGACGCCGACGGCGGCCAACGCGGGCTACTACGCCCAGATCGTGGCCGAGCAGGCCACCCTGCGCCGCCTGGTCGAGGCGGGCACCCGCGTGGTGCAGCTGGGCTACGGCGCGGCCGGCGGGCGCGGCGACGTCGACGACATCGTCGATCGCGCGCAGCAGGAGATCTACGAGGTCACCGAGAAGCGGATGAGCGAGGACTACTCGCGCCTCGAGGACGTCCTGCAGCCCACGATGGACGAGCTCGACGCCATCGCCTCCCGCGGCGGCACCGCCCGCGGCGTGCCCACCGGCATCCGCGACCTCGACGAGCTGACCAACGGCCTGCAGGCGGGGCAGATGGTCGTCATCGCCGCCCGCCCCGGTGTGGGCAAGTCGACCCTGGGGCTGGACATCGCGCGGTCGGCCACGGTCAAGCACCACATGCCGGCCGTCATCTTCTCGCTCGAGATGAGCAAGCACGAGATCACCATGCGTCTGCTGTCGGCCGAGGCGAAGGTGCCGCTGCACCACATGCGCGCCGGCACGCTGTCCGACGAGGACTGGTCGAAGCTGGCCCGCCGGATGGGCGAGGTGGCCGACGCCCCGCTCTACATCGACGACTCGCCGAACATGACGATGATGGAGATCCGGGCCAAGGCGCGGCGGCTCAAGCAGCGCAACGACCTCAAGCTCGTGGTCATCGACTACCTCCAGCTCATGACGTCGGGCAAGCGCGTCGAGAGCCGCCAGCAGGAGGTCTCGGAGTTCTCCCGGGCGCTGAAGCTGCTGGCCAAGGAGCTCGAGGTCCCGGTGATCGCGATGTCGCAGCTCAACCGCGGCTCGGAGCAGCGTCAGGACAAGAAGCCGATGCTGTCGGACCTCCGTGAGTCCGGCTCGATCGAGCAGGACGCCGACATGGTCATGATGATCCACCGCGAGGACATGTACGAGAAGGAGAGCCCGCGGGCCGGCGAGGCCGACATCATGCTGGTCAAGCACCGCAACGGCCCGACGGCCAACGTCACCGTCGCCTTCCAGGGCCACTACAGCCGCTTCGTCGACATGGCCAACTGACAGGGCCGACCGAGACGGCGCCGACCGAGAGGTCGCGCCCACGCGCAGGAGGGCCCGGGACCGTCGTGGTCCCGGGCCCTCCGTGCGTCCGCGGTGTTCCACGTGGATCACCGAGCGCGACGTTGCAACGACACACCGTCGCACTGCAACGTCGTGACCCGGGTGGCGCCCGCTCGTTGGTCCGGGCCGAGCACCGCCGAGCCCGGCCGTGTCCTCGACCGACCGCTCACCGTCGAGAGGCCAACGCGTGACGACCCTGCCCGAGCACCCCCGCACCGACGAGCCCGCGGCCACGCACAGCCGCCGCCGCTTCCTCACCTACCTCGTCGCGGCCCCGACGCTCGCCGTCGCGGCGCAGGTCGTCGCCGACGTGGCCGGCCCGGCGACCGCCCAGGCGCTCCCCTCGGTGCCCGCGCCGGCCGAGCTCCTCGACCTCGGCGACGTGCTGATCCTCGCCGGGAAGCCCACCGAGGACCTCATCGTCGTCACCGTCGACGAGCGGGGCCGGGTCGGGCTGGCCCTCCCCCGCGCCGAGGTCGGCCAGGGCATCACCACCGCCGTCGCCATGCTGCTGGCCGACGAGCTCGACGTGCCGCTGGGCCACGTCGACGTCACCCTCGCCGACGCCCGCCCCGAGCTGGTCTTCAACCAGCTCACCGGCGGCTCCAACACCATGCGCAGCGTCTACGGCCCGGTCCGGCGGGCGGCCGCCGTGGCCCGCGCCCGGCTGCTGGCCGCCGCGGCCCTCCGCTGGGGCACCACCCCGGGCTCGCTCACCGTCACCGACGGCGTGGTCAGCGGTCCCGGCGGGCGGACCGCCACGTACGGCGAGCTGTCGGCCGCCGCGGCCGACCGGACGCTCGCCGTCGCCCTGGCGTCACCCAAGCCCGCCTCCGCGCAGCGGGTCGTCGGCACGCCCACCAGCCGCACCGACGCCCGCGCGATGGTGACCGGCCGGCAGCGCTACACCCTCGACCTCGACGTCGTCCCCGGCGCGCTGCCGACCATGCTGCGCCGCCCGCCGACGATCAACGGCACCGTCCGGTCGCTGGACAACGAGGCGGAGGTCCGGGCCATGCCGGGCGTCGTCGACGTCGCCGTGGTGCCGACCGGGGTCGCCGTCCTCGCCGAGACCTTCGGCCAGGCCCGCGACGCCGTCGCGGCCGTGCGGGCCACCTGGGGGCCGGGCACGGTCGACGGCGAGGACGACGAGTCGATCCGGCGGAAGCTGCGCGCGGTGACGCCGCCGCCGCTGGCGCCCGGCCTGCTGGTGCGGACGGTGGACGCGGAGTTCGACTTCGCCTTCGTCAGCCACGCGCCGCTGGAGCCCAACTGCGCCATCGCGCACGTGACCGCGGACCGCGCCGAGATCTGGTCGCCGCTGAAGTCGCCGATCGTCGCGCAGGAGACCATCGCCGCCGAGCTCGGCCTGCCGGTGTCCCGGGTGACCGTGCACGTCGTCCAGGGCGGCGGGTCCTTCGGCCGGCGCCTGTTCTCCGACGCCGCCCTGGAGGCCGCGCGGGTGTCGAAGGCGACGGGGCGGCCGGTCAAGCTGCTGTGGTCGCGGATCGACGACATGCGCCACGGCCGGGCCCGCGCCGCCAGCCACCACCGCATCCGGGCCACGCACGCCGCCGGCGACGTGCTCAGCTTCGAGCACCGGGTGGCCAGCGTGGAGACCGACTTCGGGCACGGCCTCGGCGAGATCCTCACGTCGGTCGCCGCGGACCTCCCGGTGGGCGGGAACGCCTCGTTCGCACAGACGGTCTTCCTCACCACCGTGCACTCGCCGTACCACTTCGGCGTCACCACGCAGACGCTGGCCGAGGTGCCGCTGCAGATGCACACCGGCAGCTGGCGCTCGGTGTACTCGGCCAACACCCGCGGGGCCGAGGAGGTCGTCGTCGACGAGCTCGCCGCCGCCACCGGCCGCGACCCGGCCGAGTTCCGCCGCCGCTTCCTCAAGGAGGACCGCTACCGCGCCGTCCTGGACAAGGTCGTCCAGGAGGGGCAGTGGGGACGGCGGCTGCCGCGCGGCCGCGCCCAGGGCCTGGGCTTCCACGCCGAGTACAAGGGCTGCACCGCCTGCCTGGTGGAGATCGACGCGCACGACCCGCAGCGCCCGCGGGTCACCCGGGCGACGATCGCCGTCGACGTCGGGAAGGCGGTCAACCCGCGCGGGCTCGAGGCGCAGATGCTCGGCGGGCTCACCGACGCCATCGGCACCACGCTGCGCGCGGGCCTGCACGTCGTCGACGGGCTGCCGCTCGAGGGCAGTTACAGCCAGTTCCACTACACCCGGCAGGCCGACTCGCCGGCCGACGTCCGGGTCTTCGTCATCGACAGCAGCGACGAGCCCGGCGGCGCCGGCGAGCTCGGCGTCCCGGCCGCGGTCGGCGCCGTCGCCAACGCCTACGCCCGCGCGACCGGGACGAAGCCGCGGTCGTTCCCCCTCGTCTTCCCGGTCGACTTCGAGCCCTTCCCCCGCTGAGGAGCGCCCCCGTGCCGAACTACACCTTCCAGCTCAACGGCGAGACCGTCACCGTCGACGCCCCCGCCGACCTCCCCCTGCTCTGGGCGCTGCGCGACAAGCTCGGCGTCACCGGGCCCAAGTACGGCTGCGGCATCGACGTCTGCAAGGCCTGCACCAGCCACCTCGACGGCGAGGCGATCCGCCCGTGCGTCACCCCGACGGCGGAGGTGGCGGGGCGCGAGGTCACGACCATCGAGGGGCTGGCCGACGGCGACCGGCTGCACCCGGTCCAGGAGGCGTGGCTCGAACAGGACGTCGCGCAGTGCGGCTACTGCCAGCCCGGGCAGATCATGGCCGCGGTCGCGCTGCTGCGCCGGACCTCGGACCCCACCGACGAGGAGATCGACGAGATCCAGAACGTCTGCCGGTGCGGCACCTACGTCCGCATCCGCGAGGCGATCAAGGCCGCGGCCGCGCGGATGTGACCGCCCGTCCGGGGGCCGGGAGGCTGCCCTCCCGGCCCCGGGACGGGGACGGACCGGTCCTGACCTGCCATTTCTCGTGATCATCTTGTGATCCGAGTCACGGCAGACTAGGAAGAGGCGCCCCCTTCCTCCCACCTGGAGACGCCTTGCAGCAACGACGCTGGCACCGCGCGACGACGTCGCTCGTCGGTGCGCTGGCCTTCACGGCCGCCCTCTCGGTCACCGCGCCCCCCGCGCTGGCCGACCCGCAGAAGGCCGAGCCGGTCTCGGTCTTCCCCTCCGACACCCTCACCGTGCGCGACCCCGCCCAGCTGACCGGCCGGCGGGTGAGCCTGCCGACGGCCGACTGCGGCGCCCCGATCAGCTGCGGCCTGGTGCAGCAGCTCAACCAGCTCGACGGCTTCGACCTCGACCCGCGGCTGGCGATCCGCTTCAGCAGGCCGGTCGACCCGGCCACGGCCGCCGCCCGGATCACGGTCCAGGAGGAGCGCGGCGGCTGGCGGACCGGCGTCGACCGCGTCGTCTGGGACCCGGCCGCCAACACGCTCTACGCCCACCCGGCGCAGCAGCTCGCGCCCGGCACGACCTACCGGGTCAGGGTCCAGGGCGGCCCGACCATCGGGGCCACCCAGGACACGACCTTCACCACCCTGTCGGCCACCGACGGCCTGCAGGACCTGCAGCGGCAGATCGACAGCGGCAGCGCCTTCCGCGCCGTCGGGATCGACCGCCCCGGCCTGCAGGTCCAGGGCGCCTTCCCGGCCCGCGGCACGACCGTCACGTGGACCACCGACCGCGGCGCCACCGACCCCGCGCCGACGCCCGTGCCCGTCCCGACGGCCCAGGTCGGCGGCACGATCGTCTTCGGCACGTTCCAGGCGCCGTCCTGGCTCACCCCGGACGTCACCATCCCCCAGACGCCGACGCGGGACGCCGGCCCGCGGCCGGTCGAGGCCGAGCGGCTGCCCTTCGTCGCCGTCCTGCCGCCCGGGCAGGCCCCGGCCGGCGGCTGGCCGGTCGCGGTGTTCGGCCACGGCTTCACCAGCTCGACCAACGCGGTGTTCCTCGCCGCGGTCGCGAACGCCCAGAACGGCATCGCGACCATCGGCACGAACGTGGTCGGCCACGGCTTCGGCCCGGAGAGCGCCTGGAACGTGACCAGCGGCGGCACGACGACGGTCATCCCGGCCCACGGGCGCGGGATCGACCAGGACCGTGACACCGACATCGAGTCCAGCGAGGGGTCCTCGGCCACCGGTGCGGCCGCGGCCCAGTCCTCCCGCGACGCGCTGCGGCAGACCGTCGCGGACAACATGACGCTGATCCGCTCGCTGGGCGGCACCGACGTCGACGGCAACGGGACGGCCGACCTCTCCGGCGAGGGCGTGACCTACTTCGGCCAGAGCTTCGGCGGCATCTACGGCACGATGCTGACCGGCGTCGACCGGGCGGTGACCCGCTCGGTGCTCAACGTGCCCGGCGGCCCGATCAGCGAGATCGCCCGGCTCTCGCCGGCGTTCCGCCCGCTGACCACGGCGTCGCTGCAGGCGGCGGGGCTGCTCAACAGCGCCGACCCGACGCGGAACTACTTCCAGGAGCAGATGCCGCTGCGTGGCGAGGGCCCGGTCACGGTCACCGTGCCCGGCGCGGTGGAGATCCAGGAGTACCTGGCCCGGTCCACCTGGCTGTCCCGCCCGGGCAGCCCGGAGACCTTCGCCCCGCTGATCGACCCGCAGCGGGTGCTGGTCCAGGTGGCCTACGGCGACCAGACGGTGCCCAACCCGACGTCGTACACGCTCGTCGACGCCGGGCACCTGTGGTCGCGGACCAGCCTCTACCGCAACGACAGGGCGACGCCGCCGCTGCCCAACCCGCACTCGTTCCTGCTGGTCCTGACCCACCCGTCGGCGCTGCAGGGGCAGGCGCAGGTCGCGGCGTTCCTCAAGTCGGGACAGGTCGTCGACCCGGACGCGGGCGGCGCGGTGTGGGAGGTGCCGGTCGGCGACCCGTCCGTGCTGCTCCGGCTGAACTACGCCCAGCCGGCGCTGCGGCCCTGACCGGCCGCTGACGCACGAGGGGCCCGGGACGGCGATCCGTCCCGGGCCCCTCCGCGTGTGCCGTGCGGCTGCGCGGTCTCAGGCGGCAGCGGCGGCCATGGCGGCCTGCTCGCGGACCAGCCGGCGGCGGACCTTCGGCTCCCCGGTGGTCATCTTCCAGAGCTTGGCCAGCTGCGAGGGCAGGTTGCGGGCGTTGGTGTTCGCCAGCCAGCCGTTCGGCAGCGACAGCCGGATGATCTTGTGCCAGGCCGAGCCGACCTGCTTCGGCAGCGGCGCGGTGTGGTAGTTCAGCCCGTAGCGCTGGAACAGGTCGCGGATCTTCGGGGCGATCTCGGCGTACCGGTTGCTCGGCAGGTCCGGGAACAGGTGGTGCTCGATCTGGTGGGACAGGTTCCCGGTCAGGATGTGCATCGCCTTCGAGCCGGAGATGTTGGCCGAGCCGAGCATCTGCCGCAGGTACCACTCGCCGCGGGTCTCGCCGTCGATGGACTTCTTCTCGAAGGTCTCGACGCCCTCGGGGAAGTGCCCACAGAGGATGACCGAGTTCGACCACAGGTTCCGCACGATGTTGGCGGTGAAGTTCGCGGCCAGGGTGGCCAGGAAGTTCGGGCCCGACAGCAGCGGGTGGATGACGTAGTCCTTGCGCACCTGCCGGCCGATCTTGACCAGCACCTGCTTGGCCCGTCGGCGGAACTCCGGGTCGCCGGTCTGCTTCTTGGCGATGACGGCGCCGAGCTCGAGGTCGTACGCGGCGATCCCGTACTCGAAGAAGCACGCGTTGATGAAGCTCCACAGCGGCTGGCCGAGGTACAGCGGCGTCCAGGGCTGGTCCTCGTCGACGCGCATGATGCCGTAGCCGAGGTCGTTGTCCTTGCCGACGACGTTCGTGTACGTGTGGTGCAGCTCGTTGTGCGAGTGCTTCCACTGCTCGGCCGGGCTGGCCATGTCCCACTCCCACGTCGTGGAGTGGATCTTCGGGTCGCGCATCCAGTCCCACTGCCCGTGGAGGATGTTGTGCCCGATCTCCATGTTCTCGAGGATCTTGGCGATCGACAGGCCGATCGTCCCGGCGATCCACGCGGGCGGGAAGCCGGACGCCAGCAGCACGGCGCGGCTGCCCAGCTCGATCTTGCGGTGCACGTCGATGACCTTGCGGATGTAGCGCGCGTCGGACTCGCCGCGGCTGTCCATCACGCCCTGGCGGATCTCGTCGAGCTCCTTGCCGATGAGCTCGACGTCCTCGGGGGTGAGGTGCTCGATGGGGTTGACGGCCTTCTTCTGCAGAACGGTCATGCGGTGCTCCTCTGGGTCGGAAGCGGTCAGTGGTCGATGTCGCAGGCGCCGGCGGCGGCGCTGATGCAGGTCTGGACGAGGACGCCGTCGCCGGGGGCGGCGGTGGTCACCTCGCCGGTGCGCAGGTCGCGGACGGCGCCCTCGCGCAGCGGGAGCACGCAGCCGTAGCAGATGCCCATGCGGCAGCCGCTGGGCATGAGGACGCCGGCCTCCTCGGCGGCGTCGAGGATCGGGGTGGCGCCGTCGGCCTCGAGCGAGGTGCCCTTCTTCGTGAAGGTGACCGTGCCGCCCTCGCCGGTGACCAGGACCTTGGGGCGGAACCGCTCGGTGTAGAGCCGCTCGGTGAGTCCCGCCGCGGCCCAGTGCTCCTCCAGCGCCTCGAGCATGCCGACCGGGCCGCACGCCCAGGTGTCGCGCTCGGCGACGTCGGGGACGAGGGCGGCGACCGCCGCGGCGTCGAGCATCCCGGCGGTGTCGGTGTGCTGCTCGACCAGCCGGATCCGCCCGTCGGCGGCCAGCCGCCGCAGCTCCGCCCCGAAGACGACGTCGTCGGGCGTGGGCGCGGAGTGCACCAGGACGACGTCGGTGAGCTCGGGGTGGTTGCGCAGGATGCCCATCACCGGGGTGATGCCGGAGCCGGCGGTGACGAACAGCGCCTTGGCCGGCAGCTGCGCGGGCAGGCAGAAGTCCCCGGTGGCCTGGTCGAGCTGCACGATCGCGCCGGGCTTCGCCCGGCGGACCAGGTGGTTGCTCACCTTGCCGCCGGGGATCGCCTTGACGGTCACGGTGAAGCAGCCGTCGGTGCGGCCGAGGTCGGAGGTGATCGAGTAGGCCCGCCACATCCGGACGCCGTCGACGTCGATGCCGATGCGCACGTACTGGCCAGGCCGGTGCGGCTGCCAGTCGGCGCCGGGCCGGATGACCACGGTGGCGGCGTCGCGGGTCTCGGGCACGACCGCCTCGATCCGTCCGCGCAGGTCGGCGCCGGCGCGCAGCGGGTCGATCAGGTCGAGGTAGTCGGCGGGCAGCAGCGGGGTGGTGACGAGTTCGGCGACGCGCAGGACGCGGTCGCGCAGCGCCTTGAGGGCCGGCCGGGCCGGGGAAGGGCGCGGAGCGGTCGCGGTCATGCCCTCACTGTTCCCTGCGGAACGTGCAACTACCTGTGCCCTGGACGTGAACGTTCCGCCGGATACTGTTCGCGGAGGACAAACCGTGTCACGGGGAGGTCACGTGGTCCCCCAGCAGGAGACCTTCGCGCTGCACGTCGCGGCGGCGATGCGCACGGAGCTGCCGTCGGTCGCCGAGCGGACGGTCGCGGCGATCGTCGTCGAGGTGCCCAGCTACGCCGAGGCCTTCCGCGGGCAGATGGGCCGCAAGATCGAGAACGCCGTCCAGCTCGCCCTCGGCGGCTTCCTGGAGCTCGCGACCGGCGGCGCGGACGCCAGCCGGCCGGTGGACCCCGCGATCGAGAGCGCCTACGCGCTCGGCCGCGGGGAGGCGCGCACCGGCCGGTCGATGGACGCGCTGCTGTCGGCCTACCGGGTCGGCGCCCGGGTGGCCTGGCGGCACCTCAGCGAGACGGCGGTGGCGGCCGGCATGCCCGCCGCGGCGCTGGCCCGCTTCGCCGAGCTGGTGTTCGCCTACATCGACCAGCTCTCGGCGGCGAGCGCCTCCGGGCACGCCGACCAGCTCGCGGCCAGCGGCCGGGTACGGCGGCGGCACCTGGAGCGGCTGGCCGAGCTGCTGGTCACCGGCGCGCCCCCGTACGAGCTGATCACCGCGGCCGAGCGGGCGGACTGGACGCCGCCGCGCACGCTCACCGCCGTCCTGCTGTCCGAGGCCGGCGCCCGCGACGCGACGGCGGTGCTCGACGCGCGCACGCTGCAGGCCGGCGAGGACCTGCCCGGCGCCGAGCCCTCGACCGAGCGGGCGGTGCTGCTGGTGCCCGACGCCGAGGGGTTCGCCCGCGCCGCGCTGCTCAAGGTGCTCTCCGGCCGCGACGCCGTCGTCGGGCCGGCGCGGCCGTGGCAGGAGGCGCGCTCGTCGTACTCGCGGGCGCTGCGCGCGCTGCAGGTGGGCCTGTCCCCCGACGGCGACGCGCCCGTGGACACCGAGCAGCGGCTGGCCGACCTGGTCCTGCGTGCCGACGGCGAGGCGCTGGCCGACCTGCGCGCGCAGGTGCTCGCCCCGCTCGACGGGCTGGCTCCCGGCCCGCGGGAGAAGCTGCTGGAGACGCTGCGCTCGTGGCTGCTGCACCACGGCCGGCGCGAGCGGGTGGCCGCGGAGCTGTTCGTCCACCCGCAGACGGTGCGCTACCGGATGGGGCAGCTGCGGGAACTGTTCGGCGCGCACCTCGACGATCCGCAGACCGTCCTCGAGCTCACCCTCGCCCTCGGCTGCCGCTGAGGGGCGGGGAACCCGCACGTCGTCCCCAGGCTGCTCCCAGGCGGGCGGCCGAGGCTCGGGTCCACGGCGGCACTCCCGCCGCCGGGACCCGAGGAGGCCACCGTGTACCGCAGCACCGAGACCGTCGGCCGGCACGCCTGGGTGCGCACCCCGCGCCGCCCGCTGTCGCCGGAGCTGACCGCCGACGTCGCCGTCGAGGTGGCCGCCGCCGCCCTCGCTGAGGTGCCGGGAGCGACGATCGAGTGGCTGGAGGTGGACGTGTGGGGGCTGTTCGAGGCGCACCTGCGCGGCGCCGACGGCGAGGCGCTCGTCGTCCGGCTCGACGGCGACCTGCAGGTGGTCGGCCGGCCGGCCGGCGTCAGCTGACCCGGAGGACGGCGACCAGGAAGTCCGACCCCGCGGTGAACGGGTGCAGGTGCCAGCTCGACAGGAGCAGGTCCGGCGCCAGCCCGGCGGCGCGGGCGTCGTCGAGGAACGCGTCGAAGGCGTAGTCCCGCCCGGCGCCGAAGCCGACGACCGCCCGGCCGCCGTCGGCCAGGTGGGCGCGGAAGCGCCGGAGCACCTCGACCCGCGTGGACGGCGCCAGGAACGTCACCACGTTGCCGGCGCACACGATCGCGTCGAACCGGTCGGGCAGGTCGAGGGCGGCCAGGTCGCCGACCAGCCAGCGCGCGCCCGGGTGGTCCTCCTGCGCGGCGGCTATCAGCACCGGGTCGACGTCGACCCCGACGACGTCGTGCCCCGCCGCGGCGAGGTGGCCGCCGACCCGGCCCGGGCCGCAGCCGGCGTCGAGCACCCGCGACCGCCGCGGCAGCATCGCGTCGACCAGCCGCGCCTCGCCGACGATGTCCATCCCGCCCGCGGCCAGGTCCTTGAACCGCTTGACGTAGGCCGCCGAGTGACCGGGGTCGGCCTCGGTCATCCGCACCCAGAGGTTCTCGCTCACGGCTCCATCGTCGGGGGCCGCCAGTCCGGCGGGTCGCCCGGGTGCAGCGCCGGGTCGTCCGCGGCGAGGGTCCGCACCGGGCCGGGCGGGGTCAGCGGCCCCTCGAAGCGCACCGTCACCCGGCCCAGCCCGCGGCCCCACACCCAGCCCGGGCCCAGCTCGTCGTGCACGACGTCCTGCCCCGGCCACCACCGCCGGTCGGCCGGGCCCGCGGTCCGGGCGGCCTGCGCGAGGACGGCGGCGGCCTCCGACTCGTCGGGCGCGTCGGCGTCGTCGTCGGCGAACAGGTCGCCCTGCGCGTACTGGGACAGCCCCGAGACGCCGACGCCGAGCAGCCGCAGGCCCCCGCCGGTGCCGGCCTCGACGAGCAGCCGCCGGGCGATCGAGGCGACCTGGCGGGCGTCGTCGGTGGGCTGCGGCAGCGTCTGCGAGCGGGTGAGCGTGGTGAAGTCGTAGCGGCGCAGCTTGAGCGTCACCGTCCGCCCCGACAGCGCCGAGGTCCGCAGCCGCGCGCCCACCCGGGTGGCCATCGAGTCGATCAGCCGGTTGAGCTCGGCGAGGTCGGTGAGGTCCCGCTCGAAGGTCTCCTCGTGCGACACCGACTTGGCCTCGCGCTCGGCCACCACCGGCCGGTCGTCCTCGGCCCGCGCCAGCTGGTACAGCCCGCTGCCGTGCGCCTTCCCGGCCAGCGCGACGAGGTCCGGCAGCGACTTGGCGGCCAGCTGCGCCACCGTCGCGACGCCGACCTGCCGCAGCCGCTCCGCCGTCGCCGGGCCCACGCCGCCGAGCCGGGTCACCGGCAGCGGGTGCAGCACGTCCAGCTCCGTGCCGGGCGCGACGACGACGAGGCCGTCGGGCTTGTCCAGGTCGGAGCCGATCTTGGCCATGAGCTTGGAGCTGCCGATGCCCACCGAGCCGGTCACCCCGCCGGTGGCCTCGGCGATGCGCGCCTTCAGCCCGCGGGCCAGCGCGGTGACGCCCGCGACGGACAGGTCGTGCCCCGGACCGGCGGCGAGGTCGACGTAGGCCTCGTCGATCGACACCGGCTCGACGAGCGGCGACAGCTCCCGCAGCAACTCCATGACGACGTCGGAGGTGCGCCGGTAGGCGCCGAACCGGCCGCCGAGGAACGCCGTCCCCGGCGGGCAGCGGCGCCGCGCCTCCGCCGTCGACATGGCCGAGCGGGCCCCGTACGCGCGCGCCTCGTAGGACGCCGTCGCGACGACGCCGCGCCCGCCGGTGCCACCGACGACCACCGGCCGGCCCCGCAGCGAGGGCTTGTCGCGCTGCTCGACGGCGGCGAAGAACGCGTCCAGGTCCAGGTGCAGGACGCTCGCCTCCCGCCGCACGCCCCCATGGTCCTACGCCGGGACGACAGGCCCTGGACGCCGGTCCGGCGCCGCCGGATCCTGGCCGGCAGGCACCCGACAGGAGGCCGCCGATGACCGCTCACGGGACCCCGGCGACGACGCGGACACGAGGCGGTGGACCGCGGCACGGGGCGCTGGTCGCCTACCGGCTGGCGCTGGCCCTGCTGCTGCTCGCCGTCGTCGTGCAGTTCTTCCTCGCCGGGCTGGGCGCCTTCGGCGGGGGCTTCGACGCCCACGTGACCAACGGCTTCACCGTCATCCCCGCGCTGTCGGCCGTGGTCCTCGTCCTGGCACTGCTGGCCCGCGCCGGCACCCGGGACGTCGTCCTCGCCCTGGTGCTCGCCCTGCTCACCTTCGTCGGGCAGAGCCTGCTGCGGGCCCTGGCCGACGAGGGGACCGTCTGGGGCGGCCTGCACGCGGTGGGCGGCCTGGCCGTCCTCGGGATCACCGGCTTCCTGCACGCGTCGGCGGCCCGCCGGCTGCACGCGCAGCCGGGGGCGTAGCGCCGGCTCAGGCCAGCGCCAGCACCAGGCAGACGACGGCCAGCGCGAGGGCGACCGGCGTCATGACCAGCCGCTCGGGCCGGCTGCGGGAGAGCGCGTTGAGGACCACGCCCAGCGCGAAGTACCCGGTCAGGACCCACATGCCGACCTCGACGAGCCCGCCGGGCAGCAGGTCGACGGCCCCGGCCGCCTGCAGCACCAGCAGCGCCACCACGGCGTAGACCCCGATCGACAGCACGCTGCCCACCCGCAGGCGGGGCGGCAGGACGACGTGCTGCCCGCCCCACGCGAACCGCCCCAGCGGCGCGCCGCCGGCCAGCGCGAGCTGGAGGACGGCGAGGGCGGCGAGCAGCGCGGTACCGACGGCGGCGACCGGGATCACGGAGCCGGACGGTAGCGCCGCGCGGCGTCTCTCAGGCGTCGGTGAGCGCGACCGGCGGCAGCCAGTCGGCGTCGAGCAGCTCGGCGATCTCCCGCAGGGCCGAGGTGTCCGCGCCCGCCGTCGACCCGCTGACCGCCAGCCGCTCGACCATCACCCGGGCCACCTGCTCCTCGACCGTCCCCTCGGCGTAGGCCACCCGCCACGGCGAGACCTGCCCGTCGCGGTGGGTGCGGCCGGTGACCTGGCGGGCCTGGATGCCGGAGAAGCGCGGCTGGTGGAACAGCCCGACCCGCGGCGTCGGCGATGCCGTCGTCCCGCCGGGCAGCAGCTCGCCGGCGTGCAGGCTGATCGAGGCGGTCACGGTGAACACGCACACCGTCGCCTCACCGGTCTGGAAGCGCAGCCGCTCGGCCTCGACGTCGAACCGGTCGCGCCCGTAGATCGAGGCGACGGCGATGCCGGAGTCGAGCAGCGCCTCGCGGATCGGGTCGGCCGCGGTCTCCACGAACTCCACCGACACCGCGACCTGCCGCTCGGCCTCGACCTGGGCGCGCACCCAGTCGACGGTCGCCTGCGCGCGGATCAGCCCCGCCTTCTGCCGGAACCGCAGCAGCGCGGCGCGGCCGCGGGCGCTCTGCCGGGCCTTCCGGGCCAGCTGCATCTCCGCGCGGAACTCCTGCCACTCCGACTCGTAGGCGGCCCGCTCGGCGGGGGTCAGGGCCACCGGGGTCCCGGTCACCGACACCGGGCCCCACGGCGCCGGGCGGTGCAGGGTCGCTGGCGGGTCCGCGTCGGCCAGCCAGCCCTGCAGGCGGGCGAGGTCGGCGCGGCGGGCGTCGGCGTCCTCGGTCCACGCCCAGCCGTAGCGGCCGCGTTCCACGTGGAACCCGTGCCCGGCGAGCTTCGCGGGCAGGTCGGCCCAGGCGCGCAGCGGCTCGTCGTGCACCTGGGCGAACTGCGGCGCCAGGTAGGGCAGCTCCAGCGGGGTGTGCGCCGGGGTGGCGGTGGCGGCGATGACGAAGGGGACGTCCTTCGCGCGGGCGCCGCCGGAGACCGCCTTCCAGTGCTTCCAGCGCTGCGTCGTCGTGTGCCGGACCATGTGCGCCTCGTCGGCGATCACGACGTCGAACGGCAGCTTCGCGACCTTCGCCAGCCGGTCCCAGGTGGTGACGCACCAGCGCAGGCCGCCGTCGCCGAAGCCGGCGATCGAGCGGGTCCAGTGCGGGATGGTGATGGCGGCCGGGCGGTCGGCGACGACGAGCACCCGCTCGCCGCCGCGCAGCTCGCAGATCTCGCGGGCGGCCATCACCGCGGTGCCGGTCTTGCCGACGCCGGGGTCGTCGCCGAGCAGGAACACCCGGTGCCCGGCCGCGGCCGAGGCCACGACGGCCTCGGCGCCGGTGCACTGCTCGTCGCGCGGCACCAGCTGCCGGGCCTCGGGCAGCGGCCGCGGCGCCTCGTTGAGCTCGTCCTCGAGGAAGCGCTCGAACGTGTAGGGCGGCGGGTCGTAGGGCGCCAGCGCCGGCGGCAGCCGCGCGCCGACCCACACGTGCGCCTGCAGCCCGGCGTGCCAGACGGCGCCCGGGGCCGGGGCGCGGAACGGGACGGCGAGCACCCACACCCGCTCACCGGGACCGGCGGTGGGCAGGTCGGGCACCGGCGGCCGGCGGGCCGCCGTCCGCCGCTTCGTGGTCCGCCGTCTGGTGGTCGTGGCGGCGCGACGCCGTCCGGGCATGCTGGGACCTCCCCCGTCGTCCCCGGCACGGTAGGTCGCCGTCGCCCGCGGATCTGGTGGAATCGCCGGGTGACCGCCGACGCGCCCTCCGACGAGCGGCTGGCGGCGCGCACCGTCGGCGAGGCCGGCCCGCGGGTGGTGTTCGTCCACGGGCTGTTCGGCCAGGGCAAGAACTGGACGACGGCGGCGAAGGGGCTGGCCGACCGCCACCGGGTGACGCTGCTCGACCTGCCCAACCACGGGCACTCGCCGTGGACCGACCGGGTCGACTACGTGGACATGGCCGGGCTGGTGGCCGCGGAGCTGGAGTCCTTCGGCGAGCCGGTGACGCTGGTCGGGCACTCGATGGGCGGCAAGGTGGCGATGCAGCTGGCGCTGCGCCGGCCGGAGCTGCTGCGCGCGCTCGTCGTCGTCGACATCGCGCCGGTCGAGTACCCGCTCACCGGCGGCCGCACCGACGACCGCGACGAGGAGGCCTCGCCGTTCGGCGCCTACATCGCCGCGATGCGGGCGGTGGACCTCGGCGCGCTGCGCACCCGCGAGGACGCCGACCGGGCGCTGCGCGAGGCGGTGCCGAGCACGATGGTGCGGTCGTTCCTGCTGCAGAGCCTGGTCCGCGAGGGCGTGGGCTCGGGCCGCTGGCGGTGGCGGCTGAACCTGGAGACCCTCGAGCGCGACCTGGGCGAGCTGCGCGGCTTCCCCGACCCGCCGCCGGGCGCCACCTTCGACGGCCCGGTGCTCTGGGTCGCCGGCGCGAACAGCCACTACGTGCTGCCCGAGGACCGCGCGCGGATGGACGAGCTGTTCCCCTCGACCCGGCTGGTCACGGTGAAGAACGCCGGCCACTGGGTGCACTCGGAGCAGCCCGAGGTCTTCCTCGAGACGCTGCGCCGCTTCCTCGCCGCCGTCGAGGACTGAGGGCGTTCCCGTGGGAACGTCGCGCGGAGCCCGTCGCCGCCGTCGAGCGAGCACCTCCGCGGACCTGCGCGCGGGCTGCCCGCTGTCCGACCCGTCAGGGGTGGCGGAGCTGGGCCCGTGGCCCCCGGCTCCGTAGCCTGCCCTCCGCACCCGCGCCGGGACGACGGACTCCCGTCCGCTCCCGCGCGGGGATCGGGACGGGGAGGACGGACATGACGCAGTGGGACGCGCCCGGGTACGGCACCGGGCAGCAGGGGTGGCCGCAGTACGGGCCGACCCCCGGCCCGGCCGCGGGTGGCCCCCCGCAGGGCCCGTACGGTCCACCGCCCGCGCCCTACGGCCACGGGTACCCGCCCTACGGCTACCCGGTCGCGCGCCGGACGAACGGCCTGGCCATCGCGTCGATGGTGCTGGGCATCCTCTGGATCTACTGGATCGGCAGCGTCCTGGCGCTCGTCTTCGGCTACATCGCGCGCAGCCAGATCCGCGAGCGCGGCGAGAGCGGGGACGGCATGGCGATCGCCGGCATCGTCCTGGGCTGGGTGGGGATCGGGTTCATCGGGATCGCGCTCCTCGCGGGGATCGCGGCGAGCGCCTGAACCGCCCCGTCGTGCCCGCCGGCGGCTGGAGGCCGTTCCCGGCCGCTGCCAGGCTGAGCGGGTGACCGGGGACCGGGCATGACCGAGGACGACGTCCGCGCGCTGGCCCTCGCGCTGCCGGAGGTCACCGAGGCCGACCACCACGGCCGCCCGTCCTTCCGGCTGGGGACCGCCGTGCTCGCCACGCTGTGGGCACCGGGCATCCTCAACGTCATGGTCGGGGAGTCGGAGGCGCGCGCGGCCGAGGGCGGCGCGGTGTCGCTGCTGTGGTGGGGGAAGCGGCTCTCCGGCGTGCAGGTCGACCTCGCCGCGGCCGCCCCGGCCGTCGTCACCGACCTGCTGGACGAGGCCTGGGCCCGCCGGGCCCCCGGCCGGCTGCGGAGGCAGCACCCGTGACGTATCCCCGGCCGGTCCCGCTCATCGGCGACGCCACCTCCGCCGCCGAGCGGGCCGGCGACCCCGCCGGCTGGGCCATGCCCGACGACGCCGGCGGGTTCTACGCCGTCGTCGCCGCCCGCCGCGACGTCCGCCGCTACCGCCCCGACCCGGTGCCCGACGACGTCCTGCGCCGGGTGCTGGCCGCCGGGCACTCCGCGCCGTCGGTCGGGCACAGCCAGCCGTGGCGGTTCGTCGTCGTCCGCGACCCGGCCGTCCGGGACCGCGCCGCCGTCCTCACCGACCGCGAGCGGCTGCGCCAGGCCGCGCAGATGGAGCCCGACGCCGCCCGCCGGCTGCTCGACCTGCAGCTCGAGGGCGTGCGTGAGGCGCCGCTGGGGGTCGTCGTCTGCTGCGACCGGCGCACCCCCGCGGCCGGCGTGCTGGGCCGCGCCACCTTCCCCGACGCCGACCTGTGGAGCTGCGCGGCCGCCATCCAGAACCTGTGGCTGGCCGCCCGCGCCGAGGGCCTGGGCATGGGCTGGGTGACGCTGTTCCGCCCCGAGGAGCTGGCCGGGCTGGTCGGCCTGCCCGACGGCGTGGCCACCCTCGGCTGGCTGTGCCTGGGCTGGCCCGACGAGCGCCCGCCCGCGCCCGGGCTGGAGCGCGCCGGCTGGTCGCGGCGGCTGCCGCTGGACGCCGTCGTCCTGGAGGACCGCTGGCCCGCCGACGACGGCGGCCCGGCCGCTCCCCCGTCGCACCTGCGCGCGCCCGGCCGCGAGGACGTCGTCGGCGCCCGCGACGAGGCCGACCGCCTGCTCACTCCCCCGGGCTCGCTCGGCGTGCTCGACCGCGCGGTGGACCGCGTCGTGGCCCTCGGCCGCGGCGACGTCACCGGCGGCGCCCTCGTGCTGGCCGCCGCCGACCACCCGGTCGCCGCGCTCGGCGTCTCGGCCTACGGCGGGCACGTCACCCGCGACGTCGTCCGCGCCGCGCTGGCCGGCACCTCGGTCGGCGCCACCGCCGCGGCCGCGGCCGGGCTGACGACGGTCGTCGTCGACGCCGGGGTGGACGGCGGCCCGCTGCCCGGCGCGGTGGACGCCCGCCCGGCCGGCCCGCGCGGCGACCTCGCCACGGCCCCGGCCCTGCCCGCCGCCGACGTGGAGCGGCTGCTGGCCGCCGGGCGGGAGCTGGGCGCCCGCGACGGCCTGCTCGCGCTCGGCGAGGTGGGCGTGGGCAACACGACCGTCGCCGCCGCGCTGGCCGCCGGGCTGCTCGGCGCCGACCCCGCCGAGGTCACCGGGCTGGGGTCCGGCGCCGACAGCGCGGTGCTCGAGCGCAAGCGCGCCGTGGTGGCCGCCGCGGTGGCCCGGGCCGGGAGCGGCCTGGACCCCGCCCGGGCGCTGGCCGAGCTCGGCGGGCCGGAGCTCACCGTGCTGGCCGGGGCGGTCCTCGGCGCCGCGGCCGCGCGCACCCCCGTCGTCCTCGACGGGTTCGCCGTCTCGGTGGCCGCGCTGGCCGCCGTGCTGCTCGAGCCCGGCGCGCAGGCCTGCCTGGTCGCCGGGCAGCGCAGCCGCGAGCGCGGGCACGAGCTGGTGCTGCACGCTCTCGGCCTGGAGCCGCTGCTGGACCTGCGGCTGCGCGCCGGGGAGGGCGCCGGGGCCGCACTGGCCGCCGGCCTGCTGCTCGACGGACTCCGGGTCCGCCGGGCGACCGCCCGGGTGGGGTGACGCCGGGTCGCCAGCCGGGCCCCGGTCGGGCCAGGATCGGCGCGTGACCGATCCCCGCGCCGGCCAGCCGGCCGCCCCGTCCGACCTGGTCGACGTCGCCTCGCTGGTGACCGCCTACTACACGCTGGTGCCCGACCCGGCCGAGCCGGCGCAACGGGTGTCGTTCGGGACCTCGGGGCACCGCGGGTCGGCGTTCGACACCGCGTTCAACGAGGCGCACATCCTGGCCACCACCCAGGCGATCTGCGAGTACCGGGCGGCGCAGGGCTACGACGGGCCGCTGTTCCTCGGCCGCGACACCCACGCGCTGTCCGAGCCGGCGTGGGCGTCCGCGCTGGAGGTGCTCGTCGCCAACGACGTCACCGTGCTCGTCGACGCCGCCGGCCGGTACACGCCCACCCCGGCGGTGAGCCACGCGATCCTCGCCGCCAACCGGGGGAAGACCGGCGGTCTCGCCGACGGCATCGTCGTCACCCCGTCGCACAACCCGCCCCGCGACGGCGGCTTCAAGTACAACCCGCCGTCGGGCGGCCCGGCCGACACCGACGCCACGAAGGTCATCGCCGACCGCGCCAACGAGCTGCTCGCTGCCGGGCTCGACGGCGTGCGGCGGGTGCCGTTCGCCCGGGCGCACGCGGCGGCGCAGCGCTACGACTACGTCGCCACCTACGTCGACGACCTGCCGGCGGTGCTCGACCTCGACGCGGTCCGCTCGGCCGGGGTGCGGATCGGCGCCGACCCGCTCGGCGGCGCGAGCGTGGACTACTGGGCGGCCATCGCCGAGCGGCACCGGCTCGACCTCACCGTGGTCAACCCGCTGGTCGACCCCACGTGGCGGTTCATGACGCTCGACTGGGACGGCAAGATCCGGATGGACTGCTCGTCGCCGTCGGCGATGGCCTCGCTCATCGGCAAGCGCGCCGACTACGCGATCGCCACGGGCAACGACGCCGACGCCGACCGGCACGGGATCGTCACCCCCGACGCCGGGCTGATGAACCCCAACCACTTCCTCGCCGTCGCGATCTCCTACCTGTTCGTGCACCGCCCGGAGTGGGGCGAGGACGTCGCCGTCGGCAAGACGCTGGTGTCGTCGTCGCTGATCGACCGCGTCGTCGCCGGGCTGGGGCGGCGGCTGGTCGAGGTGCCGGTCGGGTTCAAGTGGTTCGTGCCGGGGCTGCTCGACGGGTCGGTCGGCTTCGGCGGCGAGGAGTCCGCGGGGGCGTCGTTCCTGCGCCGCGACGGCGGGGTGTGGACGACGGACAAGGACGGCATCCTGCTCGCGCTGCTGGCCGGCGAGATCCAGGCGGTGACCGGCAGCTCGCCGTCGCAGCTGCACGCGGAGCTGACCGGGCGGTACGGCGCGTCGGCCTACGCGCGGGTGGACGCCCCGGCGAACCGCGAGCAGAAGGCGGCGCTGGGGAAGCTGTCGCCGGAGGACGTCACCGCCACCGAGCTGGCCGGCGAGCCGATCACCGCCAAGCTCACCCGCGCGCCCGGCAACGACGCCGCGATCGGCGGGCTGAAGGTGGTCACGGAGAACGCCTGGTTCGCCGCCCGCCCGTCGGGGACCGAGGACGTCTACAAGGTCTACGCGGAGTCGTTCAAGGGCCCCGACCACCTCGCGCAGGTGCAGGAGGAGGCCCGCGCCGTCGTCGGCGCCGCCCTCGGCGTCTGACCCGAGCGGGCGACGACACGGCAGCGGGAGCGCGGGGCGCGGGGGCGGCGGCCGCAGACTGGGCGTATGACCGGTCAGCCGTACGAGCAGGAGTGGGACGTCGTCCCGCCCGGGTCCGCCCCTCCGCCCCCGCCGCCCGGGTACGGCAACCAGCCGACGTACGGCGCCCAGCCGCTCTACGGCGCCCGGCCCCCGTACGGCGCCCCGCCCCCGTACGGCGCCGTGCCGCCCTACGGGCAGGTCCCGCCCTCCCCGCCGCCGGCCCCGTACGGCCCCGGCTGGGCGGCGGTGCCGCTCGCGCCGCCGGCGTGGCCGCACGGCCCCGGGCGGCCGGGGACGGCGACCACCGCGGCCGTGCTCGGCTTCGTGACCGGCGGCCTGACCGCGCTGGTGTCGCTGGCCTTCCTCGTCGCGGTGCTCACCGGCGCCGAGGACGACCCGATCACCGTCACGCTGCTGCTCGGGCTCCCCTGCGCGGCTGGGCTGGTCACCGGGGCGGCGCGGCTGCTGGGCCGGCACTCCCCCACGGTCCTGTTCGCCTCCGCGCTCGCCTCGGTCGCCGTCCTCTTCCTCGCCCTCGTCGTGGGGGCCGCGTCGCAGAACGCCGACGACATCGCCGGCTTCACCGTCTTCCTCGTGCTCGCGCTGCCGCTGCCGGTGCTGACCGCGGTGTTCGCCCGGCTGCCCGGCACGGTGGGCTGGGCCGGCTCGCGCGCCTGACGGAGCCGCGCGCCTGAGGGAGCTCAGCGGCGGCGGGCCTTGTCCGCGTACATCGCCGCGTCGGCCTCCCGGACCACCGCGTCCTGCGCCTCCTCGGGGTCCACGCCGCCGTCGACCGAGCCGATGCCGATGCTCAGGCCCACCCGCACGGTGGTCGAGCCGATGCTCAGCGAGCCGGGGAAGGCCTCCTGCAGCCGCGCGGCCAGCACCTCGGCGTCGGCCCGCTCGGTGTTCTCGCAGACGACGGCGAACTCGTCACCGCCCAGCCGGGCCGCGGTGTCGCTGGCCCGCAGCACCGAGACGAGGTGCCCGGCCACGGCCACGAGGACGGCGTCACCGACGGGGTGACCGAACTGGTCGTTGACCGCCTTGAACCCGTCGAGGTCGAGCACGAGCACGCAGGTCGGCGTGTGCTCGCGGTGGCCCCGCTCGAGCGCGTGCCGCAGCCGGTCGCGGAACAGCAGCCGGTTGGGCAGCCCGGTGAGCGGGTCGTGCGCCGACTGGTGCAGCAGCCGGGCCTCCATCGCCTTGCGCTCGGTGACGTCCTCGACCACCAGGACCAGGTGCGGCGCGGTGACGCCCGGGGTGCCGTCGACCCAGGACGACGTCACCTGGACCGGCACGACCTCCCCGTCGGACCGCACCATCCGGCACTCGTGGCGGGCCCGGCCGCGGCTCTCCTGCAGGCCGGCGCAGACGGCGACCGCGCCGGCCACGTCCTCGGGGTGGGTGACGTCGAACAGCGTCGTGCCGCGCAGCGTCCCGGGGTCGCGCCGGAGCAGCTCGCCGAGCGCGGCGTTCGCCTCGATGAGCACGCCCTCCGGGGTGCTCAGCGCCACGCCCATCGGCGAGTTCGTGAACGCGCTGCCCAGGTCGGGGGGCGGCAGGGTGCCCGTGGCACTACCCAGGTCCACGGCGCCTCCCTCCCGCACCTCGGCTCGGTGTACCGACCCCAGTCATTACCTCCTGCGTTCCACGTGGAACCCCATCACGTAGCAGGATGGTCGGGTTCCCCCGTCCGGGCGAGCAGACAGGAGGGCCGCGGTGCCGTCGGACTTCGACCTGGTGCTGCCGACGGCGGTCGACGTCCGCGAGGTCGGCATGCGGGACGGGCTGCAGCTGGAGGCCCCCGTCCCGCTCGAGGGCAAGCTCGCGATGCTGGAGGCGCTGGTCGCCACCGGCGTCCGCCGCATCGAGGTGACCTCGTTCGTGTCGCCGAAGGCCGTCCCGGCGCTGGCCGACGCCGACCGGGTGGCCGCCGAGCTGTCCCGGTGGCCGGGCGTGCACTGGTCGGCGCTGGTCGCCAACCCCCGCGGCGCGGTCCGCGCGGTCGACGCCGGCCTCGCCGACCTGGAGCTGGTCGTGTCCGCCTCCGACGCGCACAGCCGGGCCAACGCCGGCCGTTCCACCGCCGAGGCGCTGGCCGGCGTCGGCGAGGTGGCCGCGCTGGCGCACGGCGCCGGCGGCTCCCTGGAGGTCGTCGTCGCCACCGCGTGGGACTGCCCGTTCGACGGGCGCACCCCGATCGCCCGCACCGTCGACGTCTGCCGCGCCGCGGTCACCGCCGGCGCCGACGCCCTGTGCCTGGGCGACACCATCGGGACGACGACGCCGGCGCGGGTGGTCCGCCTGCTGCACGCGGTCCGCCGCGCCTGCCCCGGCACCCCGGTCGCTGTGCACTTCCACGACACCCGCGGCACCGGCCAGGCCAACGCGCTGGCCGCCGTCCAGGCCGGGGTGACCCAGCTCGACGCCTCCGTCGGCGGGCTCGGCGGCTGCCCGTTCGCGCCCGGCGCGAGCGGCAACATCGCCACCGAGGAGCTCGTCTACTGGCTGGAGGAGTCCGACGTGCGCACCGGGATCGACCTGGACGCGCTGCTGGCCGCCGCGCGGGTCACCGAGTCCGCGGTCGGCCACGAGCTGCCCAGCTCCCTGTACCGCGCCGGCGGCCGCTCGGTCCCCCGGGCGGCCGCCGGGACGACGGCGTGAGCGGTCCGGCGGAGGTCGTCGACCCACGGGTCATGCGGGACGTGCTCGGCCACTTCGCCTCCGGCGTCACCGTGGTCACCGCGGACAGCGACGGCGGCCCGGTCGGCTTCACCTGCCAGTCGTTCAGCTCGCTGTCGCTGGACCCGCCGCTGGTGGCGCTCGCGCCCTCGCGCACGTCGAGCACCTGGCCGCGGCTGCGGGACATCGGCCGGTTCTGCGTCAACGTCCTCGCCGAGGACCAGTCCGGGCTGTCGGCGGCCTTCGCCCGCTCGGGCGTCGACAAGTTCGCCGGCGTCCCGTGGCGGCCGAGCCGGCACGGCTCCCCCGTGCTCGACGGCGTCGTCGCGTGGATCGACTGCACGCTGTGGGCGGAGTACGACGGCGGCGACCACACCATCGTCGCGGCCCGGGTGCTGGACCTCGGCGCGGACCCCGGCCGCCGTCCGCTCCTGTTCCACCGCGGCCGCTACGGGTTCGTGGAGGTCGACGGGGGCTGACCGACCCCCCCC
>NZ_JBJGZF010000013.1:0-128996 GCF_054050375.1 Geodermatophilus sp. SYSU D00879
CGGCGACCACACCATCGTCGCGGCCCGGGTGCTGGACCTCGGCGCGGACCCCGGCCGCCGTCCGCTCCTGTTCCACCGCGGCCGCTACGGGTTCGTGGAGGTCGACGGGGGCTGACCGACCCCCCCCGCGGGATCAGGTCGCGCCGAAGCGGACGGCGATGAGCGCGACGTCGTCGCGGCCGTCGAGGGTGCCGCTGACCGCGGCGTCGCACAGGTCGCGGGGCGAGGCGTCGGCCGGGGTGGCCGACAGCCGCTCCACCAGCGCCGCGATGCCCTGGTCGAGGTCCGAGCCGGGGGTCTCCACCAGCCCGTCGGTGTAGGCGAGCACCGTGGAGCCCGGCGGCAGCCGCAGGGTCCGCGTCCGCCGCTCGGCGCCGGCGTCGACGCCGACCAGCAGGCCGGTCACGCCGTCGACCGGCGTCACGGACCCGTCGGGTGAGCGCAGGAGCAGCGGTGGGTGGCCGGCGTTGGCCAGCTGCGCGGTCCAGGCGCCACCCGGCCCGTCCGGCGGGAGGGCGCGCAGGTAGGCCATCGTCGCGAGCGAGGCGACCCGCAGGCCCTGCACCAGCCGGTCCACGCGGGTGAGCACCGTGCTCGGGTACGGATCGGGGGCGTCCCAGAGGCAGGCGCGGATCAACCCGCGCAGGTGCCCCATCGCGGCGGCCGCGGCGACGTCGTGGCCGACGACGTCGCCGACGACCATCCCGACCGACCCGTCGGGCAGCTGCAGCAGGTCGTAGAAGTCCCCGCCGACGTCGGCCGCGGTCGAGGCGCTGACGTAGTGCGCGGCGGCCTCGAGCCCGGGGATCTCCGGCAGGTCCGGCAGCAGGGACCGCTGCAGCGTGTCGGCGACGGCGTGCTCCTGCTGGTAGAGCCGCACGTTGTCCATGACCAGGGCCGCCCGGCGGGCGAGGTCCTCGACCAGCCCGACGTCGTCGGGGGTGAACGGGCGTTCCGGCGAGGTGCGCACCAGCGTGATCGCCCCGCGGGTCCGGCGGCGGGCCACCAGGGGTGCGCTCAGCGCCGACGCAGCGCCCAGCCGCCCGGCGATCTCCCGGGCCACCGGGGAGGCGGTGGCGTCGTCCAGCCGCTCGGACAGCCGCTCGACCAGGACCGCGCGCGAGGTGGTGATGCTGCGCTGGCTCGGCGAGTCCGGCGGCAGCCGGAGGGCGTGCCCGGCGTCGAAGCGGCGCAGGTCGGTGCGCTGGTGCTCGCGGTCGCGGGAGACCAGCTCGCGGACCTCGCCGGACTCGTCGACGAGCGTGATGACCGTCCAGTCGGCCAGCTGCGGCACGCACAGGGCGGCCAGCCGGTCGAGCACGTCGGCGATGTCGAGGGTGGCGATCAGCGCGCTGGTGGCCTCGGCCATGAGCGCGAGCCGGGCCTGGGCGCCCTCGGCGTCGCGCTGCGCCTGCTCGGCGTCGCGCTGGGCCTGCTCCGCGACCGACCGGGCGAGCTCGGCCTCCTGCCGGGCCGCCTGCTCGGCGGCGAAGGCGGCCTCCCGCTCGGCCTCGACCCGCACCCGCTCGGTGACGTCGGTCTGCACGCCGACGAAGCTGACCAGCTCGCCGTCGCCGTCGAACACCGGGCTGATCGCGAGCTGGTTCCAGAAGGCGGTGCCGTCGCGGCGGTGGTTGAGCAGCGTGACGGTGACCGCCTCCCGCGCCCGCAGCGCCGCGCGGATCTGCTCGACGGTCGCCCGGTCGGTGCTGGGGCCCTGCAGGAAGCGGCAGTTGCGGCCCACCGACTCCTCGTAGGAGTACCCGGTGATCCGGGTGAACGACGGGTTGACCCAGACCAGCGGGTTGTCCGGCTGGCGGGGGTCGGTGATGGTGAACGCGATGTCGGTGGCCACCACGGCCCGCTCGCGCAGCGCCTGCAGCTCGGCGTCGGCGTCCCCGCCGCCGGCCTTCTCGACCTCCAGCAGCACCACCAGCGACAGCTGCTGCCGGCTGCCCGGCTGCGACAGCGGGAAGCCGGTCACCCACAGCAGCCGGTCCGCGTCGCCGTCGTCCTCCCGGGCCCGGCCGGCGTCGGTGCTGCGGCCCGGCGAGAGCCGCACCGCCTCGCCGGTGACCGGCTGGCCCTGGGCGACCAGCGACAGGGGGCCGCTGGTGCGCGCGAGCGGCGCGCCGCCGAGGTCGGTGAGGCCGGCCGACGCGCCCCAGGTGTCGACGTCGACCGGGAGGCGGACGTTGCCGGCCATCTCGACCGCGGCGGTGTTCGCGTAGGTGACCGCGCCCGACTCCTGGTCGATGAGCAGGACCGCGACCGGGACGTCGGCCAGGACCGCGGGCAGGGCCGTGGAGGCGGAGTGGGCCCCGCGGTGCCCGGAGACGACGGCGGTGGCGGCGCTGACGATGCCGGCCTGCCGGTCGCCGGCGCCGTCCCCGGTGGGCGCCGTCGCCTCGGCCATGACGGCGCGGGTGCGCGGGGGGATGCCGTCGCCGGACGGCGCGTCGGTCGGGCCGCCGATGCCGGGCAGCAGGCCGGGCGGTGGCCCCTGCTCCTCCCGCGGTCGGTTCCCGTCCGGTCGCACGCAACGAATCTAACTGCTGTCCCAGGCCGGGCGCCCGTGCGCCAGGTGACCAGCCCGGACAGGTGTGCCCGGCGCCCTCATGGGCACCCCTCCGAGGACCACTCGGGAGGGAGACGCCATGGGACTGCTCGACCGGCTCCTCGGCCGGCGCCGCGCGCCGGAACCCCCGGCCTACGGGGGCTACGACGGCTACGCCACACCGGCCGCACCGCCCGCAGCACCGCGCCCGCCCGCCGCCCCGCGGGCCTCCGGGGACCGCCCGCTGACCGACCAGCAGGCCATCGAGCGCTACCGCTACCTGCTCAAGACCGCGCCGCCGGACCAGATCGAGCAGGCGCACGCGGAGGCCTTCGCCCAGCTCACACCGGAGCAGCGGCAGGAGGTGCTCACCCAGCTCGCGGCCGGCGTGCCGGCGTCCGAGCGCCCCCGCAGCGACGACGCCCAGACCCTCGCCCGGGTCGCCACCCGCGCCGAGCTCCGCCAGCCGGGGTTCCTCGAGCGGACCTTCGGCGGCTTCGGCGGCGGACCCGGCTACGGGGGCGGCGGGTACGGCTACGGCGGCGGCTACGGGCCCCGGATGGGCGGCATGGGCGGCTTCGCCGGCTCGATCGGCGGCAGCATGCTCGGCACCATCGGCGGCCTCGTCGTCGGGACGGCGGTCGCCGACGCGCTGTTCGACACGGGCCTCGGTGACAGCGGCCTGTTCGGCGGCGGCGACGAGGAGGCCTACGCCGAGGGCTACCAGGACGGCGCCGGGGCCGGCGACGGCGGCGGGGACGGCGGGGGCGACTACGCGGCCTCCGACGGCGGCTACGGCGGCGACCCCGGCGCCGACTTCGCCGGCGGGGCCGACAGCGGCTACGACGGCGGCGGGGACTTCGGCGGCGGGGACTTCGGCGGCGACTTCGGGGGCGGCGACTTCTGACCGCTCAGGACCGGCCGGGACCGTCCTCGGGGACGGTCCCGGCCGCCTCCTCCCCCGCCGCCACCTCGGCCTGGTGGCGCAGCCACAGCAGGCCGAGCACCGGCAGCACCAGCGGCACGAACCCGTAGCCGCGGCCGAACGCCGACCACACCGTCTCGTCGGGGAAGGCCGCCCGGTCCACCAGCGACAGCACGCCCACGACCAGCACGCCGGCCAGCTCCACCGAGCACGCGACGACGGCGGTCCGCCGTCCCGCCCGCCCGCCGCGGGCCAGCCCCACCGTGGCGACCAGGTAGACCACCGCGGCCAGCGCCGACAGCAGGTAGGCCACCGGCGCCTCGTCGAAGCGGGTGGCCAGCTGCACGCCGGCGCGCGCACCGGCGGCCAGCGCGAAGACCGCGTACACGGCCACCAGGACCCGGCCCGGCCCGGCGGCGGTCCCGCCCGGCGCCGTGCCCCGCGCGTCCCGCTCAGGCACCCGGGGCCTCCCAGAGCTGCACCAGCCGCCACACCATGACCGCGGTGACCAGCGACGCCACGGCCAGCACCGTCCCCGCCCAGCGGCTGGGCTCGGTGCGCGACCACAGCACCCCGGCCACCGGCAGCAGGACGACACCGGCCAGGTAGCCGACGAACGTCGCCGTCTCCGGGGGCCGCTGCCCGCCCGCCAGCGCCACCGCCGCCACCACCGCCTGGACGACGAGCAGCACCTCGAGCACCGCGGCGCCGGCCAGGTGCAGCAGGCCGATGCGCCGGCGGGCGAGGGTGGACGCCAGGCCGGCGAGGGCGACCAGCAGGGCCACCGCCGTGGCCGACCAGACGAGGAGGGCGTTCATCGCCTCCCATGATCGCGCGCCGTCCGGGGGAGCCGGGACCGGGCGCGGGGTAGGCATGGGGTCATGACCGTCCGCGACCTGCTGGTGGACCTGTGCACCGAGCACCTGGACGCCGTCACCGGCGACCCGGTGCCGCTGCAGGCCCTGGTCGGCTTCCTCGCGGCGTGCGGGGTGGCCGAGCCGAGCACGCGGGTCGCCACGTCGGCACTGCGCCGCGCCGGCTGGCTGACCGCGTCCCGGCGCGGGCGGGAGACGCTGCTCGCCCCGACCGCGGCGCTGCGCGCGGCGGTCGCCGCCCGCGAC
Organism: Geodermatophilus sp. SYSU D00879; assembly: GCF_054050375.1. NCBI lineage: Bacteria > Bacillati > Actinomycetota > Actinomycetes > Geodermatophilales > Geodermatophilaceae > Geodermatophilus > Geodermatophilus sp. SYSU D00879. The sequence goes on from NZ_JBJGZF010000013.1 coordinate 4,604, forward strand.
GAGCGGGTCCGGCGGCGGCTGGGCCCGTGGGACGGCGCGTGGCGGATGGTCGTCTACGGCGTCCCGGAGACCGACCGCGCGGCCCGCGAGCGGGTGCGGCGCGCGCTGGCCCGCGCCGGCTTCGGCCCCCTGGCGCCGGCCACGTGGGTGTCGCCGCACGCCGTCGCGCTGGAGGAGGTGCGCGCCGAGCTGGCCGGCGAGCGCACCTCCCGGCTGGACCTGCTCACCGCGCAGGTGGCCGACCCGCGGCTGTCCGACGCCGACCTGGCCGCCCGCTGCTGGGACCTCCCCCGGCTCGGCGCCGCCTGGGTGCGCGTGCTCGACCGGCTGCGCGGGGTCGCCGGTGCTCCACCCGAGGGCCCGGCCGCGCTCGGGTGCCACCTGCAGCTGCGCGCGGAGGTGCGGGCGGTGCTCACCGGCGACCCGCTGCTGCCTCCGGCGCTGCAGCCGGAGGCGTGGCCGGCGCGCGAGGTCCGCGACGCGTGGGCCGACGTCGGCGCCCGGCTGGCCGCCGCCGCCCGCGCCCACGTCGCCGAGGTCCTCTCCTCCCCCACGGCCCGCGCCGCCTGAGGCCGTCCCGCCGCCCGCGCGCGGGAGGCGGGACGGGCCCTCACCGGTGGACGCCGGACATGTCCGGGTAGCGGTCGCCGACCGCGGCGCCGACCGGGGCGGCCTCGTCGAGCCGGCGCAGGTCGCCGTCGGAGAGCTCGACGTCGGCGGCCGCGGCGTTCTCCTCCAGGTAGCGCACCCGCTTGGTGCCCGGGATCGGCACCACGCCCGGGTTGCCCCCGCGGTCGCTCTGCGCCATCACCCACGCCAGCGCGAGCTGCGACGCCGTCACGCCCTTCTCGTCGGCGATCTCCCGCACCCGGTCGACCAGGCGCAGGTTCTGCTCGAACGCCTGGCCCTGGAACCGCGGGTTGTGCCGGCGGAAGTCGTCGGGCGCGAGGTCGTCGACGCTGCGGATCTGCCCGGAGAGGAAGCCGCGGCCGATCGGCGAGTAGGCGACGAACCCGATGCCGAGCTCGGCGCAGGTGGCCAGGACGCCGTTCTCCTCGGGATCGCGGCTCCACAGCGAGTACTCGGTCTGCACGGCGGTCACCCGCTGGACGGCGTGCGCCCGGCGGATGGTCTCCGGGGCGGCCTCGGAGATCCCGACGGTGCGCACCTTGCCCGCGTGGACCAGCTCGGCCAGCGCGCCCCAGGTGTCCTCGACCGGGACGGTGGTGTCCACCCGGTGCTGGTAGTAGAGGTCGATGACGTCGACGCCGAGCCGCTCGAGCGAGGCGTCGCAGGCCCGCCGCACGTAGTCGGGCGTGCCGTTGATCCCGCGGAACGAGCCGTCCTCGCCGCGCTCGTTGCCGAACTTGGTGGCCAGCACCACCTCGTCCCGGCGGCCGGCGATCGCCTTGCCGACCAGCCGCTCGTTGGTGAACGGGCCGTACATGTCCGCGGTGTCGAGGAAGGTGACGCCGAGGTCGAGGGCCCGCTGGATGGTGCGCTCGGCCTCGGCCTGGTCACCGGTGCCGTAGAACTCGCTCATCCCCATGCAGCCCAGCCCCATGGCGGGGACGGACAGGGACCCGAGGGTGCGTGTCTGCATGCGCCGCTCCTGCCCGCCGGCGGACGGGGGCAACCAGGGGTCAGGGGACCCCGCCGTTCCGTTGCTCTGCGGGCTGTGGCAGGTTAGGCCAGCCTTACTGAGGGCAGCCTGACCTACCCATGAGCAGGAGAACGATGCGCACCGCGACCCGGCCGCTGTCGGCCGCCTCCCTGTCCCTCGCCACGGTCCTCGCGCTCGGCGCGTGCTCGTCCGACGAGCCGGTGGCCGAGGCCGCGACCGACGCCGGGACGGTCACCTGGACGTGGGACCGGAACACCGCCGCCGAGGACCAGGAGCCGGAGTACGAGGAGACGACGGTCGAGGTCCCGGTGGACCCCGAGCGGATCGTCGTCTTCGACATGGCCAGCCTCGACACGATCGGCGCACTGGGCGGCGAGGTCGCCGGCGCCCCGCTGGACTCGGTGCCCGACCACCTGCAGCAGTACCTGGCCGACGACGCCTTCGACGCGGGCACCCTGTTCGAGGCCGACCTGGTCGAGATCGAGTCGCAGCAGCCCGACCTCATCGTCATCGGCGGCCGCTCCGCGGCCCTGTACGAGGACCTCAGCGAGATCGCCCCGACGGTCGACCTGAGCCTGCGCGGCTCCTACACGGAGACCCTCGAGCGCAACGCCACCTTCCTCGGCGAGGTGCTCGGCGCGGAGGACGAGGCAGCCGCGGCCGTCGCCGACCTCGAGGCGGGGATCGAGGAGGCGCGGGCCGCCACCGCCGACGCGGGCACCGGCCTGGGCCTCATGGTCTCCGGCGGCGAGCTCAGCGCGATGGCCCCGGCCCGCGAGGGCGCGGACGCCCGCGGCGCGCGCGGCGGGCTGATCTACGACGCGTTCGGCGTGCAGCCCGTCGTCGACGACATCCAGGCCGCCACGCACGGCGAGCCGGTCTCCTTCGAGTTCCTGCTCGAGACGGACCCCGACCACCTGTGGGTCGTCGACCGCGACGCCGCCACCGGCGAGGAGGGCGCGCAGGCGGCCGCGGCGGTGCTCGACAACGACGTCGTCGCGCGGACGACCGCCGCCCAGCGGGGCCAGATCCACTACCTCGACCCGGTCGCCTGGTACGTCGTCTTCGGGGGCATCGACACCACCCGGATCATGATCGACGACGTCCTGCAGATCGCCGGCTGAGTCCCGCACCTCCTCCGTGACGGCACTCGACACGGGCCGGACGGGCACCCCCGCCCCGGCGCGCCCCCGGCGCACCGGCGTGGGGGTGCTCGTCGGCGTGCTGCTCGCGGGCCTCGCGGTCGCGAGCCTGTCCATCGGCGTCTCCGACGTCTCCCCGCTGTCGGTGCTCACCGGCGGGTCCGACGGCACCGCGGCGTTCCTGCTCGTGGCCAGCCGGATCCCGCGCACCGTGGCGCTGGTCCTCGCCGGCGCCTCGCTGGGCATCGCCGGGCTGATCATGCAGATGCTCGTGCGGAACAAGTTCGTGGAGCCGAGCACCACCGGCGTCACCGAGTTCGCCACGCTCGGCATGCTCGTGACGACGGTGTTCCTGCCGGGGCTGGCCGTGGCCGGCAAGACGGTCGCCGCCGCGGTGTTCGGCCTCCTCGGCACCTGGGTGTTCCTGCGGGTGGTGCGGGCGGTGCCGGTTCGCCAGCTCGTGCTCGTCCCGCTGGTCGGCATCGTGCTCGGCGGCGTCGTCGGCGCGGTGACGACGTTCGTCGCCTACCGCCTGGACCTGCTGCAGTCCCTCGGGCAGTGGGCGCAGGGCAGCTTCGCCGGCGTCGTGCAAGGCCGGTACGAGCTCGTGTGGATCGCCGGCGTGATGGTCGTCGTCGCCTGGCTGGCCGCCGACCGGTTCAGCGTCATCGGTCTCGGCGAGGAGTTCGCGACCAACCTGGGACTGGACCACCGCCGCGTCGTAGCCGTCGGGATGGTCGTCGTCGCGGTGATCACCGCGGCGGTGCTCGTCACCGCGGGGCTGGTCCCGTTCCTCGGCCTCGTCGTCCCGAACGTCGTCAGCCTGCTGATCGGCGACAACGTGCGCCGCGCGATCCCGTGGGTCGCCGCGCTCGGGGCCGTGTTCGTCGTCGCCTGCGACATCCTGGCGCGGGTCCTGCGCTTCCCCTACGAGATCCCGCTGTCGGTCGTCGTCGGCATCGTCGGCGCGGTGCTGTTCCTCTGGCTGCTGCTGCGGAGGGGGAGCCGTGCTCACTGACCCCGCGCCGACGACGGTCCGCCCCCGCGCGGCGGTGCGCGTGCGCCGGGCCGGGCCCGCGGCCCGCCTGGCCGTGCTCGGCGCCGTCGCGGTCGTCCTGGCCGCGCTCTACCTGGTCACCGACGTCCCCGGCTCGCTGGCCTACGCGCTGGAGAAGCGCGGCCTGACGGTGGCCGCGATGGTCGTCGTCGCGGCGGCGGTCGGGGTGTCGACGGTCGTCTTCCACACGATCACGCAGAACCGCGTCCTCACCCCGTCGATCATGGGGTTCGACGCGTTCTACGTGCTGATCTCGACCGTCGTCGTCTTCGCCGCCGGGTCCGCGGCGTTCCTGGCGGCCGACCCGCTCGTCCTCTGGGCGGTGCAGGTGGCGGTCATGGTCGGGTTCAGCGCCGTCCTGTTCACCTGGCTGTTCGGCGGGAAGCGGCGCTCGATCCACCTGATGCTGCTGGTCGGCGTCGTGCTGGGCACCTTCTTCCGCGCCCTCAGCGAGTGGATGCAGCGGATGCTGGACCCCCTGGACTTCCAGGTGCTCTCCGACGCGTTCTTCGCCTCCCTGACCCGGCCCGACGAGACGCTGCTGTCGCTCACCGCGGCGCTGGTCGTCCTCGGCTGCGCGGTCGTCGTGCCGCTGCTGCGCACCCTCGACGTGCTGACCCTCGGCGAGCCGGCCGCCGTGGGCCTGGGCGTCGACCACCGGCGCGTGGTGATGACCCTGTTCCTGGTCGTCTCGGTGATGGTCGCGGCGTCGACGGCGCTGGTCGGGCCGATCCTGTTCTTCGGCCTGGTCGTCGCCAACCTCGCCTACTCGTGGGCGGGCTCGTTCCGGCACGTCTGGACGGTGCCCACGGCGGTGCTCCTCGGCGTCGTCTGCCTGCTCGGCGGCCAGCTGGTCCTGGAGCGGGTGCTCGGCTTCGGCGGCACCCTCTCCACGGTCGTCGACTTCGCCGGCGGCCTGTTCTTCCTGTACCTCGTCCTGCGGAAGGGGGCGCGGTGATCGCGCTCGAGGGCGTCACCAAGCGCTACGGCGGCCAGACGGTGGTCGACGACGTCACGATCCGCGTCGGCGGCGAGGGGGTGACGGCGCTCATCGGCCCCAACGGCGCGGGCAAGTCGACGCTGTTCGGCCTCGTCGGCCGCCTGGTCCGGCCCGACGCCGGCCGGGTGACGGTGGACGGCCTCGACGTCGCGACGACGCCGTCGCAGGAGCTGGCCCGGCGCCTGGCCGTGCTGCGCCAGGACAACCACGTCACCGCCCGGCTGACCGTCTCCGACCTCGTGGGGTTCGGGCGCTTCCCGCACTCGCGGGGCCGGCTCACCGTCGCCGACCGCGAGCACGTCGACCGGGCGATCGCCTACCTGGAACTCGACCCCTACCGGCACCGCTTCCTCGACGAGCTCTCCGGCGGTCAGCGCCAGCGGGCGTTCATCGCGATGGTCCTCGCCCAGGACACCGAGTACGTGCTGCTCGACGAGCCGCTCAACAACCTCGACCTGCGGCACATGGGCGAGATCATGCGGCTGGTCCGGACGATGGCCGACGAACTCGGCAAGCGGGTCGTCACCGTGCTGCACGACGTCAACTCCGCGGCGGCCCACGCCGACCGCATCGTGGCCATGCGGGACGGCGCCGTCGTCGCGGACGCCCCCGCCCGCGACGTCATGCGTCCCGAGGTGCTGGCGGCCGTCTACGACACCACCGTCGACGTCCGCGAGATCGACGGCCGGCCGGTCGCCCTCTACTACGGCTGAGCGCGCGCGGTGTCGACCTGCTGTCGTCTCCCCGCGCGGGAGGGGACAGCAGGTCGACACCCGGCTACGCCCAGCGGGCGAGGGACGTGCTGGTCCCCGGGTCGACCACGGTGAAGCCCGCGTCGACCACCTCGACGTCCGCCCGCGGCCGCAGCGCCGTCCACCGCGCGACGTCGGGGTGCTCGACCACCACCGGGAAGCCGGTGGCCGCCCACGCGTCGAACCGCCCGTCGGGCATCCGCATCGCCGACAGCTGCGCGGCGTGACCGCAGGCCGCGGCCGCCTTCCCCAGCGGGAGGAACGGCTCCGGGCAGACCGAGACGACGAGCGGGCCGCCCGGCTCCGGGTCGACCGCCGGCCGGGCGCCGGGGTCGTCGAGCTCGCTGCCGGTCAGCTGTAGCTTCGCGACCTCCGGGGGGATGGCGTCGGTCGGTCCCGGCACCAGGGCACGGACCTCGGCGCCGGCCACCGCGGCGGTCACGCCCGGGAGGGTCCCGACCCGCTCCCAGGCCACTCCCCTGGCCCGCCGGCAGTGCTTGCGGATCGCCCCGTCGGTCCAGCGGCGGACCAGCGGCTCCCACTCCCCACCCGGCAGCGCCCGGTCGTCGGCGAGCAGGCGCACGACCGCCGTCGCCGCGGCCTCGCAGACGGCCGTCCGGGCCGGCGGCTCGACCCGCTCCACGCGCGCCACCAGCTGCATCGCCCAGGGCGCCTCTCCGGGTGGGTCGTCGTACACGCCCCCACCCTGACGGACGGGCGCGGCGCCCCCGGTACCCGGAACCCGACGACACGCCCGGGTGTCGCGCCGGCGTGACCGTCGTCGCACCCGCTCGTTTCCTCAGGTCGCACCGACCTGCCCTCGAAGAGGAGAGCCCATGAACCGGTCGTCCCGCCGCGTCCTCGGGGGAGGGAGCCTGGCCGCGCTGCTCGCCGGCGCGCTCCTGGCCTCCCCCGCCCAAGCCGCCCCGGGCCCGCTCGCCCCCGTCCAGGACTTCCTGGCCGACCAGCTGGCCGGCCTGGCCGGCGCCGACCCGACCGTCGTCCTGGTGCACGGCACCGACGCGCAGGCCGCGCGGGACGCGGTCGCTGCCACCGGGATGCGGACGGTCACCGAGTTCGAGCGGATCGGTGTCGTGGTCGCCCGCGGGACGGCCGCGCAGGTAGAGGCGGCGCGCAGCGAGCCCGGCGTCGTCTACCTCGAGGGCAACACCCCGATCGAGTTCAGCCAGGAGACCTCCAACACCGCCACCCGCGGCGCCGAGGCGATCACCACGTTCACCGGCGCCAACGGCCAGCCGCTCGACGGCAGCGGCGTCTCGGTCGCCGTCATCGACTCCGGCGTCGACCCCACGCACCCCTACTTCCGTGAGGCCGACGGCAGCAGCGCCGTCGTCGCCAACCTCAAGAGCGTCTGCCTGGTCGAGACCAACACCTCCTCCGATTGCGTGGTCCCGGTCCCCGGCGTCGTCGACACCGACACCCTGGCGGCCGGCGGGCACGGCACCCACGTGAGCGGCATCGTCGCCGGCCGGCCCACCACGCTGACCGACGGCGGCCGGCTGCAGGGCGCGGCGCCCGGCGCGAGCCTGGTGTCGATCGGCACCGGCGCGGTGCTGCTCATCGTCGGCGCCGACTCGGCGCTGAACTGGGTGCTGGAGAACCACGAGCACCCCTGCGGCGCCGACGTCCCGGCCGCCGAGTGCCCGCCGATCAGGGTCACCAACAACTCCTACGGCCCCTCCGGCGGCGGGGAGTTCGACCCGAACTCGGCGACGGTGAAGCTGCAGCGGGCGCTGGCCGCTGAGGGCGTGGTCACCGTCTGGGCCGCCGGCAACGACGGCGGTGACGGCTCGACGTCGCTGACCAACCCGCCGGGCCAGGACCCGACCGGCGGCATCCTCTCGGTGGCCTCCTACTACGACCAGGACACCGGCACCCGTGACGGCGTGGTCAGCGAGTACTCCTCGCGCGGCGCCTCGGCCGACCCCTCGACCTGGCCGGACCTCTCCGCGCCCGGTGAGAACATCACCTCGGCCTGCCGGCTGACGCTGCCGATCTGCGGCACCGGCCTCGACCCGCGCAACGGCCCCGGCCCGCTCGACATCGGCACGTTCAACACCATCAGCGGGACCTCGATGGCCGCGCCGCACATCGCCGGCATCGTCGCCCAGCTGTTCCAGGCCGATCCGACGGCCACCCCGGCCGAGGTCGAGGCCGCGCTGAAGTCGACGGCCTACCGCTACACCGACGGCGCGGCCTACACCGCGGTCGGTGGCTACACGACGTCGTTCGACAAGGGCACCGGCCTGGTCGACGTCGTCGCGGCGGTCCGGGCACTGACCGGCACGACGCCGGCGGCGACCGGCACGCACGCCCGCAAGCCGGGCAAGCCGCGCGGCTGATCCGCACTGGGCGGCGCACCGCCTCCGCCCGACACGGCCCGGTTCCACGTGGAACCGGGCCGTGTGACCTTCCTGTGAACTCCGCCGATCGCGTCGCGATGATCGTCGGGCTGGGGTTGGATCGACCCCATGTGCGGCCTCTCCGGCGAGATCAGGTTCGACGGCTCCCTGGCCGACACCACCGCGGTGGCGCGGATGGTCGAGGCGCTGGTCCCCCGCGGGCCCGACGGCCAGGGCCAGTGGAGCGCCGGCCGGGTGGCGTTCGGCCACCGCCGGCTGTCGGTCATCGACCTCTCCCCCAGCGGCTCCCAGCCCATGGTGGACAGCGAGCTGGGCCTCGAGGCCGTCTTCAACGGCTGCATCTACGACTACAAGGAGCTGCGCGCCGAGCTCGAGGGCCACGGCTACCGCTTCTTCTCCACCAGCGACACCGAGGTCCTGCTCAAGGGCTACCACCACTGGGGCCTGGACTTCGTCGACCACCTGCACGGCATGTTCGTCGTGGTCATCCACGAGCGGGACACCGGCCGCGTGGTCATGGCCCGCGACCGGCTGGGCATCAAGCCGCTGTACCTGGCCGAGACGCCGGGCCGGCTGCGGTTCGCCTCCTCGCTGCCGGCCCTGCTCCGCGCGGGCGACGTCGACACCTCCATCGACCCGGTCGCGCTGCACCACTACCTGACCTGGCACGCCGTCGTCCCGGCGCCGCGCACCCTGCTCAACGGCGTGCGCAAGCTGCCGCCGGCCACCGTGCGGGTCATCGAGGCCGACGGCACCAGCCGCGAGCACCGCTACTGGGAGCCCACCTACGAGCGGCGTCCCGAGCACTCCGGCTGGTCGAACCGCGACTGGGAGGACGCGATCGAGGAGGCGCTGCGGGTCGCCGTCCGCCGCCGCCTGGTCTCCGACATCCCGGTCGGCGTGCTCCTGTCCGGCGGCCTGGACTCCAGCCTGATCGTCGGCCTGCTCGCCCAGGAGGGGCAGAGCGGCCTGGCCACCTACTCGATCGGCTTCGAGACCGTCGGCGGCCACGCGGGCGACGAGTTCCGCTACTCCGACGTCATCGCCGAGCGGTTCGGCACCGACCACCACCGCATCCGGGTGTCCTCCGACGAGCTGGCCGCGGCGCTCGGCCACGCCATCGGCGCGATGGCCGAGCCGATGGTCAGCCACGACGTCGTCGCCTTCGACCTGCTGTCCGAGCGGGTCAGCCAGTCGATCCGGGTGGTGCAGTCCGGCCAGGGCGCCGACGAGGTGTTCGCCGGCTACCACTGGTACCCGCCGCTGGCCGGCGTCGAGCGGGGGGAGGCCGTCGAGCGCTACGCGGCGGCGTTCTTCGACCGCGGCGCCGACGACATGCGGGCGCTCGTCGGCGAGCGGTACGCCCTCGACGGCGACCCGAGCCTGGAGTTCGTCCGCGACCACATGTCCCGCGCCGGCGCGCAGACCGCCGTCGACGCCGCCCTGCGGCTGGACAGCGAGGTCATGCTCGTCGACGACCCGGTCAAGCGGGTGGACAACATGTCCATGGCGTGGGGCCTGGAGGCCCGGGTGCCCTTCCTCGACCACGACCTGGTGGAGCTCGCGGCCCAGTGCCCGCCCGAGCTCAAGCTCGCCGACGGCGGCAAGGGCGTGCTCAAGGCGATCGGCCGCCGGATCATCCCGCCGGAGGTCATCGACCGGCCCAAGGGCTACTTCCCGGTGCCGGCGATCACCCACCTCGAGGGCAAGGTGCTCGGCCTGGTGAAGGACGCGCTGTCCAGCGAGGCGGCGCGGGAGCGGGCCCTGTTCCGCCCGGAGTACGTGTCCCGGCTGCTCGAGGACCCCAACGGGGAGCTCACGCCGCTGCGCGGCAACAAGCTCTGGCAGCTGGGCCTGCTGGAGCTGTGGTTGCAGAACCACGGGGTCTGAGGAGGCGCACCGTGGCACCCCGGCTCGCCGGGCACCGCCGCCGCACCGCGGTGGCCGGCACCCCCGACCTCACCGGACGCAACTGGACCACGCCCTCCGAGCACCAGCTCGAGGGCATGGCCGCCGACGTCGTGCTCGACCTGGCGTGGGGGCGCCTGGTCTTCGGCCAGACGTTCACCGAGATGCGCGACATCCTCGCCGCGCTGCGCGCCGAGGAGAGCGGGCAGCGCGACATCTGCATCTACGCCCGCGACCCGCACGTCCTCGTCGGCCTCGCCCCCGACGAGCTGTTCATCGACCCCAGCTACACCTACCGGCTGGACCTCTACCGCTACCGGCCCCGGCCCGAGCTCATCCGCGGCGTCTTCGTCCGCACGGTGACCTCGCTGGAGGACATGGTGGCGATCAACGAGATCTACGCCCGCAACGGCATGGTCACCGGCGACCCCGAGACCATGTGGGCCAACCACCGCACCCGCGCCTTCACCTACCTCGTCGCCGAGGACACCCGGACCTCCCGCATCGTCGGCACGGTCACCGGCGTCGACCACGTGCTGGCGTTCGGCGACCCGGAGAGCGGCACCAGCCTGTGGTGCCTCGCCGTCGACGGGCAGAGCGCGCCGCCCGGCACCGGTGAGGCGCTGGTCCGGGTGCTGGCCGAGCGGTACGTCGGCCGCGGCCGCTCCTACGTCGACCTCTCGGTCATGCACGACAACAAGGGCGCGATCGCGCTCTACCGCAAGCTCGGTTTCGTGCGCGCGCCCGCGGTGTGCGTCAAGCGCAAGAACCCGATCAACACGCCGCTGTTCGCCGCCCGCCCTCCCGGTCTGACCCAGCTCAACCCCTACGCGCGGATCATCGCCGATGAGGCGCTGCGGCGGGGGATCCGCGTCCAGGTGACCGACGCCGAGTTCGGCGAGATGCAGCTGTCCCTCGGCGGGCGCCGGGTGCTGACCCGCGAGTCGCTGTCGGAGTTCACCACCGCCGTCGCCATGAGCCGCTGCGACGACAAGCGGGTCACCCGCCGCATCGTCGAGGCCGCCGGGGTGCGCGTGCCCCGCGGCGTGACCGTGCCCGCGGACGACCTCGGCCCCGCCCGCCAGCTGCTGGGCGAGGCCGGGGAGCTGGTGGTCAAGCCCGCCCGCGGCGAGCAGGGCAAGGGCATCACCGTGGGCGTGGCCAGCGAGGAGGAGCTCGGCCGGGCCGTCGACGCCGCGCGGCTGTTCTGCCCGGACGTGCTCGTCGAGGAGCTCGTCGACGGCGAGGACGTGCGCGTCGTCGTCATCGACCACGAGGTGGTCGCCGCGGCGGTGCGCAAGCCCGCGGAGGTCGTCGGCGACGGCCGCAGCACCGTGGCCCAACTGGTCCGCGAGACCAGCCGGCGGCGGGAGCGGGCCACCGGCGGCGAGTCGCGGATCCCGCTGGACGACGTCACCACCGAGGTCGTCCGGGCGGCCGGGTACGCGATGGACGACGTCCTGGCCAACGGGCAGCGGCTGCGCGTGCGGCGGACGGCGAACCTGCACACCGGCGGCACCATCGAGGACGTCACCGACCGGCTGCACCCGGCGATCGGTCAGGCGGCGGTGCGGGCCAGCCGGGCGATCGGCATCCCGGTGACCGGCGTCGACTTCCTCGTCCCCGACGTCGAGGGCCCCGACGCGGTGTTCGTCGAGGCCAACGAGCGCCCGGGGCTGGCCAACCACGAGCCGCAGCCCACTGCCGCCCGCTTCGTCGACCTGCTGTTCCCCGAGACCCGCCGCCGCCCGTGACGCCGGTGCCGCGTCGTGACGCCGGTGCTGCGCATGATCAGGTGACCTGATCGTGCTGCGTCCTGGCTCACCGCCGACCGTGAGCCAGGACGCGTTGCGGTGAGCCAGGACGCGCGCAGGTGAGCGAGGACGTCGTCGAGGAGGGTGCGAGTGGCCTATCTGCTGGCGGCGGCCGGCGGGGCGCTGGGGGCGCTGGCGCGGTGGGGCGTCGCCGAGGCGCTCCCCTCCCCCGGCGCCGGGTGGCCCTGGGCCACGCTGCTGGTCAACCTCACCGGCTGCCTGCTGATGGGCGTCCTGCTCGGCCTGCTCACCACGGGCCCGGAGCCGGCGTGGGTGCGGCCGTTCCTCGCCGTCGGCGTGCTCGGCGGCTACACGACGTACTCTGCGTTCGCCGTCGAGGTCGTCGAGCTGACCGGCGCCGGCCGGGTCCCGCTCGCCACGGGCTACGTGCTCGTCTCGGTCCTCGGCGGGGTGCTCGCCACGGCCGCCGGCCTGCTCGCGGTGCGGCGGCGGAGACCGTGACGCCGCTGCTGGTCGCGGCCGGCGCGCTGGTCGGTGCGCCGCTGCGGCTGCTGGCGGTCCGCCTCGCGGGCCGGGCGGGCCGGGACCCCGCGGTCGGCACCCTGGCGGTCAACGTCGCGGGCTCCGCCGTGCTCGGCGTGCTGCTCGGCCTCGGCGACGCGCCCGCGGCGGTGGTCGCCCTCGTCGGCACCGGCTTCTGCGGGACGCTGACCACCTTCTCCAGCTTCGGCGCCGACGTCGTCCGGCTGGTGGAGGAGCGCGCCCTCGCCCGGGCGGCCGGGTACCTCGCGGCCACGCTGGTGCTCGGCCTCGGGGCCGCGGCCGCCGGGTACGTCCTGGCCCGCTGATCCGGCCTGCGGGTGACGTGGCCGCGGCGTCTCAGTAGGGTCGACGGCGTATGGCCAGGACAGGCGCGGGAGACGTGGGGACGGACAGTCCCGTCGTCGTGGTGGCCAACCGGCTGCCGGTCGACCAGGTGACCGACCCCGACGGGACGACCCGCTGGCAGCGCAGCCCCGGCGGCCTGGTGACCGCGCTCGAGCCCTTCGTCGCCGGCCGCGGCGGCGCGTGGGTGGGCTGGTCCGGCTCGGCCGGCGAGGCGCCCGAGCCCTTCGAGTCCGGCGGGATGTCGCTGATCCCCGTCGAGCTCTCGGAGGAGGAGGTCGACCGCTACTACGAGGGCATGTCCAACGCCTCGCTGTGGCCGCTCTACCACGACGTGGTCGAGAAGCCGGAGTACCACCGCACCTGGTGGGACACCTACGTGCAGGTCAACAAGCGCTTCGCCGAGCGGACCGCGGAGGTGGCCGCCGAGGGCGCGATCGTCTGGGTGCACGACTACCAGCTGCAGCTGGTGCCCGCGATGCTCCGGCAGCGCCGGCCCGACCTCACGATCGGCTTCTTCCTGCACATCCCGTTCCCGCCCTACGAGCTGTTCACCCAGCTGCCGTGGCGGTCGGCGATCGTCGAGGGGCTGCTGGGCGCGGACCTGGTCGGCTTCCAGCGGCCGAGCGCGGCGGCGAACTTCGTCCAGCTGGCCCGCCGGCTGCACGAGCTGCCCACCCGCGGCGCGACGGTCGACTACGACGGGCGCACGGTGACCGCGCGGGCCTTCCCCATCTCCATCGACGTCGCCGCCTTCGACGAGCTGGCCTCCTCGCCGGAGGTGGTCAGCCGGGCCGCGGAGATCCGCGCGGAGCTCGGCAAACCCGACAAGATCATCCTGGGCGTCGACCGGCTGGACTACACCAAGGGCATCAGCGTCCGGCTCAACGCCTTCCAGGAGCTGCTCGAGGACGGCGCGGTGGAGGTGCCCGGGACGGTCATGGTCCAGGTGGCCACGCCCAGCCGCGAGCGCGTCGAGCACTACGTGCACATGCGGGAGACGATCGAGCAGCAGGTCGGCCACATCAACGGCGTCTTCGGCTCCATCGGCGGCCCGGCGGTGCACTACTTCAACCAGTCGATGCCCCGCGAGGAGCTCGCCGCCCTCTACCGCGCGGCCGACGTCATGCTGGTGACGCCCTACCGCGACGGCATGAACCTGGTGGCCAAGGAGTACGTGGCCGCCCGTGGCGACCTCGGCGGCACGCTCGTCCTGTCCGAGTTCGCCGGCGCCGCCGCCGAGCTCAAGCAGGCGTTCCTGGTCAACCCGCACGACATCGCCGGCGTGAAGAACCAGTTGCTGCGCGCGCTGCGGATCGAGCCGGACGAGGGCGCCCGCCGGATGCGCGCCATGCGCCGGTACCTCGCCAAGCACGACCTCGACCACTGGGCGTCGTCCTTCTTCGACGCCCTGCGCGCCCAGGCGTGAGCGTCCCGGAGGCGACGGCGGCCGCGCTGGCGGCGGTCGCCGCCCGCCGTCCGCTGCTGGTCGCCTCCGACTACGACGGCGTGCTGGCCCCGCTGGTCGGCGACCCGAGCGCGGCGGTCCCCTCCCCCGGCACGGCCGAGGCCCTCGCCCGGATCGCCGCCGCCGACGGCGTGACCGTGGCGCTGGTCAGCGGCCGCGGGCTCGAGGACCTGCGGACGGTCAGCGGCCTCACCGGTCCCTACCGCTGGGTGGGCAGCCACGGCGCCGAGTTCGACGGTCCGCTCACCGGCGACCTGGCCGGCCGCCGGGACGTCCTCGCCGGGCAGCTCGCCCCGCTGGTGGCCGCCGTCCCCGGGGCGCGGCTGGAGGTCAAGCCCGCCAGCGTGGCCGTCCACGTCCGGCAGGTCCCCGACCCGGCCGCGGCCACCGCGCTGCTGGAGTCCGCGGATGCGATCGCGGATCCGTCACTGACGAAGAAGCCGGGCAAGGCGGTGCTCGAGCTCGTCCTCGTGGATGCCGACAAGGGCAGCGCCGTGCGCCGGCTGCGCACCGAGCTCGGCGCCGCCGCCGTCGTCTATCTCGGGGACGACCGCACCGACGAGGACGTCTTCCGCTCCCTCGGCCCGGACGACCTCGGCGTCAAGGTCGGCGAGGGCGAGACGGCCGCGACGCAGCGGGTGGCCGACCCGGGCGCCGCCCTCGCCGTCCTCCGGCTGCTCGGCGACCTGCTCGCCTGACCCCGCCGCGGCGCGTCGCGCCGCGGTCCGGGACGACCGCTCCCCCGTCGCGCGGTCACCGCCCGCGGCGGGTCGACACGGCGCCCCTCCCCCGATCCGACCAGCGCGGACGCCCGCCGAGCCGGCCGGTCACCGCCGACGTGCGTCGACTCGGCGACGGCGCCGCGGGTGGTCACCGCCTCTTCCGCAACGATCCGTCCCGGGGCGTTTCTGGCAAGCGGGCGCGGGCACCGGCCGCCGCCACCATTCCTGCTGCACGCCCGTCACATCCGTCGCAGCGTGCACAGGAAGCCCAGGAGGCTCTCGTGAACGCCGCATCCCGCCCGCGTGCCGGTTGGTTCGCCGACCGCCCGCTGTCCGTCAAGTTCGGCGCGCTGGTCGCCGTCGGCACGCTGTCGCTCGGGGGGCTGCTCGGCGCGACGCTGCTCGGCAACGCCGCCGTCCGCGACGCCCAGGAGCGCGCCGAGGCGCTGGCGGACGCGCAGGCTCTGGTGCTCCAGCTCGACACCCGGGCCAGCGAGCTCAAGGTCGACGGGTTCAAGGCGATCGTCCGCGAGGACCCGGCCGAGCAGCTGGCCGAGCTCGCCGACGACGTCGCCACCCCGCGGGAGCTGCTCGCCGAGCTCGACGGGATCGAGCTGACCGGGGACAGCGCCGCCGCGGTCGCCGCGCTGCAGGACACCTACGGCGACTACACCGACGCGATCACCGTCTTCGTGAACGGCGCCGTGGCCGACCAGGCCGGCGCGCGGGTGCGCTGGGAGGACATCCAGGCCGCCAACGACCTCACCGACGCCGCCGTCGGCACCGCCGAGGACACGCTGGAGACCGAGGCGGAGGCGGCCCAGGACGAGCTGCAGGACACCGTCTCCCGCTACGAGACGATCGCCCTCGTCGTCGCCGGGCTGGGCTTCCTGCTGCTGGTCCTGCTCAGCTGGCTGACCGCCCGCTCGGTGATCCGGCCGGTGCGGACGGTCCAGGCCTCCCTCGAGGCGCTGGCGCAGGGCGACCTGACCCGCAGCACCGGCATCCGGTCCCGTGACGAGGTCGGCCGGATGGCCGACGCCCTGGACCGCGCCCAGGGCAACCTGCGCGAGGTGCTCGACGCCGTGGCGGCCTCCGCGGACGCGGTGGCGGCCTCCAGCGAGGAGCTGTCGGCGTCCTCGGCGCAGATCTCGGCCTCGGCCGGCGAGACGTCGGCGCAGTCCGGCGTGGTCGCGGCGGCCGCGGACGAGGTGTCCCGGTCGGTGCAGACGGTCGCGGCGGGCGCGGAGCAGATGGGCGCCTCGATCCGCGAGATCGCGACCAACGCCGCGGAGGCGTCGGCGGTGGCCGCCCGCGCGGTCACGGCGGCGGAGACGACGACGGCGACCGTGGCCAAGCTGGGCGACTCGTCGGCCGAGATCGGCAACGTCGTCAAGGTGATCACCAGCATCGCCGAGCAGACCAACCTGCTGGCGCTCAACGCCACCATCGAGGCCGCCCGGGCCGGGGAGGCCGGCAAGGGCTTCGCCGTGGTCGCCAACGAGGTCAAGGAGCTCGCGCAGGAGACCGCGAAGGCCACCGAGGACATCGCCCGCCGCGTCGAGGCGATCCAGAAGGACACCGGCGCCGCCGTCGCGGCGATCGGTGAGATCAGCCAGATCGTCGCCCAGATCTCCGACCGGCAGACCACCATCGCCTCCGCCGTCGAGGAGCAGACGGCGACCACGGGCGAGATGTCCCGGTCGGTCGCCGAGGCCGCGCAGGGCTCGGGGCAGATCGCCGACAACATCTCCGGCGTCTCGGCCGCGGCGGACTCCACCACCCAGGCGCTGACCCAGACGCGCACCGCCGTCGACGAGCTGTCCCGCATGGCCGCCGGCCTGCGCACCAGCGTCAGCCGCTTCACCCACTGAAGCCCCACTGAGACCCCACGGAACCTCCGGAAAGGCACCCACCGTGCACCTGTCCTGGCTCTCCTCCCTGCGGATCGGCCGCCGGCTCGCCCTCGCCTTCGGCGTGGTCGCCGTCCTGGTCGCCGTCAGCGCCGGCGCCGGCCTGTCGGCCGTCGCCGAGCAGCGCGACCTCGCCGGGGAGCTCAGTCGCGCCGACGCCGTCCTGGCCGAGGCCGAGACCGCCCGCTTCCAGATCGCCGACGTCACCGGGTGGCAGGGCCTGGTGGTCGCCGACGCGGTCACCTTCGGCCCCGCGGTCGCCCTCGCGCCCGACGCCTACAACCGCTCCGGCCTCCTGGAGGCGAAGGACGGCGTCCACGCCTGGCTGGACGACGTCGACACCTCCGCCATGAACGAGGAGGAGGCCGCCGCCTTCGCCGGGCTGCGGCCGGCCTGGGACGACTACTTCCGGTGGGACGACCAGGTCGTCACCTGGCTGTCCTCCGGCACTCCCGAGGGCTACCGCACCGCGCTGGAGAGCATCAACGGCGGCGAGGCCGGCGAGGGCTACGGCGCGGTGCTCGACCTGGCCGACCGGATGCAGGCCTCGGCGACGGAGCGGGCCGCGCAGCTGCGCGCCGAGCAGGACTCCGCGCAGACCCGCGCGACCGTGCTGTTGAGCGTCGTGGGGCTGGCCGCGCTCGTGCTCGCCGGGCTGTGCGCGGTGCTGGTCGGGCGGTCCGTCGTCCGCCCGCTGCGCCGGGTGCAGGTGGTGGCGGCCCGCCTGGCCGCGGGTGACCTCACCGCGCGCACCGGCATCGACCGGGGCGACGAGGTCGGTGACGTGGCCCGCGCGCTCGACGCCGCCCAGGACGAGCTGCGCGCGGTGCTGTCCGCCGTGGCGGCCTCGGCGGACGCCGTCGCCGCCTCCAGCGAGGAGCTGTCGGCGTCCTCGGCGCAGATCTCGGCCTCGGCCGAGGAGACGTCGGCGCAGTCCGGCGTGGTCGCCGGTGCCGCGGAGGAGGTCAGCCGGAACGTGCAGACCGTGGCCGCGGGCGCGGAGCAGATGGGCGCGTCGATCCGGGAGATCGCGACCAACGCCGCCGAGGCCAGCGCCGTCGCCGCGCGCGCCGTGACCGCCGCCGAGACCACCACCGCCACCGTCGCCAAGCTGGGGGACTCCTCCGCGGAGATCGGCAACGTCGTCAAGGTGATCACCAGCATCGCGGAGCAGACCAACCTGCTGGCGCTCAACGCCACCATCGAGGCCGCCCGGGCCGGGGAGGCCGGCAAGGGCTTCGCCGTCGTGGCCAACGAGGTCAAGGAGCTCGCGCAGGAGACGGCGAAGGCGACCGAGGACATCGCCCGCCGGGTGCAGGCCATCCAGGGCGACACCACGGCCGCGGTGGCCGCCATCGGCGAGATCAGCCAGATCGTCGCCCAGATCAGCGACCGGCAGACGACGATCGCCAGCGCGGTCGAGGAGCAGACGGCGACCACGGGCGAGATGTCCCGGTCGGTCGCCGAGGCCGCGCAGGGCTCCGGGCAGATCGCGGACAACATCTCCGGCGTCTCGGCCGCGGCGGACTCCACCACGCAGGCGCTGACCCAGACGCGCACCGCCGTCGACGAGCTGTCCCGGATGGCCGCCGAGCTCAGGACGAGCGTCGGCCGCTTCACGCACTGACCCGGGATCACCGACCGCCGGGAATGGTCATCCGCCCCGGCGGCCGGTGATCACGGTCCCGTCCGGCGCCATTCTCGCGACAATGGCGACGGGTGCCGGCGACTCGCCCCGCCCTGAGCGGCAGAAATGGCCACGTCTGTTGCTCGCATGCCTCTCCACCTGCGCTGATGCTCTTGTCGACTCGGGCAACCGCGCTGGTCGTCGCGGCCCTGCCGCTTGTCGACTTGGCGCCGGGAATGGTCGCAGCGTCGCCTCGCGCACCCGATTACGGCCGTGTTCGGATCGTTACCGACACGCCATTTCCGGACGACGCGAGTTCCTTTTCGGATCCGTCACTCTCCTACCCCGAGAGCGCCCGCTTCACCACCCACCGGCCACACCCAGGACCCAGGAGCACTCCCCATGAGCACGCAACGCGCCGGCCGCACCGGCGGCTGGTTCGCCGACCGCCCGGTCGGTGTCAAGATCGGCGCCGCCGTCGCCGTCCTCGCGCTGGTCGCCGTCGCGATGACCGTCCTCGCCGTCAACCGGCTGTCGGCGGTCCAGGACGCGGCCGCCCGGATCAACGACAACGTCGTCCGGCTGTCCGACCTGGCCAACATCCAGCGCTCCTGGCAGGGCGACCGGTCGCGGTACAACACGTACCCGATCGCGGACGCCCAGCAGCGCGCCGCCCTGCGTGCCGACCTCACCGAGCGCCGGGACACCATCGACGGCCAGCTCGACGCCTACGCCGAGGTGACGGTCAACAAGGAGGCCTTCGAGGAGTTCCGCGGCACCGTCGAGGACTACTACACGATCGCCGACACCCAGCTGCTGCCCGCGGCCGACGCCGGGAACCTGGCCGTCGCGGCCGCCGTCATCACCGGCCCGCTGCAGGACCGCTCCGACGTCCTCATGGACCAGTACAACGCCATGCAGGAGCGGCGGGTCGGCGCCGGCCAGGCCGACACCGACGACGCCGTGGACATCGTCTCCTCGGCCACCACCACCCTGTGGGTCTCCCTGGTGCTGGGCACGCTGGTCGCCGGCGGGCTGACCGTCCTCGTCGTCCGGCGGCTCGTGGGCACCGTCCGCTCGGTGCAGCGCTCGGTCGAGGCCCTGGCGGCCGGCGACCTCACCGTCACCCCCGAGGTCCGCGGGCGCGACGAGCTCGGCCGCATGGCCGCCGCCCTGGGTGAGGCCCAGGAGAACCTGCGCTCGGTGCTGTCCGCCGTGGCCGCCTCGGCCGACGCCGTCGCCGCCTCCAGCGAGGAGCTGTCGGCGTCCTCGGCGCAGATCTCGGCCTCGGCCGAGGAGACCTCCGCGCAGTCCGGCGTGGTCGCCGGTGCCGCGGAGGAGGTCAGCCGGAACGTGCAGACCGTCGCCGCCGGTGCCGAGCAGATGGGCGCCTCGATCCGCGAGATCGCGACCAACGCCGCGGAGGCGTCGGCGGTGGCCGCCCGCGCGGTCACGGCGGCGGAGACGACGACGGCGACCGTGGCCAAGCTGGGCGACTCGTCGGCCGAGATCGGCAACGTCGTCAAGGTCATCACCAGCATCGCCGAGCAGACCAACCTGCTGGCGCTCAACGCCACCATCGAGGCCGCCCGGGCGGGCGAGGCCGGCAAGGGCTTCGCCGTGGTCGCCAACGAGGTCAAGGAGCTCGCGCAGGAGACCGCGAAGGCCACCGAGGACATCGCCCGCCGGGTGCAGGCGATCCAGGGCGACACCACGGCCGCGGTGGCCGCCATCGGCGAGATCAGCCAGATCGTCGCCCAGATCAGCGACCGGCAGACCACCATCGCCTCCGCCGTCGAGGAGCAGACCGCCACGACCAACGAGATGAGCCGGTCGGTGCAGGAGGCCGCGCAGGGCTCCGGGCAGATCGCGGACAACATCACCGGGGTCTCGACGGCGGCGGACTCCACCACCCAGGCGCTGACCCAGACGCGCACCGCCGTCGACGAGCTGTCCCGGATGGCCGCCGACCTGCGCACCAGCGTCGCCCGCTTCACGTACTGACCGCACTCCCGTGGCCGGCCGCTCCCGGCCGGCCACGGGAGGCACCCGAGCACCCCGCGGCCGCCCGGCGCTCACCTTGAGTCCGCCGGCGGGCCGCCGAAGACCATTCGGGGACGGATCCGTCCCCCGCACGCGAGAGAGAAGGCAACGGTGGACGGTCTGGACGACATCGTCGAGGAGTTCCTCGTCGAGAGCCACGAGAACCTCGACCAGCTCGACACGGACCTGGTCGCCCTCGAGCAGGAGCCCGACTCCCGCGAGCGGCTCTCGAGCATCTTCCGCACCATCCACACGATCAAGGGGACCAGCGGCTTCCTCGCCTTCGGCCGGCTCGAGGAGGTCACCCACGTCGGGGAGAACATGCTCTCCCGGCTGCGGGACGGCGTCCTCGCGCTGACCCCCGAGCGCACCAGCGTGCTGCTGCGGATGGTCGACACCGTCCGCTCGCTGCTCGCCTCCATCGAGGCCACCGGCGGCGAGGGCGGCGTGGACGTCTCCGCCGTCGTCGCCGAGATCAGCGCGGCCATGGAGGACTCCCCCGCCCCGGCCCCCGCCGCCGCGCCCGCGCCCGCCGCCGTCGTCACCGAGGCCGCCCCCGCCGAGGCCGCCCCCGCGGTCGCCGCCGAGGTCGTCGCGGCCGCCGAGGCCGTGGTCGAGGCCGCCGCCGAGACGGTGTCCGAGCCCGGGCCGCAGCCCGAGCCCGCCCCCGTCCACGACGAGGTGCACGACGAGGTGCACGACGAGCACCACGACGACCACGCCGACGGCGGCCTGCCCGCCGGCGCCGCCCGCCCCGAGGGCCAGGGCGCCCAGCAGCGCCGCGCCGTCGCCGACTCGACCATCCGCGTCGACGTCGACCTGCTCGACTCGCTGATGCTGCTGGTCGGCGAGCTGGTGCTGACCCGCAACCAGATCGTCCAGTACGTGGGCCGCTCCACCGACACCGACCTGGTGCGCGCCTCGCAGCGGCTCAACCTCATCGCCAGCGAGCTGCAGGAGGGCGTCATGAAGACGCGCATGCAGCCGATCGACCACATCTGGTCCAAGCTGCCGCGCGTCGTCCGCGACCTCGGCATCCAGTGCGGCAAGAGCGTCCGCCTGGAGATGGAGGGCCGGGACACCGAGCTGGACAAGACGCTGCTCGAGGCGGTCAAGGACCCGCTGACCCACCTGGTCCGCAACTCCGTCGACCACGGCATCGAGGCCCCCGACCGCCGCCGCGCCGCCGGCAAGCCCGCCGAGGGCGTGCTCACCCTGCGCGCGAAGCACGAGAGCGGGCAGGTCGTCGTCGAGGTCGCCGACGACGGCGCCGGCATCGACCCGGCCAGGGTCGGCGCCAAGGCCGTCGAGCGCGGCCTGGTCACCGCCGACCAGCTCTCCCGCATGGGTCCGCAGGACGTCCTGCAGATGATCTTCCTGCCCGGCTTCTCGACGGCGGCCGCGGTCACCAACGTCTCCGGCCGCGGCGTCGGCATGGACGTCGTCAAGACCAACATCGAGTCCATCGGCGGCACGATCGAGGTCGAGTCCGAGCCCGGCCGCGGCACCGTCTGCCGGCTGCGCATCCCGCTGACCCTGGCGATCGTCCCCGCGCTCACCGTCGAGTGCGCCGGCGACCGCTACGCCATCCCGCAGATCAGCCTGCAGGAGCTGGTCAGTCTCGACGCCGAGAAGGCCGCCAACGCCGTCGAGGAGGTCGGCGGAGCGCCGGTCTACCGGCTGCGCGGCGAGCTGCTCCCCCTCGTCCGGCTCACCGACGTCCTGGGCCTCGCCTCCGACCGGCACGACGGCCACGTGGTCATCGCCGTGCTGCGGTCCGAGGGCCGGCGCTTCGGCCTCGTCGTCGACCGGGTCATCAACACCGAGGAGATCGTCGTCAAGGCCGTCGGCGGCCAGCTCAAGGCGATCGGCCTCTACTCCGGCGCGACCGTCCTGGGCGACGGCGCGGTGGCGCTCATCCTCGACGTCCAGGCCCTGGCCCGCCGCGCGCTGCGCACCGAGAGCAGCGAGCGGCAGGAGGCCCGCGAGGCGGCCGCCGCCGGCACCACCGGCGGCGAGACCGAGCGCCAGCGGATGCTGCTGGCCGCGATCGGCGAGGGCCGCCGCGTGGCGATCCCGCTGGACACCGTCACCCGCCTCGAGCAGGTGCGCGCCGAGGCCGTCGAGCGGGTCGGCAACCGGGAGGTCGTGCAGTACCGCGGCGCGATCCTGCCGATCGTCCGGCTCGACCGGCACCTCGGCGCCTACGGCACGAGCGAGCGCGAGGTGCTCGAGGTCATCGTCTACAGCGACCACGGCCGCAGCGTCGCGATCGTCGTCGAGGAGATCCTCGACATCGTCGACGGCGGGGCCGCCGTCCGCAGCGACATCGACGACCTGGGCCTGCTCGGCTCCGCCGTCCTCGGGGACAAGGTGACCGAGCTCCTCGACGTCCGCGCCGCGATCCTCGCGGCCGACCCGGCGTTCTACGCCACCGACACCCACTCCCCCGCGTCCGCTCTGCTGGAGGTCTGACGTGACCACCGAGACCGCCACCCGCGCCACCAGCGGGCAGCTGGCCACCTTCCGGCTCGACGGCGACCTGTACGGCGTCGAGGTCGAGCACGTGCAGGAGGTGCTGCGCAGCCAGAAGCTCACCCGGGTGCCGCTGGCGCCGCCGGCCGTCGCCGGGCTGATCAACCTGCGCGGCCAGGTGGTCACCGCCATCGAGCTGCGCGAGCGGCTGGGCCGCCCGCCGCGGCCGGCCGGCACCGACGCCGTCGTCATCGTCGTGCGGCTGCACGGCGAGGCGGTGAGCCTGCTGGTCGACTCGATCGCCGACGTCGTCGACGTCGACGCGGCCGACTTCGAGGCCCCGCCGGACACCCTCGACGGGCAGGCCCGCGAGCTCATCCGCGGCGCCTACAAGCTCGACGGGCAGCTGCTGCTCGCCCTGGACGTGCAGAAGGCCGTCGGCGCCTGACGAAGGACCCCGCTGCCCCCCACCGCCCGCGAGCTCGCGGCGGGACCCTGCAGGGGAGCCGCCTCCGGTGACCTTGCGTCACCTCCGTGTCACCCAACGGAGCCCGACACGCGGCCGTCACCCCTCGCCCCTCCGGCGATCGGGTGACGGCCGCGTGGCGTTGCGGGGTGATCACCGCGAGCATGGGCTGACCGCCTGCTCCACGGCGGTGCCGTCGGAGGGGGAGACGTGCCGTACTCGCTGGTCAGTGCTGCGACGCTCGGGTTCGACCTGGTGCGGCTGCCCGCCGGCCGCGCGGTCGCCGACGTGCTGCTCACCGGGCTCACCGCCGGCCCCGCCGAGCTCACGGCGCTCGCCGACGGCGCCCGCTCCCGCGGCGCCGACCGCGACCAGCGCACCGTCCTGGCCGTCCGCGCCCGCCGCGCCCGCGAGCTCGCCGCCGCGGTGCCCCAGCTGCGCTCCGTGTCGCCGGAACCGGGGGAGGACCGCGCCGCCGTCCTGGTCGCCCAGCTCGAGCGCGGCACCATCGGCAACGCCGCCGCCCTGGAGCGGCTGCTGCGCGAGGACGTCCTCGGCCCCGAGCACGGTGCGTTCGCCCAGGCCGACGACGACGTCCGCGAGCAGGCCGCCGAGGTCCTCGCCGACGCCGCGGTGGGGGAGTGGGCCGCCGCCGTGCTGCCCCGGCTGGTCCGCCGCGAGCTCGTGGCCCCGTTCGCCGCCGTCGTCCCGGACGCCGCCACCCGCGGCGCGGACGCCGACCTCGGCCCGGCCACGCCCGAGCTGAGCTCGCTGCTGGCCACGTTCGCCGGCCTGGACGCCCGCGGCCGCGAGCGCTGGCGGGCCGCCGTCGACGAGGGCCGCGCCACCCAGCGCCCCTGGGCGGCCGCCATGCACGAGGCCGCGTGGGCCGCGCACGTCTCCGGCCGCACCCGGACGCTCGCCACCGCCCAGCTGCTCGCCGTCCGCGCGTTCGCCGACGGCGGCCTCGACGCCCACGACGGCGCCACCGGCTCGTGGAACGCCCTCGCCGGCGTCGTCCAGGCGCTGACGATGGGGGACCTGCTCGACTCCAGCGCCCTGGGCGTGCTGCTCGCGCCCTGGCACCGCGCCACCGGCCGCTGACCCGCCGGCGGCCGGTCGCCGTCCAGACGCAGGTGATCGTCGGGTTCTTGCCGCCGCCACGGCACGACACGCCGCGACGAGCGGCAACGAGCCGATGACCGACCCGCGCCACTCCTGATCCGCGCAGGTCAGCGCGGGGGGCGCCCGTCGTGCCTGCGCGCGGGCCGGTCGACATGTCCCCGCGGGCCTCCCGGTCACCGCCTCCCCCGTAACGGTTGCGCGGCCCGCGTCAACCCGGCGGGTGGGGTGGCCGACAACTCCTGGGACAGGCGATGCGGGTGGGACGCCCGAGGACGTTCCGGAACAGCACCGGAGCTGACCTCGAGGCCCCCCGCCGCGCTGCCGAGACCCCGACGACGGCCCCCGCCGGCCGTCGCCGCCGGAGCAGGAGGACGTGTGGACCCGATCCGCGTGCTGGTGGTCGACGACTCGGTCGTCGTCCGCAAGATCGTGACCGACGTGCTGTCCTCCGACCCCGCCATCGAGGTCGTCGGCACGGCGGTCAACGGCAAGCTCGCGCTGACCAAGCTCGACGCCCTCAAGCCCGACCTGGTCACGATGGACATCGAGATGCCGGAGATGAACGGCATCGAGGCGGTCCGCGCCATCCGCGCCCGCCGCAACCGCGTGCCGATCGTCATGTTCAGCACGCTCACCGAGCGCGGCGCCTCGGCCACCCTGGACGCCCTGTCCGCCGGCGCCAACGACTACGTGACCAAGCCGGCCAACGTCGGCAGCGTCGCGCAGTCGATGGAGAGCGTCCGCGAGCAGCTCATCCCGAAGATCAAGGCCCTCACCGGGCGCCCGGTCGGCCTCGGCGCGGCCCGCCCCGTGGCGGCGGCCCCGGTCGCCCCCCGCCCGCCCGCGCCGCGCAGCACGCCGCACAAGGCGCCCGCGGTGCTGGTCGTCGGCTCCTCCACCGGCGGCCCCGAGGCGCTGGCCAAGGTCCTGCCCGCGCTGCCGGCCACCCTGCCGGTGCCGGTCCTGATCGTGCAGCACATGCCCCCGGTGTTCACCCGCCAGTTCGCCCAGCGGCTGGACCGCCTCTCCGCACTGCGCGTCGTCGAGGCCGCCGACGGCTCGCCGCTGCTGCCCGGCACCGTCCACCTGGCCCCCGGCGACCACCACCTCACCGTGCGCGGCACCGGCCGCGGCGCGACCACGGTGCTGTCCCAGGGCCCGCCGGAGAACTTCTGCCGCCCCGCCGTCGACCCGCTGTTCCGGACCGCGGTGGCCGCCTACGACGGCGCCGTCCTCGCCGTGGTGCTGACCGGCATGGGCTCCGACGGCCGCAGCGGCGCGAGCGCCGTCCGCGACGCCGGCGGCACCGTGGTCGTCCAGGACCAGGCCACCTCGGTCGTGTGGGGGATGCCCGGCGCCGTCGCCTCCGCCGGCCTCGCCGACGAGGTCCTCCCGCTCGACCGCGTCGCCGAGGCGATCACCCGCCACCTCGGCCGCGCCGTCCCCGGCACCCCGCCGCAGCCCGCCCCCCTGATCCACGCGACGGGAGCACTCCGATGACCCTCACCGCCACCCGCTTCGACTGGGTGCGCCAACTGGTGCACCGGGAGAGCGCGATCGTCCTCGCGCCGGGCAAGGAGTACCTCGTCGAGGCCCGCCTGCTGCCCCTGGCCCGCAAGATGGGCCTGACCGACGTCGACGCCTTCGTCGACTCCGTCCGCAGCCGCCCGCGCCCGGACGACACCCGCTCGATCGTCGAGGCGCTCACCACCAACGAGACCTCGTGGTTCCGTGACGGCGACCCGTTCACCGCCCTCACCTCGACCGTGCTGCCCTCGCTACTGTCCGCCCGCGGCCCCGCCGAGCGGCTGCAGGTCTGGTCGGCCGCCTGCTCCAGCGGCCAGGAGCCCTACACGGTCGCGATGCTGCTCGAGGACGCGCTGCCCAACGCCTCGACCCGGGTCTCGATCACCGCCACCGACATCTCCCGCGAGATGGTCGAGCGCACCCGCGCCGGCCGGTTCAGCCAGCTCGAGGTCAACCGCGGCCTGCCCGCGCCGATGCTGGTCCGCCACTTCCAGCGGGCCGGCAGCGAGTGGGAGGTCGCCCCGGCCCTGCGCCGCATGGTCACCGCCCGCGAGTGCAACCTGGCCGCCCCGCTGCCGCGGATGGGCCCGTTCGACGTCGTCTACCTGCGCAACGTGCTCATCTACTTCGACCTGCCCACCAAGCAGGCGATCCTCCGCCGGGTGCGGGAGCTCATGCGCCCCGACGGCTGGCTGTTCCTCGGTGCCGCCGAGACCACCCTCGGCGTCGACGACTCCTGGAGCCGGGTCGTGCTCGGCCGCAGCTCCGCCTACCGCCCGCTGAAGGGGGCATGACCGTGCGCGCTCTGGTGATCGACGACTCCCGCGCCATGCGGCGCATCGTGAGCGGGACCCTCGAGGGGTTCGGCTACGAGACGCGGCAGGCCGGCCACGGCCAGGAGGCGCTCGACGTCCTCCACGAGGGCTGGGTGCCCGACCTCTGCACCATCGACTGGAACATGCCGGTGATGGACGGCCTGCAGTTCGTCAACGCCGTCCGCGCCAACCCGGCCTGGCGCGCGGTGACGCTGATGATGGTCACCTCCGAGAGCGAGCACGGCCAGATCGTGCGCGCGCTGGCCGCCGGCGCCCACGAGTACGTGATCAAGCCGTTCACCGCCGACGCCATCCGCGACAAGCTCGCGCTGCTCGGCCTGCTCCCGCAGGAGGTCTCGCTGTGACCCGTCCGGACACCGGGCTGCGCCGCCGCGCGTCCGACCGCCCGCCGGCGCTCCCCGAGCTGATCGACGAGGCGACGGTCCAGGAGATCGCCGAGCAGGCGTGGCTCGCGCTCGTCGGCGAGGACGAGGTGCTGGTCCCGCTGCCGGCGCCGCTGCCCGCGGACACCCACAGCGCCTGGGTCGAGATCGTCGGGCCGTGGACCGGCGCCGTCGTGCTCACCTGCGGCCGCGGGACGGCGCTGGAGCTCACCCGGGCCCTGCTCCGCGAGCACGCCCCCGCGGTGCTCGAGGACGAGGACGTCGACGACGCGCTGGGCGAGCTCGCCAACGTCGTCGGCGGGAACGTCAAGGCCGTCCTCCCCGGCCCGTCGGTGCTCGGCCTGCCCGAGACCGGCGCCACCCCGCCTGCCGGCCGCGAGGCCGACACCTGCCGCGTCGCCGTCCTGTGGCGCGGCGAGCCCCTGACCGTCTCCGTGCAGTCGCACGCCGAGGAAGAGAACGAGGTGCCCCTGTGAAGATCCTGGTCGCCGACGACAGCCGCGTCATGCGGCAGATCGTCATCCGCACCCTGCGGCAGGCCGGCTACGACGACCACGACATCGTCGAGGCCGAGGACGGCCGCGACGCCTACGACAAGGTGCGGAGCGAGAGCCCGGACCTGGTCCTGTCGGACTGGAACATGCCGAACATGACCGGCCTGGAGTGCCTGCAGGCGCTGCGCGGCTCGGGCTCGACCGTGCCGTTCGGCTTCGTCACCTCGGAGGGGTCGGCGGAGATGCGGGAGAAGGCCGCCGACGCCGGTGCGCTGTTCCTCATCGCCAAGCCGTTCACCGCGGACACCTTCACCGAGCACCTCGACGGGGTGCTGGCGTGACCGCCCCGCTGACGGTCGTCCTGCCCGACGCCAAGGCCGTCAAGGACATGCTGACCGGCCTCGTCGGCAAGCCCGTCGCGGTGACGCCGGGCGCCCCGGTGACGCCGACCGAGAAGGACCCCGTCTCGGTGGCCGTCTACGTCAGCCCGACGATGGCCGTCAACGCGCTGTGCGTCATGGACCTGCCGCTGTCGGCCTGGACCGGCGGCGCGCTGGCCCTGCTGCCGCCCGGCGGCGTCCAGGACGTCGTCGAGGAGGACGGCGAGCTCACCGCGATGCTCACCGAGGCCCTGCACGAGGTCGTCAACGTGCTCTCGGCGCTGTTCAACGTCCCCGGTGCCCCGCACTCGAAGCTGTACCAGCTCTACGCGCCGGGCGACGACCTGCCGGGCGACGTCGCCGGCATGCTCGCCGCCTTCAACCGGCTCGACCTCGCCGTCGAGGTCCCCGGCTACGGCAAGGGCCGGCTGTCGCTGGTCGTCCCCGGGTGAGATGACGGGGTGGCCTCCCTGCAGGGTCCCGCCGCGAGCGTGCGAGTGGCGGGGGGCAGGGGGTCCTCCGACCGGCCGGGACCCGGCCGGGAGCCCCGCACCAGCTGCCCCGGGGCGGCGCAGGGACCACCGTCCCCGCCGCCCCGGGCGCACTCACGTCCTCAGGACGCGGTGGCCGCGCACTCCTCGAAGGTCGTCGGCAGGCAGGCCCACACGTGCTTGCAGCCGTCGTCGACGTACCAGCCGTGGGCCACCGACAGCCGCGCCACCAGGTAGAGGCCCAGCCCGCCCTGCGAGGGGTCCCGGTCGACCGCGGGCGCCGGCATGGTGTCCGGGTCGCGGTCGCTCACGTCGAGCAGCCAGCCGCCGGAGCCGGCCACCACGGTCGCGACGACCGGCGAGACGCCGTGCCGCAGCGCGTTGGAGGCCAGCTCGTCGAAGGCCAGGATCATCCGGTCGGCCGCCGGGTCGTCGCGCGGGAAGCCGACGCGGCTGAGGTGGTCGCGCAGGCCGGCCCGGGCGGCGGGCAGCTCGGCGAGGCCCCCGAGGTCCCGGCGCCACAGCTCGCCGCGCCCGTCGGGCAGCGGGCGCAGCGGCCAGGTCAGTCGGCCCATGACCTCTTCTCCGTCGTGGTCCTGGTTCTCGGACGACGACTCGGTGCCCAGCCGGCCGGCGGTCCAACCCTGCCGGCGCCCACCTGCCTCGGCGGGGTGAGCCGGATCTCGGCTCAGCCCGCCCCGGTGCGCACCGCGAGCAGCGCGACGTCGTCCTCGGGCGGGCCCGGCACCAGGCGGGCGAGCAGCTCGTCGCACAGCTGCGGCTGCGGCCGGCCGGCGAGCCCGGCCAGCACGTGGTGCAGCCGGGCGGTGCCCGCGTCGAGCGTGGTGCCGCGCCGCTCGACCAGCCCGTCGGTGTGCAGCAGCACCGTCGTCCCCGGGACCAGGCCGACCGCCGACTCGCGCCGCTCGGCCGTGGCGTCCACGCCCAGCGCCAGGTCGCCGACCGGGTCGCCGTGGTCGAGCGCGACGACCTCGCCACCGGGCAGGAGCAGCACCGGGGGCAGGTGCCCGGCGTTGGCCCACCGCAGCCGCCGTCCGCCGTCCTCCAGCCGGGCGACCGCGGCCGTGGCCAGCGTCTCCGGGTGCATGTCCGCCATGGCCGCGTCCAGGCCGTGCAGCACCTCGGCGGGGCCGGCGCCGCGGGCGTGCGCGATCCCCCGCAGCAGGCCGCGCAGCTGGCCCATGGTCGCCGCGGCCGCGGTGTCGTGGCCGACGACGTCGCCGATCGCCACGACCGGGTCGCCGGTGGGGGAGGTGAAGGCGTCGTACCAGTCCCCGCCCACCCGGGCCGCCTCGGCCGCCGGCAGGTACCGCACCGCGACCTCCAGGCCGGGGAACGCCGGCGGGTCGGTGAGCAGACTGCGCTGCAGCGCCTCGGCCAGCTGGATCTGCCGGCTCTGCCGCCCGACCCGGTCCACCGCGCGGCCGGCCTGCACCGCGACCGCCCGCGCGGTGGCGAGGTCGGACTCGTCCAGCGCACGGCCGGCGTCGAGGTAGAGGGTGAGCACCCCGACGGTCCGCGACTCGGCGGGCAGGGGGAGGACCACCACCGACTCCGCGCGCAGGCCGCGCAGCACCTCGCGCGTGTCCTCGTCCGTCATGTCCCCCAGGACGTCGGCGATCGAGGTGGTCAGCGGCGTGCCCGCGCGCAGGGCCCGCGCCACGGGGGAGGACGGCGGCATGCGCTCCAGCCGCACCCGGGTGTAGCGGGCCAGCAGCTCCCGGCGCTCGGGGTCGGCGTGCCAGGAGCCGACGTCGCGGGCGCGGCCCTCCCGGTCGACGACGGTCACCACGCAGCCGTCGGTCAGCACCGGCACCACCAGCCGCGCCAGCCGGCCCAGCGCCGAGACGCCGTCGAGCGCGCCGGAGAGCTCCCCGCTCACCCGCACCAGCAGGGTGGCGCGGGCCGCGGCGCGGTCGGCCCGCTCCTGCACCGCGCGCCGGGCGGTGACGTCGGTGACCGTCACCGCGAGCCCCTCGGACCCGGGCAGGGCCCGCACCTCGTACCAGCCGTCCCCGGCGGCGACGGTCACCTGCTCCCCGGTGGCGGCGGCCTCGGCGCAGGCCTGGGTGAGGACCTGGCCGGTGCTGCCGGGCACGCCGTCGTCCAGCGGCCGGCCGGTCAGCCCGGCGGCGGTGCCGCCCAGCAGCCGCGCCCCGGCGGCGTTGACCCACGTCAGCCGGCCCGCCGGGTCGAGCGCGAGGACGGCGGCCGGCAACCGGTCCACCAGGGCGCCGAGCGCCACGGGGTCGGGCACCCGGCAGCCGAGGGGCACGGTCGGCCGGGGACCCGCCTCCCACAGCCACCCGGCTCCCGGACCGGCGGGCGGGTCCGGCAGCGGACCGGCCATGCCCGCACCTCCTCGCCGGCCGTCCGCACCGGCGGGCGGGTGCCGGACGCGAGGGGCCGGCCCCGATCGTCCCGTGCCCCGCCCCGGCTGCCAACGGGTCCGCGCCGGACCGTTCCCCACGACGGGGGACCGCAGGCGGGCAGGCCGCCCGGGATGCGGCAGCATGGCCCCATGACCCCGGACGGCGCCGCCCCGCCGCCCCGTGACCTGCTCGTGCAGGCCGTGGAGGGCATGGACCGGCCGCTGTTGGTGCTCGACGACGGCTGGCGGTTCCGCTACGTCAACCCGGCCGGGGCCGCGGTGCTCGAGCACACCGTCGCCGGGCTGCAGGGCCGGGGCATCTGGGAGGTGTTCCCCGAGGGGCTCGGGGGACCGTTCGAGGAGCTGTACCGGCACGTCCGCGAGACCGGCGAGTCCGGCTCCACCGAGGCGTTCTTCGCCCCGTTGGGGCGGTGGTTCCGCGCCGACGCGTTCCTCACCGAGGCGGGCCTGGTGGTCACCTACGACGACGTCACGCAGCGCCGGCGCACCGAGGAGGAGCGCGCCGCGGCCGTCGCGGCCCGCGAGTCCGCCGCCGCGGAGGCCGCCGCGTCCGCGGCGCGGGCCGAGGTCTCGGCCCGGCACCTGGCGCTGCTCGGCGACATCAGCCAGGCGATGACGTCGACCACCGACGTCGACGAGGCCGTCGCCCGGTTCGCGGACCTGGTGGTGCCGCTGCTGGCGGACTGGTGCCTGGTCAGCGTCGTCGACCCCGACGGCACCCGGCGCGACGTCGGCCGCGCGCACAGCGACCCGGCGATGGTCCCGGCCATGCACCGCTACGCCGACCTGCGGGTGCGCAGCAACCGGCCCACCGCGCCGGTCCCCACGGCGCTGGCCAGCGGCCGGCCGGTGGTCCTCCCGCAGGTCACCGACGACGACGTCCGCGCCATGGTCGCCGACGACGCCAGCCGCGAGGCGCTGGCGCCGCTGCGGGTGTCCGCCGTCGCCACCTTCCCGCTGCTCGCCCGCGGCGAGGTGTTCGGCGCCTTCACCCTCGTCAACGGGCCCGAGCGGGGTCCGCACACCGACGTCGAGCTGCGGACGGCGGAGATCGCCTCCCGGCGGGCCGCGCTGGCCCTGGACAACGCCCGGCTGGCCAGCGCCGCCCAGCAGGTGGCCGAGCGGATGCAGCACAGCCTGCTGTCCCCGCCGGTGCAGCCCGACCGCCTCGAGCTCGCCGTCCGCTACCGGCCCGCCACCCGCGGGGTGTCCATCGGCGGCGACTGGTACGACGCGTTCCTGCAGCCCGACGGCGACACCGTGCTGGTGATCGGCGACGTCATGGGCCACGACATCGACGCCGCCGCGGCCATGGGCCAGGTCAAGACGCTGGTCCGCGCGATCGCCTTCGACCGGCTGGAGGAGCCCGCCGGGGTGCTGCGGCGGGTCGACCACGCCCTGGTCGGCCTCGCCGTGCCCGCGATGGCCACCGCGCTGGTGTGCCGGGTCGAGCAGACCCCGGCCGAGGCGGCCGTGGGGCTGCGCCGGCTGCGCTGGGCCACGGCCGGCCACCCCGAGCCGATGCTGCTGCTGCCCGACGGGACCGTCCGCGACCTGTCCGCGCCGGTCGGCCCGCCGCTGGGGATCGGCTGGCGCGGCCCGCGCGCCGACGGGCACGCCGTCATCCCGCCGGGCAGCACGCTGCTGCTGTTCACCGACGGGCTGTTCGAGCGGCGCGGCGTGCCGCTGGACGAGAGCCGCGAGGAGCTGCGCGGGCTGGTCGGGGCCGCGGCCGGCTCCTCGCTGGCCGACCTGTGCGACGGGCTGCTGGCCAGCATGCTCGGCGAGGGTGCCGAGGACGACGTCGCGGTGCTCGCCGTCCGGGCGCACCCGGTGGGCGGGGAACGCCCGGCGGAGGCCGGGCCCGAGGTGCTGCCCCCGCTGCTCGGCCACCCCGCCTGATCAGACGCGGGCGGCGGCCGCCCGGACCTCGTCCGCGATCGCCGCGACGCCCTCCTCGGCCCACAGCACCGAGTAGTGGTTGGTGCCGGGCACCTCGCGCGCGGTGATGCCGGCCGCCTCCAGCCCGAGCGAGGCCAGGCGGACCTCGTCGTAGAGGCCGGGCGTCTGGTCGAGCAGGCCGCGCGTGGCCCACAGCAGCGTGGCGGGCACCGGCAGGGCGGTGGTGGCCTCCAGCACGCGCTCGTTGAGCAGCACGTCCCCGCCGTCGACGCGGACCGCCTCGGGCACGCAGGCGCTGCGCAGCGGCGGCCCGCCGGGAGCGAGGTCGCGGGCGAGGTAGGCGGCCACCGAGGGCACGTCCACCCACGGGCCGACGGCGGGGTGCCGCGCCCAGAACGCGCGCACGGCGGCGAGGTCGGGGAACGACGTCGACAGCCGGTCCAGCGACGGGCCGAGGACGGCGGAGAGCATCGCGTCGACGTCGGCGCCTGGGGGCTGGGCGAGGGCCGGTCCGCCGTCGACCAGGACCAGGCCGTGCACCTCGTCGCGGGCCGGGCCGGCCGCGGCCAGCGCGGCGACGAACGCGCCCATCGAGTGGCCGACGAGCACGGTGGCGTCGGCCCCGGCGTCGTCGTCGGCGCCGAACCGGTCGAGCAGGGTGGCGACGTCCTGCGCGTGCCGCTCGAGGCCGTAGGGGCCGGGCAGCCCGGCCGAGCCGGCCCGCCCGCGCAGGTCGGGGGCGACGACCTCGAACTCGCCGGCCAGCGCGGCCGCCACGCGGGCCCAGGCCATCGCGTTGGCGGTGATGCCGTGGACGAGCACCGCGATGGGGGAGCCGGGGGCGTCGGCGGCCCAGTGCAGGGCGGACAGCTCGCCGCCGTCGACGGGGACGCTGATCTGGACGGGGTCGCGTGCCTCTGCCACGGGCCCACCCTGCCCGCTCACGCGCCGAGCCGCTCGATCGCGAACGCGACGAGGAACCCGGCGGTGGTGATCAGGCCGGTCCACGTGCGGGTCCGCTCGAAGGCCTCCGGGATCATCGTGTCGGCGATCATCGTGAGGATGGCGCCGGCCGCGACGGCGGTGATGACGGCGATCGCCTCGGGCGGGGCGCCGCCCAGGGCCGCGTAGCCGACCAGCGCGGCCAGGCCGCTGGCCAGCGCGATGCCGCCCCAGACCCCGAAGACGTAGCCGGCCGACCGCCCGCTGGCCTTCATGCCGGCGGCGCTGGACAGCCCCTCGGGCACGTTGGAGATGAAGACCGCCGCCAGCACCGGCGCGCTCACCGCGCCGCCGCCGAGCAGGCCGAGTCCCAGGACCACCGACTCGGGGACGCCGTCGAGCAGCGCGCCGACGGCGATCGCCGCGCCGCTGCCGCCCTGCTCGCCCTCCGACGGCTGCTGCTCCGTCCCCGCCCCGCCCGACCGCTTGCGGTGCCGGGCGCCGCGCCGGGCCAGCGCCGCGTTCGCGGCCAGGTAGGCGACCGCGCCGCCGATGAACCCGATCGCGGTGGGGCCCAGCCCGCCGGTGTCGGCGGCCTCCTCCATGAGGTCGAAGGCGACGGCGGAGATGAGCACCCCCGAGCCGAACGCCATGACCGAGGCGATCACCGCCTGCGGCACGCGCACGAACCAGGCGACCAGCGCCCCGAGCACGAGGGCGGCGCCGCCCAGCAGACCCCACAGACCGGCTTCGATGACGTCGGGCACGGGCCGCTCCCTGCCCCCCGTTGCGCAGCGCAACCGCCCGGGCGGCAGAAAGGGCCACTCCCACCGCACCGGACCGGCCCGCGGGGAGGGCGCCGCCCCTACCGTGGCCGTGCGGGGGGACGACTCCGGGAGGCCCCGTGTCCGGGACGACGCAGACCCCCACCCCGCGCACCGTGACCCTCCCCGGCGGGTTGCGGCTGGAGACGGTCGAGCAGGGGGACCCCGGCGGGCCGGTCGTCGTCCTCGTCCACGGCTGGCCCGACTCCTGGTTCTCCTGGAGCCGCGTCCTCGCGCACCTGGACCCGCGGCTGCACGTCGTCGCCTACAGCCAGCGCGGGTTCGGCGGGTCCGACCACCCGCGGGCCGGCTACACGATGGACCGGCTCGCGGAGGACCTGGTGGCCCTGTGCGACGCCCTCGGGATCGGCCGCGCGCACCTGGTGGGCCACTCCCACGGCAGCTTCGTGGTGCGGCGGGTGGCCGAGGAGCACCCCGGGCTGGCCGACCGGATGGTGCTCGTCGACTCGGCCGACCGGGTGGGCGAGCGGCTGGCCGCGGAGGTGCGGGCGGCGATCGCCGACCTGCCCGACGACGTCCCCGAGGACTTCGTGCGGGAGTTCGCCGCGAGCGCGGTGCACCGGCCGGTGGAGCCGGCGTTCTTCGACGCGCTGGTCGCGGAGGGCCGCCGGGTGCCGGGGTGGGTCTACCGGGACGCCTGGGAGGAGATGGTCGCCGTCGACGACCGCGACCGGCTCGGGGCCGTGACCGCGCCCACGCTGCTGGTGTGGGGCGACCGGGACGCGCTGTTCGACCGCGGCCAGCAGGACCGGCTGCTGGCCGCGCTCCCCGACGCCCGGCTGCTGGTCCACGAGGGCACCGGCCACTGCCCGAACTGGGAGTGCCCGCGGGACCTCGCCGCGGACCTGGACGCCTTCCTCCTGCGCGCCGCTAGTCCGGCTGGCGCAGGAGGTAGCGGCCGAAGTGGGGGACGGTGAACGCGATCTGCCCGCGCTCGGCGGAGTAGACCAGGCCCTTCTTGATCAGCGAGTCGCGCGCCGGGGACAGCGACGCCGGCTTGCGGCCCAGCGCCGCGGCCACCTCCGAGGTCGCCACCGGGGCGCCGGCGGGACCGCCGAGCTCGGCCATCGCGTGCATGTACTCGCGCTCGGCCGGGGTGGCGCGGTCGTAGCGGGAGCCGAAGAACCCCACCGCGAGCTCGGCCTCGGCGACCGGCGCGGCCATCGCGACGTCGTCGGCGGTGATCGGGGAGGCCGCCGCGACGTCCCAGGTGACCTTGCCGTAGGCCTGCACGAAGTACGGGTAGCCGTCGGCGGCCGCGTAGAGGGCGTCGAGGGCGGCCGGCTCGAAGGTGACCTCCTCGCGCTCGGCGGGCGCCAGCAGCGCACGGTCGGCGGCGGGCCGGTCCAGCCGGTCGATGCGCAGGTAGCGGAACAGCCGCTCGGAGTAGCTCTTCGACGCCGACAGCACCGCCGGCAGGTGGGGGAGCCCGGCGCCGACGACGATCAGCGGCGCGCCCTGCTGGGACAGCTCGTGGCAGGCCGCGCAGATGGCCGAGACGTCGGGGGCCTGCACGTCCTGCATCTCGTCGATGAACAGCGCGACGCCCTTGCCGACGTCGGCGGCCAGCCCGGCGGCGTCGCTGAGCAGCTCGACCAGGTCGATCTCCATGTCGCCGGAGTCGGCCCGGCCGGTGGTGGCGGGCACGTCGATGCCGGGCTGCCAGCGGTCGCGCAGCTTGGCGTCGGCCGGGGCCAGCCGCTGGGCGAAGGCCTTGAGCGTGCCGAGGACGGCGTCCATCGACTCCTGGTCGGGGTGGCGCAGCTCGCGCAGCGCCATGTGCAGCGCCGAGGAGACCGGCCGGCGCAGCGACTGGTCCGGCCGCGCCTCGATCTTGCCGGTGCCCCAGCCGCGGCCGATCGCTGCCGACCGCAGCTGGTTGAGCAGCACCGTCTTGCCCACGCCGCGCAGCCCGGTGAGCACCAGCGACCGCTCGGGCCGGCCGCGGGCGATCCGCTCCAGGACGACGTCGAAGGCCGACAGCTCGTCGTCGCGGCCGGCGAGCTCCGGCGGGCGCTGCCCGGCGCCGGGGGCGTAGGGGTTCCGGACGGGGTCCACGTCGAGCACCGTATGACCCCCTCTAGCCCCCGCCGTAGAGATCGGTAGAACCGACTAGGGCGTGTCGGCCAGGGAGCGCAGGTGTGCCGCGAGCACCTCCCGGGCCCGGTCCGGCGGGAGCGCGGACGGGCGGGTGGCGGCGTGCACGGCCAGGCCGTCGAGGACGGCGTACAGCCGCTCGGCCTCCAGGTCGGGGTCCAGGCCGGTGCGCGCCTCCCCGGCCGCGACCAGCGCCTGCACGGCCTGGGCGCAGAAGGCGCGCAGGTCGGCGGCCGACCGGTCGCGC
The DNA here is from genome assembly GCF_054050375.1 of Geodermatophilus sp. SYSU D00879. Taxonomy (NCBI): domain Bacteria; kingdom Bacillati; phylum Actinomycetota; class Actinomycetes; order Geodermatophilales; family Geodermatophilaceae; genus Geodermatophilus; species Geodermatophilus sp. SYSU D00879. The sequence goes on from NZ_JBJGZF010000013.1 coordinate 41,527, forward strand.
AGTGCCGCCAGGCGGGGGTCGACCAGGGCCCGCGCGGTGAGCGCCAGCCAGACCTCGGTCTCGGCCTGCCGCTCCTCGTCGAGGGGGAGGGTCTCCTCCAGCACCCGCAGCAGGGTCGGCACCAGGGGCCCGCCGGCGGCCGTGACTGCCTCCGCCCGTTCCCGGGCGCGCTCGATCACGAGGGTCATCGTGAAGTGCAGGAGCTCGTCCTGGGTGGCGAACCAGTGCCGCAGCGAGCCCATCGACGTGCCGGCCTCCCGGGCGACGTTGCGCACCGATGCGCCCGGGACGCCGTCACGCCGGATCACCCGCCAGACGGCCTCGGCGAGGTGCCTCCGGCGCGTGTCGGCGTCCACGGTCCTGGGCACGGCCTCGTTCTAGCACACCTGTGCTACTTTCGCTTGGTAGCACGAGTGTGCTGCCAAGACACCGGAGGGGCCGTGGACGCCACCTTGCTGCTGCCGCTGGCGGCCCTGGCCCTCGTGGACAGCACCAGCGTCGGCACGCTCGTCCTCCCGCTGTGGCTGCTGCTGGCCCCCGGCAGGGTGCGGGTGGCCAGGGTGCTGCTCTTCCTCGGCACGGTGGCGGGCACGTACCTGCTGCTCGGGATCGCGCTCGTCCTCGGCGCCGCGGTGGTGCTGGAACCGCTCGGCGCAGCCCTGGAGAGCACAGCCGGCCGTGTCGCCGAGCTCGTCGTGGGGGCCGTCCTGGTCCTGCTCGGGCTGACCGTGGAGCCGTGGACACGGGAGGGCAGGGAGCGCCGGCGCGCCACGCGGGCCGCCCGGGGGCCGGGGCGGCTGGCCCGGTGGCGCGACCGGGCCCGTGGCGACGGCCCGCCCGGCGCGGTGGTGGTCCTCGCTCTCACCGCGGTGGGGATCGAGGCGGCCTCGATGGTGCCCTACCTCGCCGCGATCGCCCTGCTCGTGACGGCGGCACCGGGTCCGGCGGCGACGGTGGCCCTGCTCGCGGGCTACTGCCTGCTCATGGTCCTGCCGGCGCTGGTCCTGCTGGCCCTCCGCACGGCGCTGCACGAGCGGCTCACGCCCGCCCTGGCCCGGATGGAGGGCCGGCTGTCGCGCACCTCGGGTGAGGTGGTGGCCTGGGTGCTGTTCCTGCTCGGCGTCTGGCTGGTCGCCGACGCGCTGCCGCTCACCTGACGGCGTCGCCGGGGCTGGACGCCCGGCACCGGCGCGGGCCAGGGTCGGGCGCATGGCGACCCACACGGAGACCCACACGGAGACCCACACGGCGACCGAGGTGCAGACCGAGCTCCTCACCCTGGAGCGGCGGGGCTGGGAGGCCCTGTGCGACGCGACCGGCGGGGACTTCTACGGCGAGGTGATGACCGACGACGGCCTGATGGTGCTCGCGGACGGGACGGTGATGGACCGCGCCGCCGTCGTCGCCGCCCTGGCCGCCTCCCCACCGTGGCTGCGCTACGAGCTCGACGACGTCCGGCTGGTGCGCGCCGGCGCGGACGCGGCGGCCCTGGTCTACACCGGCCGGGCCTGGCGGCACGAGCAGGAGCCGCCGTTCACCGGGGCGATGAGCAGCCTGTACGTCCGCGACGGCGACCGCTGGCGGCTCGCGCTCTACACGCAGACGCCCGCGCGCTGACCGCCGGTCAGCCGTCGCCGGCCTCGCCGCGGACCTGGGCGGCGCGCGCCTCCGCCCGCTCGGCCGCGCGCAGGTGCTCGTCCCGCCCGTCGGTGCCGAGCTCGGCCAGCCGGCGGTGCACCGACGCGATCTCCAGCAGCTTGGACGCGGCGTTGTAGACCGCGCCCTCGACGGCCTGGCGCTGCGCCTCGAGCAGGCTCTGCGCCGACCACGCGTGGCCGACGTGGCAGGCCCAGCTCACCGACCCGTCGGCGGTGCTCTCGAACATGCCGCCCTGGCACTCGGGGCAGCCGAGGGCGGCGGGGACCCCTCGGTCGGTGACGGCTGTCGGTCCGCCGGCCATCTGCGGACTCCTCTCGTCGGACGGGGCGCCGGCGGCGGGCGCCGGGGGGAGGGGGGCGCGGACGAGCTCGGCGATCAGCGGCCCGAGCTCGGCGGTGGGGGCCGCGCGGGCGCGGCGCACGACGGACAGTGCCGCCCGGGGCATCGCGGACACGCGCGCCTCGCCGGGGTCCTGCACGAGCACGTGGCCGTCCTGCGCCGCGACCGCGGCCGCGCCGAGGGCGCCGTCGTCGAGCGCGCCGGACAGGACGACGGCGACCACGCCGGCGCCGTGGGAGACGGCGGCGCTGCGGAACAGCACGTCGACCGCCGGCCGCTGCCGGTTGACCCGCGGCCCCCGGGTGACGTGCACCCGGCCGTCGCGCACGACCAGGTGCCGGTCGGGCGGTGCGACGACGACCTGCCCCGGCACCAGGGCCCCGCCCTCGGCGGGGTGCCGCGCGGGCAGCGGGCCGGCCCGGGACAGCAGCTCCGGCAGCCGGCTCTCGCCGGTGGGGGACAGGTGCAGCACGACGGCGACGGCGGCCGGCAGGCCGGCGGGCAGCGCGCTCAGCAGCCGCCGCAGGGGGTCCATGCCCCCGGCGGACGCACCCACGACCACCAGCCGGTCCACCACGGCACACCACCTCACCGTCCGCAGTGCCCACGCGGGCGCGCCCGCACGCACGTCGAGGTCGCTCTACGGGTCTCTAGCGTGGACCCCAGAGGCCGGTAGAAGGGCGCAGAGCCCGGGGACTGCCAGGTCCGGCCACTAGCGTGGACGCGTGATCAGGTTCGCGCTCAAGGTCGTCGTCATGGCCCTGGCCTTCTACGCCCTCACGCGGCTGCTGCCGGGCATCCAGATCGACGGCAACGAGGAGGGGGCGCTCGGCATCAGCGGCACCTTCCTCTGGGTGGGCCTGCTGTTCGCCGTCGTCAACGCGGTGGCCGGGCCGGTCCTGCGGTTCCTGTCCTTCCCGGCGATCCTGCTCACCCTCGGCCTGTTCCTCCTGGTCGTGAACGCCGCGCTGCTCGGCCTCACCGCCGCGCTGTCGGACCGGCTGTCGGTCGACGGCTTCGGCACCGCGATCCTCGGCGGGCTCGTCCTCGCCGTCGTCGGCTGGGCCGCCGACCAGCTCCTCGACCGCTGACGAAGGACCCCCTCGCCCCCCACCGCTCGCAGGCTCGCGGCGGGACCCTGCGAGGGGGCCGTTCCAGCACGTCACCCCGCGTCGCGCTGACGAGGCGGCTCGGGCGGGTTAGCGTCGCCGGACATGAGCACCACCGGCGTGGACACCGTCGTCCCCGACCGGCCGGAGGACGACGTCCCGCCAGGACTGGTCGCCCTCGAGGCCGCCAACGAGGAGAAGCGGGCCCTGCTCGCCGAGGCCGCGCGCGCCGCCGCCGACGACACCGACGACGGGCCCGGTCTGCCCGCCGGCTGCGGCACCGGCGACCTCCCGGCCCTGCTGCAGCGCTACTACTGGAGCGAGCCGGCCGCCGAGGTCCTCGGTCACGACCCGGCCGACCTCGCCGGGCTGGCGCTGCGCCACCTCCGGCTGGCCGGCGTCCGGGCGCAGGGCGCGGCCACCGTCGTCGTCGAGCGGCTGACCGACGGGCGCGGGCTGCTGCTCGTCGTCACCGACGACATGCCCTTCCTCGTCGACTCGGTGACCGCCGAGGTGGTCCGGCAGGGCGTGGGGCTGCAGCACGTCGTCCACCCGGTGGTCGTCGTCCGGCGCGACGTCACCGGCGCGCTGCGGGCCTTCTGCGACAGCCCCGGCACGGACGCGGCCCGCTGCGGCCCGGACGCCTTGGCCGAGTCGTGGATGGCCGCCGTCCTGGACGGCCCGCTCGACGACGAGGCCGCCGGTGACCTGGTCGCCGGGCTGCGCACCGTGCTCGCCGACGTCCGCGCCGTCGACGAGGACGCCCCGCGCACCGCCGCCCGCGCGCTGGAGCTGGCCACCCGGCTGGAGGAGCGGGGCAGCGTCGACACCGCCGACCCGGCCGACGACCCCGCCGAGGCCGCGGCCCTGCTGCGCTGGCTGGCCGACGGCAACTTCGTCTTCCTCGGCGCCCGCGAGGTCGAGGTCGGGACCGCCGTGCGCGCCGTCCCCGGCACCGGCCTGGGCGTCCTGCGCAGCGACACCGGGACGGCGCTGCCCGAGGCGGCCGGCCCGCTGGGCCCCTCCCTGCTGACCGTCACCAAGGCCGACATCCGCTCGACGGTGCACCGCCGCGCCTGGCTGGACCTGGTCGCGGTGACCGAGCCCGCCGACGGCGACCGCCCCGCCCGCCAGCACCGGCTGGTCGGGCTGTTCCCCTCCGCCGCCGCGGCGGCGAACGTCCGCGACGTGCCGCTGGTCCGCCGCCGCGTCGCCGAGGTCGTCGAGGGCTCCGGCGTGCCGGCCGACAGCCACACCGGCAAGACGCTGGTCGACGTCCTGGACACCCTCCCGCGCGACGAGCTGTTCCAGGCGCCGGCCGCCGAGCTGCTGCCGGTGGCGCTGGCCGTGCTCTATCTCCAGGAGCGCCGGCAGACCCGGCTGTTCCTGCGCCGCGACCCCTACGGCCGGTTCTGGTCGGCTCTGGTCTACCTGCCGCGGGACCGCTACACGACCGAGGTCCGCCTGGCGATGCAGCAGCTGCTGCTGTCCCGCCTGGGCGGCCGGGACATCGAGTTCACCGCGCGGTCCACCGAGTCGGTGCTCGCCCGGCTGCACTTCGTCGTCCGGCTGCCGGTGGGCCGGGGCGGGACGCCGGCGCTGCCCGACGTCGACGCCGAGGCGCTGCAGCAGGAGCTCGCGGCGGTCGCCCGCAGCTGGACCGACGACCTGTCCGACGCGCTCGCCGGGCGGTACGGCCCCGACAGCGAGCAGGTGCTCGCCCGCGTCGCGGACGCCTTCCCGGCCGCGTACCAGGAGGACTTCCCGGCGACGACGGCCGTCGAGGACCTCGCCCGCCTCGACGCCCTGCCGCCCGGCGAGCTCGGCCTGCGGCTGCGCCGCCCGCGCGGGGCCGACGCCGCCGAGCCGCGGCTGACGGTCTACCGGGTGGGGGAGCGGCTGCTGCTGTCCGACGTGCTGCCGGTGCTGCAGCACATGGGCGTCGACGTCGTCGACGAGCGGCCCTACGAGATCGACCGGATCGGCGCCCCGGTGGCGTGGATCTACGACTTCGGGCTCACCGCCCCCGGCGGGGAGCTGCCCTTCCCCGGCTCGCTGCCCGAGCGGTTCACCGAGGCGGTCGCCGCGGTGTGGCGCGGCGACGCCGAGGACGACGGCCTGGGCGCGCTGGTGCTGCTGGCCGGGCTCAACTGGCGGCAGGTGACGGTCGTGCGCGCCTACGTGCAGTGGCTGCGCCAGGCCGGGCTGCCCTTCGGCCAGCGGTACGTGGAGACGACGCTGGCCGCCCACCCCGACGTCGTCGCGCGGCTGGTCGCGCTGTTCGAGACCCGCTTCTCGCCCGGGCGCGAGGCCGGCCGGGCCACCCGCCAGGAGGCGCTGGCCGCGTCGCTGCGCGAGGCGATCGGCCGGGTGGACACCCTCGACGCCGACCGCGTGCTCACCAGCCTGCTGGCCGCCGTCCTCGCCACCCAGCGCACCACCTACTACGCGGGCGGGCCGCTGGCGATCAAGCTCGACTGCCGCACGGTCCCCGACCTGCCGGAGCCGCGCCCGGCCCGCGAGGTGTTCGTCAGCTCCCCGCGGGTGATGGGCGTGCACCTGCGCTTCGGCGCGGTGGCCCGCGGCGGGCTGCGCTGGTCCGACCGCCGCGAGGACCTGCGCACCGAGGTCCTCGGCCTGGTCAAGGCGCAGATGGTGAAGAACACCGTCATCGTGCCCACCGGCGCCAAGGGCGGCTTCGTCGTCCGCACCCCGCCGCCGGAGGGCGCCTCCCGCGAGGAGGTCCTGGCCGAGGGCCAGGCCTGCTACCGGCTGTTCATCGGCGCGCTGCTGTCGCTGACCGACGACCTGGTGGGCGGGAAGGTGGTGCCCCCGGAGCGGGTGGTCCGCCACGACGGCGACGACGCCTACCTCGTCGTCGCCGCGGACAAGGGGACGGCGACCTTCTCCGACCTCGCCAACGCCGTCGCGCTCGAGCGCGGGTTCTGGCTCGGCGACGCCTTCGCCTCCGGCGGCTCGGTCGGCTACGACCACAAGGCCATGGGCATCACCGCCCGCGGCGCCTGGGAGTCGGTGACCCGCCACTTCCGCGAGCTCGGCGTGGACGTGCAGAGCCAGGAGTTCACCGTCGTCGGCATCGGCGACATGAGCGGTGACGTCTTCGGCAACGGGATGCTGCTGTCCGAGCACATCCGGCTGGTGGCCGCCTTCGACCACCGGCACGTGTTCGTCGACCCCACCCCCGACGCCGCGACGTCGTACGCCGAGCGCCGGCGGCTGTTCGGCCTGCCGCGCTCCTCGTGGGCCGACTACGACCCCGCGCTGATCAGCGCGGGCGGCGGCGTGTGGCCGCGGACGGCCAAGGCGATCCCGGTGAGCGAGCCGATGCGGGCCGCGCTCGGCCTCGACGCCGACGTCGACACGCTCTCCCCGGTCGAGCTCGTCCGCGCGGTGCTGCTCGCCCCGGTGGACCTGCTGTTCAACGGGGGCATCGGCACCTACGTCAAGGCCGCCACCGAGAGCCACCTCGACGTCGGTGACAAGGCCAACGACGCCGTCCGGGTCGACGGCCACCAGCTGCGGGTGCGCGTGGTGGGGGAGGGCGGCAACCTCGGCCTCACCCAGCGCGGGCGGGTGGAGTACGCGCTGGCCGGCGGCCGGGTGAACACCGACGCCATCGACAACTCCGCGGGCGTGGACACCTCCGACCACGAGGTGAACATCAAGATCGCGCTCAACGAGGTGGTGGAGGCCGGCGTGCTCGACGCCGACGGCCGCGCCGCCCTGCTGGCCGAGATGACCGAGGAGGTCGCCGCGGCCGTCCTCACCGACAACCACGCGCAGAACGCCACGCTGGCCGTCGAGGTGAACTCCGCGCGCAGCCTGCTCGACGCGCACGAGCGGTTCATCCGGGCGCTGGAGCGGTCGGGGCGGCTGGTCCGCGCGGTCGAGGCGCTGCCCGACGACCGGGCGCTGGCCCAGCGGCGCCGCGACGGGCACGCGCTGACCAGCCCCGAGCTGTCGGTGCTGCTGGCCTACGCCAAGCTCGAGACGGGCGACGCCGTCCTCGCCTCCGACCTGCCCGACGACCCCGCCCTCGCCCGGCTGCTGAGCGACTACTTCCCGGCCCCGCTGCGGGAGCGGTTCCCCGACGCGGTCGAGGCCCACCCGCTGCGCCGGGAGATCGTGGCCACCGCGCTGACCAACCGGGCGGTCAACACCGCCGGGGTGACCGGGCTGTACCGGCTGGCCGAGGAGAGCGGGCTCGGCCTCGCCGCCGTCGTGCGGGCGCACGCGGTGGCCCGCGCGGTGTTCGACGTCGACCGGCTGTGGGACGCCGTCCGGCCGCTGGACAACCGGGTGCCCGCGCCGGTGCAGGTGGAGCTGCGCACGGAGGCGACCCGGCTGGCCGAGCGGGCCGCTCGGTGGCTGCTGCGGCTGCCCGAGATCGGCGCGCACCCCGCGGCGGGGATCGCCGCCCTCACCGAGCGGTTCGCCGCCCCGGTGGCGGCGGTGCGGGCCGGCCTGCCGGGCTGGCTGCTGGGGCACGAGGCCGCCGCCTACGCCGAGCGGGCGCGGCGGCTGCAGGCCGCGGGCGTGCCGGCCGGGCTCGCCGGCGAGCTGGCGGCCGCGCCGCTGCTGCCGGCGGCCCTCGACCTGGCCGTCGTCGCCGAGCGCACCGGCGCGCCGATCGAGCTGGTCGGGCGGGTCACCGAGGAGCTGGCCGAGCGGCTGGCGCTGGTGCCGCTGCGGGAGCTCGTGACGGCGCTGCCCCGGGACCGGCGCTGGCCGTCGATGGCCCGCGCCGCGCTGCGCGACGACCTGGCCGCCGAGCAGGCCGAGCTCGCCGTCGAGGTCCTGGCCGGGCGGGGGAGCGGCGACGACGCCACCGCCCTGGTCGCGGGCTGGGTGGGGGACTGGGACCCCGCCCAGCGGCGGGCTGCGGCCCAGCTCGCCGACATCGCCGCCGGCGACCGGCACGAGCTGCCCGAGCTGCTGGTCGCCGTCCGGACCCTGCGAGGCCTGCGTCGCCGCTGAGCGCGGCCTGGGAACCGGCTGCACGATCGCTGTGCGGTCGCTGTGAGGGGTCGGTCCGTCACGGTCCGGCCGGACGGGCCGCGGCCCGGGGCCCCGGTGGCGTGTCGCCCGGGCGGGTGACCCAGGTCACGTCCCACCGTGGGGCGTCCCTGGGCGGTGTGACCTGTCGGCCGGGGTCCCCGGCGACGAGAGGACGACCATGACCGACCCGAGGACAGGACGGCGGCTGCGGACGGCCACCGTGGTGGCGGTGGCCGGCGGCACGCTCGCGCTGCTGCCGCTGACGGGCGCGTTCGCCGGTGGCGGCGGACCCGCGCACGGTGGCGGGCACGGCGGCGGGCACGGCGGCGGCCACGCGAACGGGCACCCGCGCAGCGTCATCTTCGTCAACGGCGACGGGATGGCCGCCGCCCACCGCGAGGCCGCCCGGCTCGACCAGGAGGGCTTCGACGGGCAGTTGGCCATGGACGCGCTGTCGGTCGCCGGCCTGCAGACCACCGACGCGCGGGACCCGGAGGACACGGTCACCGACTCCGCGGCCTCGGCGTCGGCCTGGGCCACCGGGGTGAAGACCTACAACGGGGCGATCAGCGTCGACGTCGACGGCGAGCCGCTGCCCACCATCGGCCAGCAGGCCGAGGACGCCGGCCTGGCCGGCGGCATCGTGACCACCGCGCAGGTCACCGACGCCAGCCCCGCGGCGTTCTTCGCCAACAGCACCGACCGCGCTGCGCAGGACGACATCGCCCGCCAGTACCTGGAGCGCAGTCGGCCCGAGGTGATCCTCGGCGGCGGCGAGGACTGGTGGCTGCCCGCCGGTGACGAGGGCACGTACCCGCCCCGCACCGGCGACACCGAGGACCCGGAGGTCTCCCGCAGCACCCAGGGCGACCTGGTCGCGCAGGCGGAGGCGCAGGGGTACGAGTACGTGAGCACCGCCGAGGAGTTCGCCGCGGCCGACTCCGGCCTGCTGCTCGGGCTGTTCGCCAACGAGGAGATGTTCCAGCAGCGTCCCGAGGGCGAGGGCGACGAGTTCGACCCCGTCGTCTCCCTGGCCGACATGACCACCAAGGCGCTCGACGTCCTCTCCCAGGACGAGGACGGCTTCTTCCTCCTCGTCGAGGAGGAGGCCGTCGACGAGATGGCGCACAACAACAACGGCACCCGGGTGCTCGAGGCCATGCGCTCCCTCGACGCGGCCGTCGAGGTGGCCCGGGCCTACGTCGCCGAGCACCCGGACACGCTGCTGGTGGTCACCGGCGACCACGAGTGCGGCGGCCTGACCATCGAGGACGTCGACCCCGAGGACGAGAGCGGCCCCGGCGGCACCCTCGACCCGTCCACCGCGGGCGACACCGAGTCCGGCGAGGACGGCCCGTTCGTCGTCGCCGGCACCGGGGGCGCCTACGACTTCGCGCTCGACTGGACGACGACCGCGCACACCGGCGCCCCGACCGTCGTGACGGCGGAGGGACCGGGCAGCGAGGACCTGACCGGCTACTACCCGAACACCCACCTGTACGACGTCGTGTCGTCGGTGCTGTTCGGCTGAGCGCACCACCCGGGGCCCGGGGCCGGCGCACCGCCGGTCCCGGGCCCCGTCTGCGGAGGGGTTCCCCGGGCCGTCGCGGGATCTCCGCACCGGCGTCACCCGGCGGACACCCGGGGCCCCGACCCTGGCGCGCGGACACCCGTCCCGTGACCTGGAGGACCCGTGGACCCCGGCACCTCGTCCCCCGCCCGCACCGCGATGACCCCGGCGCTCGCCCGCACCGCCGTCCGCGCCGCCACCGCGACCTGGGGCGGCCGGCGGCGGCAGCAGCGGCTGCGGGTGTGCGCCGCCGCCGACCTGCTCGTGGCGCGGGGCCTGCGCGTGCGGGTGGTCAACCCGGCTGTCGCCTGGCCGCGCGGACCCCGGCTGGTCGTCGCCAACGCCGCCGGCTGGACCGACGTCCTCGCGCTGGCCACCGTCGTCCCCGGCACCCCGGTGGTCGACGCCGCGCTGGCCGGCACCCCGCTGCTGCGCGTGCTCGCCCGCCGCGGCGGGCTCCTGGTCGACGACGGCAGCGGCGCCGTCCGCGCCGAGGTCACCGCCCTGTTGCGCGCCGGGGACACGGTCACCGCGCACCCCGGCGGCGCGGCGGAGGGGGAGGACCCGGGCCGGTTCCGCGCCCGCGCGCTGGCGCCCGCCGTCGACGCGCAGGCCCCCGTCTGCCCGGTCGCCGTCCGCGAGGTGGACGGCGGCGTCGCCGAGGTCCACCTGCTGCCCGCGCTCGCGCCCGGCCGCGACGCGCGGGCGCTGGCCGCGCTCGCCGAGTACGCCGTCGCGCACGTGCTCGAGTCCGGGGCGCCCGCCCCGTCGCGCCCCGGGCGTGTCCGGTCCAGGGTGGGGTACGGCCGGTCACGGACGTGACCGACCCGGGAGGGGGACCCCGTGCAGCCCGACACCGCCGTCGACCGCGAGCCCGCGCAGGACCAGGCCGTGCAGGACCGGGCCGTGCAGGACCGGGGAGGTGACCCGCCCGGCACCACCGAGGCGCCGAAGGAGGCCGAGGTCCTCGACCTGAGCCGCTGGCGGCTCAACGCCCTGCCCGACGAGGACAGCGACGAGGACTGGGACGACGACCGCGAGCTGTTCGGCCCCGACGGGCTGCGGGTCGAGACCTGGCGCGAGGGCTATCCCTACACCGAGCGCATGGAGCGCCGGGAGTACGAGATCGAGAAGCGCCGCCTGCAGATCGAGCTGCTGCACATGCAGAGCTGGGTGAAGGAGACCGGGCAGAAGCTGGTCGTCGTCTTCGAGGGGCGGGACGCCGCGGGCAAGGGCGGCACGATCAAGCGGTTCACCGAGCACCTCAACCCCCGCGGGGCGCGCGTGGTGGCGCTGGACAAGCCGTCCGAGCGCGAGCAGACCCAGTGGTACTTCCAGCGCTACGTGCAGCACCTGCCCGCGGCCGGCGAGATCGTGCTGTTCGACCGGTCCTGGTACAACCGCGCCGGCGTCGAGCGGGTGATGGGCTACTGCACCGACGAGCAGTACCGGCAGTTCCTGCAGGACGCGCCGGAGTTCGAGCGGATGCTCGTCGACAGCGGCATCCTGCTGTTCAAGCTCTGGTTCTCGGTGTCCCGCGGGGAGCAGCGCAGCCGCTTCGTCGTGCGGCAGATCGACCCGGTGCGGCAGTGGAAGCTCTCGCCCACCGACCTCGCCAGCCTGGGCAAGTGGGACGCCTACACCGAGGCCAAGGAGGCGATGTTCCTCCACACCGACACGCAGCACGCCCCGTGGACGGTCATCAAGAGCAACGACAAGAAGCGCGCCCGGCTGGAGGCGATGCGGCACGTGCTGTGCCGGCTGGACTACGACGACAAGGACTGCGACGTCGTCGGCGACCCGGACCCGCTCATCGTCGGGTCGGCCGCCGACGTGCTGGAGGAGTCCTCCGACACCCCGGTCGCCCCGCCGCCGCCCCGCGCCGGCCGGCGCTGAGGCCGTCGCTGCCCTCGTCTACGGCCTTCTAGCTCCAGCCCTAGAGAGCCGCAGACGGCGTCAGAGCGCGGGCAGACGGGGCGTCCCGAGCACCTGCTCGAGCGCGGCGGCCACCTCCAGCAGGCGCAGGTCGGCCCGCGGCGCGGCGACCACCTGCAGGCCCACCGGCAGGCCGTCGCCGGTGTACCCGCCGGGCAGGGACAGCGCCGGGCAGCCGGTGGCCGAGACCAGCGTGCAGGAGCGCATCCAGCCCAGGTAGTCCGCCTGTGGCACGCCCGCGACCTCGGCCGGGTACTCCTGCTCCACCGGGAACGGCAGCACCTGGGTGGTCGGTGCCAGCAGCACGTCGAAGCGGTCGAAGAAGCCGACCACCTCCTCGTGCAGCCGGGTGTGCGCGAGCTCGGCCCGGGCGACGTCGGCGCCGCTGAGCGCCGCCCCGCGCGCGGCGTTGCGCCGGATGGCCTCCTTCACCTGCTCGGGTGAGCGGCGCACCACCTCGCCGAAGGTGGCCTCGAACAGCCAGGCCCGCAGCGTGCCGAACACCTCGTCGGCCTCGCGCAGGTCGGGGCAGGCCTCCTCGACGACGGCGCCCTGCGCCTCGAGCAGCCGCGGCACCCCCGCCAGCGCGCCGGTGACCTCCGGCTCGACCGGCACCAGCCCGCCGAGGTCCGGCGCCCAGGCCACCCGCAGGCCGCGCAGCTCCGCGGGCCGCGGCGCGGCGAAGGAGGCGCCGTCCTCGGACAGCGCGATCGGCACCCGCGGGTCCGGCCCGGCGATCGCCGACAGCGTCAGCGCGACGTCGCCGACGGTGCGGCCCATCGGCCCCTGCACCGACAGCGTCGCCCAGCCCAGCCCGGCGGGCCAGGTCGGCACCCGCCCGGGCGTGGGCCGCAGCCCGACCACGCCGCAGAACGCCGCCGGGTTGCGCAGCGAGCCGCCCATGTCGCTGCCCTCGGCCACCGGCACCAGCCCCGCGGCGAGCGCGGCCGCCGCGCCGCCGCTGGACCCGCCGGCCGACAGCCCGTGCCGCCACGGGTTGTGCGTGGCGCCGAAGAGCGGGTTGAACGTGTGCGAGCCGGCCGCGAACTCCGGCACGTTGGTCTTGCCCACCCGGACCGCGCCCGCCCGGCACAGCCGCTCGACGACGAGCTCGTCGCGCGCCGGGACGGTGTCCGCGTGCAGCGGCGAGCCCCAGGTGGTCCGCATGCCGCCGGTGGCGTGGGTGTCCTTGTGCGCCACCGGCAGGCCGTGCAGCGGGCCGACCTCCTCCCCGGCGGCCAGCGCGGCGTCGGCGGCGTCGGCCGCGGCCCGGGCGCCCTCGGCGTCCAGCGTGACGATCGCGTTGACCTGCGGGTCGATCCGCTCGATGCGCGCCAGGTGCGCCTCCAGCAGCTCGCGCGCCGAGACCTCCCGCGCGCGCACGAGCGCGGCCAGCTCGGTGGCCGGGCGCAGGCAGAGGTCGTCGCCGGGAGCGGGTGCGGGGGTCACCGGGGGAGGGTGCCACGTCGGGGTGCCGTGCCGGGGGCGGGCTGCCGTGCCGGACACTGGGCGCGTGGACGGCGAGGACACCCTGCAGCAGGCCGACGAGACGGTTGCCCCCGACGGCGGGACCTTCGCCGACCTGGGCCTGCGGCCGGAGCTCCTGGCGGCGCTGACGCGGCTCGGCTACGAGGAGCCCACGCCGATCCAGCGCGAGGCGGTGCCGCCGATGGTCGCCGGCCGCGACCTGCTCGGCCAGGCCGCCACCGGCACCGGCAAGACCGCCGCCTACGCGCTGCCGGTGCTGCAGCGGCTGCCCGACGACCGCCCCGGCGGCGATCCGCTGGCCCTGGTCCTCGTGCCCACCCGCGAGCTGGCCATCCAGGTGTCGGAGGCGCTGCACCGCTACGGCCGCGACCTCGGCGCCCGGGTGGTGCCGGTCTACGGCGGCCAGCCGATCCCGCGGCAGCTGCGGGCGCTGGAGGCCGGCGTCGACGTCGTCGTCGCCACCCCCGGCCGGGCGCTGGACCTGCTGCAGCGGGGCAGCCTGCACCTGGGCGGCGTGGCCACCGTGGTGCTCGACGAGGCCGACGAGATGCTCGACATGGGCTTCGCCGAGGACCTCGAGGCGCTGCTGGAGGAGGTGCCCGAGGAGCGGCAGACGGTGCTGTTCAGCGCCACCATGCCGCGCCGACTCGACAGCATGGCCCGCCGCCACCTGCGCGACCCGCTGCGCATCCAGGTCGCGCGCGAGGTGCCGGTGGAGGGCGAGGCGCCGCGGGTGCGCCAGACGGCGTTCGTCGTCGCCCGGGCGGCCAAGCCGGCGGCGCTGGGCCGGGTCCTCGACGTCGAGAGCCCGACGGCGGCCATCGTCTTCTGCCGCACCCGCGACGAGGTCGACGACCTCACCGAGACGCTCAACGGCCGCGGCTACCGCGCCGAGGCGCTGCACGGCGGGATGAGCCAGGAGCAGCGGGACCGGGTGATGGGCCGGCTGCGGTCGGGCACCGCGGAGCTGCTGGTGGCCACCGACGTCGCCGCCCGCGGGCTCGACGTCGAGCAGCTCACCCACGTCGTCAACTACGACGTTCCGGCCGCGGCCGAGACCTACGTGCACCGCATCGGCCGGGTCGGCCGGGCCGGGCGCGAGGGCGTGGCGATCACGCTGGTCGAGCCGCGGGCGCACCGGATGCTCAAGACGATCGAGCGGGTCACCGGCGCGCCGATCCACGTGGAACGTGTGCCCACGGTCGCCGACCTGCGGGCCCGCCGGCTGGAGCTGACCCGCGCCGCGCTGCGGGAGAGCCTGCTCGGTGACGACCTCGAGCGGTTCCGCGCCGTCGTCGAGACGCTCACCGACGAGTTCGACGTCATGGAGGTGGCCCTGGCGGCGGTCAAGCTCGCCCACGAGGCCACCACCGGCCCGGACGACGACGAGGAGATCCCCGAGGTCACCCTGCGCCCGGAGCGGCCGGCCCGGCGGGACGGCGACCGCGGGGACCGCGGCCAGGGCCGCCCGCCGCGGGCCCGCTCCGGCGGCGGGGACACCGAGCGGGTGTTCATCGGCGCCGGCCGCAGCGCCGGGGTCCGCCCGGGCGACCTGGTCGGCGCGATCGCGGGGGAGACCGGGCTGCGCGGCCGCGACGTCGGCGCGATCGAGATCGCCGAGCGGTTCAGCCTGGTCGAGGTCCCCGCGGCCGCCGCCGAGGAGGTCATCACCGCGCTGCGGGCCAGCACGGTCAAGGGCCGGAAGGTGACCGTCCGCCGGGACAAGCAGCGGGACTGACCACCCCGGTCAGGAGGTGGCGGCCCGCACCAGCGCGGTGACCCGCTCCTCCACCGCGGGGCTCCACCCGCGGAGGGCGAACGACACCGGCCAGAGGTCGCCGTCGTCGAGGGCGGCCGCGTCCTGGAAGCCGAGGGTCGAGTAGCGGTAGCCGAACTTGCCGGCGTCCTGGAAGAAGACGACGACCTTGCCGTCCGCGTTCGCGTAGGCGGGCATGCCGTACCAGGTCTTCGGGGCCAGCCCGGGGGCGGTCGTGGTGACCACCACGTGCACCCGCTCGGCGAGCGCGCGGTCCTCCGGTGCCATCTCCGCGATCCGGTCCAGGACCGCCTGCAGGCCGTCGGCCCGCTTCGCGCCCTTCCTCCCCTCGGCGCGCAGCTCGGCGGCGCGCTCCTTCATCGCGGCGCGCTCCTCGGCGGTGAAGCCGGTGGTCGCCTCGACGTCGCTGCTGGTCATGGTCGCCCGCTCCCTCTCGCTGTCCGGTACCTGCGCGGACGACGCTAGGGGCGGGCGGACCCCCGGGGCTTCTCGATTCCTGACCGGTCGGGCCGGTCAGCGCAGTGTGGGGCTCGCCGGGTCCTCGGGGACGACGTCGGGCACCCGGTTGGGGCCGGCGTCGGGCGGGCGCGGGCGGTCCTGCGGGTGCAGCCGGACCGCGACGAGCGCGACGTCGTCCTCCGGGCGGCCGTCCACCAGCCGGTACAGCACCTCGTCGAGCAGGTCGTCCAGCCGTCGGCCGGCGAGCTCGCGCAGCGCCTCGCGCAGCCGGGCCATGCCGGCGTCGAGGTCGGCGTCGCGGCGCTCGATGAGCCCGTCGGTGAACAGCAGCACGGTGGCGCCGCGGTCGAGGGTGACCACCGACTCCTCGCGGCGGGAGTCCGGGTCGACGCCGAGCAGCAGGTCGCCGCGCCAGGTGGCCAGCTCGGCCACGCTGCCGTCGGGGTTGATGACCAGCGGCGGCAGGTGCCCGGCGTTGGCCCAGCGCATCCGGGTGACGCCGCGCACCCGCTCGTCGTCGGTCTGCTCGAAGCGGGCCACGGTGGCGGTGGCGAGGACCCGGGTCTGCAGCACGGCCATCGAGGCGTCCAGGCCGCGCAGCACCTCGCCGGGGCCGGCGTCGCTGTAGGTGGCGATGCCGCGCAGCAGGGCCCGCAGCTGCCCCATCGCGGCGGCGGCCTCGGTGTCGTGGCCGACGACGTCGCCGATGACCAGCATCGTCGACCCGCCCGGCTGCAGGAACGCGTCGTACCAGTCCCCGCCGACCCGCGCGGCCTCGGCGGCCGGGAGGTAGCGGACAGCGATCTGGGCGTGGTCGGGCTCGGGCGGCTCGGTGAGCAGGCTGCGCTGCAGGCCCTCGGCGAGCGCCCGCTGCTGGCCGTAGAGGCGGGCATTGTCCAGCGCCAGGCCGGCCCGGTCGGCGACGTCCTGGGCGGTGGCCAGGTCCTCCTCGCGCGGCGTCCAGCCCGCCCGCCAGTACAGCGTCATCACGCCGAGCGTGCGGTCGCGGCCGCGCAGCGGGATCGAGATCGCCGACTCGGGGGCCAGTGCGCTCAGCAGGTCGCGGGCCTCGCCCTCGGCCAGCAGGTCGCGCACGGCGTCGCCGCGCTCCATCACCGGCTCGCCGGTGAGCAGGGCGCGCATGAGCGGCGCGGTGGCCGGCATCGCGTCGAGCCGGACCGCGGCGTAGCGCTCCACCAGGGCGCGCTGCGAGGGGACGGCGTGCCAGTGCCCGACGTCGCGCGGGCGGCCGTCGGGGTCGACGACGGTGACGATGCACCAGTCGGCCAGCGCCGGGACGACCAGCCGCGGCAGGTGCCCGGTCGCCGTGTGCGGGTCCAGCGCGCCGGCGAGCTCGGCGCTGACCTGGGCGAGCAGGGCGAGCCGCTGGGCGGCGCGCTCGGCACGGTCCTGCACGCGGCGGCGCTCGGTGACCTCGAGGAAGTAGACCGACAGCCCCTCGGGGCTGGGCCAGGCGCGCAGCTCGTACCACCCGTTGAGCGGCGCGGGGTAGTGCGCGTCGAACTGCACCGGCGTCCCGGTGCGGACGGCGGCGCGGTAGTTCTCCTCGAACGCGCTGGCGACCGCGGCGGGGAACGCCGTCCAGAGCTCCTGGCCGAGCAGCTCCTCGCGGCTGCGGCCCAGCAGCCGCTCGGCCTCGGCGTTGACGTGCGTGAACCGCCACTCGCGGTCGAGGGAGTAGAAGCCGGCCGGCATCGCCTCGAGCACCCGGGTGACCCGCACGCCCGCGGCCCGCTCGGCGGTCGTGTCGTAGGCGGCGCCGAGCACGCGGGCCGCCGCGCCGCGCTCGTCGGCCAGCGTGCGGCCGCGGGCCTGCACCCAGCGGGTCTCCCCGCCCGGCCAGACCACGCGGTACTCGGCCTCGTAGTCGCCGCGGCTGTCGATGCTGGCCTGCAGCGCGTCGGTGACCCGCGGCAGGTCGTCGGGGTGGACCCGCGCGTTGAAGTCCTCGATGGTGCCGCCGAACTCGTCGGGCGCGTACCCGAACATCTCGACCAGCCGCGCGTCCCAGGTCAGCTCGCCGGTGTGCAGGTCCCAGTCGAAGGTGCCGATCCCGGCGGCGTCGATGGCCAGGCTCCAGCGCAGCCGGTCGCCCTCGTACTCGGTGCGCAGCGCGGCGAGCTCGAGCTCGGTGACGGCGGCCGCGGCGAGCTGGCGCAGGGTGGAGACGTCGGTGTCCGACCACGACCGCGGGGCGGGGGCGACGACGCACAGGACGCCGACCGTGTGGCCGGTGGAGGCGATCAGCGGGACGCCGAGGTAGGCGCCCACCGCGCCGGCGGCCACCTGCGGCAGCTCGGCCGCGCGGGGCTCGGCGTGGGCGTCGGGCACGACGAGCGGCGCCCGCTCGGCGGCGGCGACGGCGCAGGCGGTCGTCTCGATCGGGACCTCGCTGCCGACCGTGCCCGGCGGCAGCCCGGTGCCGCTGACGACCACCTGGACGTCGTCGAGCAGGGACAGCTGGGCGACCGGGGCGCCGACCAGCCGGGCGGCGAGCTCGGCGAGACGGTCGAGGACGACGCTGGCGTCACGCAGCCGCAGCCGGTGCGCGGCCTCGGTGCGGGGCCGGTCGGCCTTGAGCAGTTCGGCGGCGTCGCGCGGACCCGGGACCGGCGGCTCCCCGGGGAGCCCAGACGTGTCGTCCACCGAAACCCTTCGCGCGGCTCACGGCCGACTCCTCGTACACCGGCGGTCCGGCCGAGGCTGGGTCCGGACGCCGTGTACATCGTAAGCGACGGTCAGGACCGCCGACAGGGATCACGGGAGAAAACCTCCGCCGTCACAAGCCGTGACGGCGCGCCGCTCACGCCGCCGCAGGCAGGACCAGGGTGAGCGCGTCGGCACCGTCGTGTTCCACGTGCAACCCGGCCCGCCGCAGCAGCGTGCGCACCCGCCCGGCGTCCTCCGGCTCGGCCGTCGTCGTGGCCAGCAGGCGGGCCACCCGGCCCTTGTGGGCCTTGTTGGCGTGGCTGACCACGGCCCGCCTGCCGTCGGCGCGCTCGCTCAGGACGTCGACGGTGACCGCGCCCGGGACGGGGGCCAGCGCCTGGTAGGCCCCGCTGCGCAGGTCGACGACGAGCTCGCCGGAGTCCGCGAGCACCGGGCCGAGGACCGGGCGCCACAGCGTGCGCAGGCTGGGCAGCCCGGGGAGCGCGGAGCCGGCCGACAGCCGGTAGGCCGGGATGGCGTCGGTCGCGCGGACCAGGCCGAACAGCGCCGAGCCGACGGCGAGCCGGCGGTCGGCCCGGGCCCGCTGCGCGCGCGTCAGGGTGCGGACGGCGAGGGCGTCGTAGAGGACGCCCGTGTACCGCTCGAGCGCCGGCTCGGTGGCGCTGGTGCACAGCGCGGCGTTGCGGGCCAGCTCCGCGTCCTGGCCGGGGGACAGGCCCAGCGCCGCGCGGGCGGCGGGCGGGTCGGCGGCCAGCCGGACCAGCGCCTCGACCAGCCGCGCGCGCAGCGGGGTGAGCTCCGGCGTGGAGAGGGCGGCCAGGTCGAGCGGGGCGCCGTCGCCGTCCGGGGACTTGGTCTCCGAGGGCGGGAGCAGTACGAGCACGACCGGCGACGGTACGTCGCAACGTGCCGCGCGTCGGGAAGGGGTCGGTGTCGCCGTCGAGACCGTCTCGTGACCCGGGCCACACTCGGACCCCGCCGGACCCCGAGACCAGGAGTCCCGTCCTGGCGCAGGGGGCGGCACCAGGGCCGCGCCGGCCGGCGCGGCGAACGAGACGGTGTCCGGCACAGTGCCGTGCCGGCTGCCGAGAGGAGGCACGTCCGTGGCGAACAAGGCGGTCATGTACATGGGTCCGGGCAAGGTCGAGGTCGCGGACCTGGACTACCCGGGGCTCGAGCTCAAGGAGGGGCCCGGGGTCAACCCGGCCAACGTCGGCCGCAAGACGCCGCACGGCGTCATCCTGCGGACGGTCGCCACCAACATCTGCGGCAGTGACCAGCACATGGTCCGCGGCCGGACGACGGCGCCGGAGCGGCTCGTCCTCGGCCACGAGATCACCGGCGAGATCGTGGAGAAGGGCCCCGACGTCGAGTTCCTCGAGATCGGCGACATCGTCAGCGTGCCCTTCAACATCGCCTGCGGCCGCTGTCGCAACTGCAAGGAGGGCAAGACCGGGATCTGCCTCAACGTCAACCCCGACCGTCCAGGCTCGGCCTACGGCTACGTGGACATGGGCGGCTGGACCGGCGGGCAGGCCGAGTTCGTGATGGTCCCGTACGCGGACTGGAACTGCCTGAAGTTCCCCGACCGGGACCAGGCGCTGGCGAAGATCCGCGACCTGACGATGCTGTCGGACATCTTCCCGACCGGCTACCACGGCTGCGTCACCGCCGGTGTGGGCACCGGCTCGACGGTCTACATCGCGGGCGCCGGCCCGGTGGGACTCGCGGCGGCCGCCTCCGCCCAGCTGCTCGGTGCCGCCGTCGTCATCGTCGGCGACCTCAACGCCGACCGGCTGGCCCAGGCCCGCAGCTTCGGCTGCGAGACCGTCGACGTCTCCCAGGGCGACCCGAAGGACCAGATCGAGCAGATCCTCGGCACGCCCGAGGTCGACTGCGGCGTGGACGCCGTCGGCTTCGAGGCACGCGGGCACGGTGCGGACGCCTCGCACGAGGCGCCGGCCACGGTCCTCAACTCGCTGATGGACATCACCCGGGCCGGCGGCGCGCTGGGCATCCCCGGCCTCTACGTGACCGGCGACCCCGGTGCGGTGGACGAGGCGGCCAAGACCGGCTCGCTGTCGATCCGGCTGGGCCTGGGCTGGGCGAAGTCGCACGCGTTCACCACCGGCCAGTGCCCGGTCATGCGCTACCACCGCGGCCTGATGATGGCGATCCTGCACGACAAGGTGCAGATCGCGAAGGCGGTCAACGCGACGGTCATCCCGCTCGAGGAGGCCCCGCGCGGCTACCAGGAGTTCGACCAGGGCGCGGCGAGGAAGTACGTGCTCGACCCGAACGGCCTCATCCCGGCCGCCTGACCCCGGTCGCCCGGTCCCGACGACCATGGCGCCGTGACCGCCGCCGGCCCGTCCGGCACGGTCCCGGCGCCATGATCGCGGGCGGACTCAGGTCCAGTAGAGGAAGCGGGCCTGCGGGAGCCGGTCGGCGACGGCGGCCTCGAACCAGGGCCGCAGCTGCGCCATCGTCTCCTTCGGGTAGACGTGCTTGACCGAGCCGAACCTCCCGCGCTTGAGCGTGCGCGCCGACTCGTCCATCTCCAGCTTCGTCCGCGGGTACCAGTCGAGCAGCGTCTCCTTGCTGCCCGGGGTGAACCGGTGCGTGATGCACTCGACGGTGAGGTCGGCGTCCGCCGGCAGCGCCGCGGCGACGGCGTCGAGCAGGGCGCCGTACTCCTCGCGCCAGCCGTCCACCGGCATGATCGGCGCGATGGTCAGGCCGACCGGGTAGCCGGCGCGGGCGACGGTGGCCAGCGCGGCGATGCGCGCCTCGACCCGCGCCGTGGCGCCCTCGAACCGGCGGGCCACCGGGGCGGCGTTGAGGCTGAACCGGAGCCGGGTGCGGCCGCCGTGCGGCAGGTCCAGCAGGCCGGCGACGTCGTCGAACTTGGTGGTCGCGCGCAGCTGCACGGGGCCCGGCCACGCGTGGGTGCCGAAGTGCTCGACCATGCGGGCCAGCCCGCCGGTGAGGTGCTCGATCGCCAGCGGGTCGGTGTAGCAGGACGCCTCGAACGTCGTCCCCTCGGCGCCGCGCTCGAGCGTGCCGGAGGTGACGTGGCCCCGGCCGACGTAGGCGTCGAGGCCCTCGAGCACCTCGTCGAGGTCGGCCCAGACGCGGGTGATCGGCGGGCCGGCCAGCGACCCGGCGAGGTAGCAGTACTGGCAGTGGGCGGGGCAGCCCTCGGCCAGGTCGAGCCGGAAGTCCGCCGACGGCGGGATGGGCTGCAGCCGGCGCTTGGACGGCGGCGGTACGACCAGCGCCATCGTGTCCTTGGCGGCCGTGAAGGCAGCACGGTCGTCGTCCCCGCGCAGCGAGGGCAGCCGGTCGCCGGGCAGCAGGTCGATCGCGTCGACGCCGGCGGCCTCGAGGCGGCGCAGGACGCGCTGTCCGTGCGGGCGCTCGGCGGCCGAGCGGGTGACGAGGACGCGCCTCGGCGTCCACGGGCGGGTGCGGGAGGGGGCCCCGGGCAGGGCGGGTGCGGTCATCACCAGGGAGAACGCCCTGGTGGGAGCCGTGCTGCCGGGTCGCCGGGTGAGGTGGGACACGCCGCTCAGACGTCGACGGGGCTGCCCATCGTCACGGTGCGGTCGACCGGCAGGCCGAAGTACGCGGCGGGGTCGGCGGCGTTGCGGGCGAGGCCCAGGAACAGCACCTTGCGCCAACGGGCCATGCCGGGTGTGCGGGTGCGCCGGATGGGCCCGCGCGAGATGAAGTAGGAGGCGGTCTCCTCGTCGACCGAGTCCGACTCGAGCAGGCCGGCCCGGCACGCCTGGCGCAGTGCCGTCGGGAGGTCGGGGTCCTCGGAGAAGCCGTACCGCACGGTGAGGTGCTGGATGTGGTCGTCGGCGTGCCCGAGGTCGTCGACCTCGAAGCGCCGGGACAGCGGCACGTGCGGCACGGTGGCCGAGACGGCCGAGACGATCACCACGTCCTGGTGGAGGACGCCGTTGTGCCGGACGTTGGCCCGCAGCGCCAGCGGGGTCGTGTCCTTGCCCGGGTGCAGGAACACCGCGGTGCCGGGCACGCGGGGGATCCCCCGCCGGTACAGGTCCTCGACGAACTCCGACAGCGGCCCCTCCTGGTGCCGGCGGTTGCCCGCGACGATCTCGCGGCCGCGCCGCCAGGTGGTCATGACGGTGAAGACGGCCAGGGCGATGGCCAGGGGGAGCCACCCGCCGTGCGCCACCTTCGAGAGGTTGGCGGACAGGAAGGTGAGCTCCAGGCCGCCGAAGACGGCCGCAGCGAGGCCGAGCCGCCAGGCGTCCCAGTGCCACAGGACCCGCGCGACCAGCAGCATGAGCACGGTGTCCACCACCAGCGCCCCCGTGACCGAGACGCCGTAGGCGGTGGCGAGCCGCTCGGAGGAGCGGAACGACAGCATGACGACGAGCACGCCGGCGAACAGCAGCGCGTTGACGCCCGGCAGGTAGATCTGCCCGGCCTCGGTCCGGGAGGTCTGGCGGACGGTGACCGGGGGCAGCAGTCCCAGCTGGACGGCCTGGCGGGACAGCGAGAACGCACCGGAGATGACCGCCTGGCTCGCGATGACGGTGGCCGCGGTGGCGAGCAGGACCATCGGCACCCGGCCCCACGACGGCAGGAGCAGGAAGAACGGGCTGGACACCGCGTCGGGGTGCCGCAGGATGAGCGAGGCCTGGCCGAGGTAGTTCAGCGTGAGCGCCGGGAAGACGACGAGGAACCAGGCCCGCAGGATCGGCGGCCGGCCGAAGTGGCCCATGTCCGCGTAGAGGGCCTCGGCGCCGGTGATGACGAGGACGACGGCGCCCATCGCGACGAACGCGATCCC
This sequence comes from Geodermatophilus sp. SYSU D00879, assembly GCF_054050375.1. Classification (NCBI taxonomy): domain Bacteria; kingdom Bacillati; phylum Actinomycetota; class Actinomycetes; order Geodermatophilales; family Geodermatophilaceae; genus Geodermatophilus; species Geodermatophilus sp. SYSU D00879. Next base: position 64,401 of record NZ_JBJGZF010000013.1, read on the forward strand.
GGGGTGCTCGGCGACGAAGAGCACGGCGTAGGTGGGCGACAGCCCCGCGAGCACGCCGGGCTCGGCCAGGACGCCGCGCAGCCCGGCGACGGCGAGCGCGGCGAACCACAGCAGCATGACCGGCCCGAACAGCGCCCCGACCCGCCCGGTGCCGAAGCGCTGGACCGCGAACAGCCCGACGACGATCACCGCGGCCACCGGCACGACGAGGTGCCCGAGCGCCGGCGCGGCGACGCGCACGCCCTCGACCGCGGAGAGGACGCTGATCGCGGGCGTGATCAGCGAGTCCCCGTAGAACAGCGACACCCCGACGACGCCGATGACCACGAGCGCCGTCGTCCTCCTCGCCCGGCCGGCGTAGAGCCGGCGCGCCAGCGCGGTGAGAGCCATGACGCCGCCCTCGCCGTCGTTGTCGGCGCGCATGAGGATCCCGACGTACTTGACCGACACGATGATCGTGACCGACCAGGCCATCAGCGAGACGACGCCGTACACGTCGGCCTCGGTCGGCCGGACGGCCCCGCCGTCGATGGAGAAGACCGTCTGCAGGGCGTACAGCGGACTGGTCCCGATGTCGCCGAACACGACGCCCAGCGCGGCGAGGACCAGCGCGCGGGCGCCCCCGTGGCCGGCCGCGCCGGCGGCCGTGGACCCGGACGGGAGGCGTGGCGGGACGTTCCCGGCGGCCGGGGGTTCGGTGGAGGCTGGCCTGTGCGTCACCCGGCACCTCCCGGTCCTGAGGTGGTCCCCGACCGAGAGTCTCCGCCCGGACGGGGCGCGGCGCCCGATCGAGGAGCGCCGGGCTCAGGACGCGGTGGTCGTGAGGACCGCGGCGAGGGAGTCCAGGGCCCCGGGCACGAGGGCGTAGTAGGCCCACACGCCGCGCTTCTCGCGGGTGAGCAGGCCGGCGTCGACGAGGACCCGGAGGTGGTGCGACACCGTCGGCTGGGACAGGCCCAGGGGCTCGACGAGGTCGCAGACGCAGGCCTCGCCGCCGTCGTGGGCGGCCACCAGCGACAGCAGCCGGAGCCGCGCCGGGTCGGCGATCGCCTTGAGCGTCCCGGCCAACGTGGCGGCGTCGGTGGCGCTCAGGGGCGCGCGGACCAGCGGCGCGCAGCACGCGTCGGTCCCCGGGGCCAGCGGCAGCGACGTCGTCACGGCGCCAGTGTGGCACCGGACATCCACGGACGTCGATATCGACAACCGTCGATGTCTGTGGCACCGTCCTCCCATCGACGTCCATCGATGTGTGGAGGAGCCATGACCGGGACCGAGGTCGACCTGCGGGAGCAGGTCCGGGCGCGCTACGCCGCGGCCGCGCAGGAGGTCGGGGGCGGCTGCTGCGGCCCGGCGGCCGGGGACGACGGGCGCTTCGGCGCCGGCCTGTACGACGCCGCGGCCACCGAGGGGCTCCCCGACGAGGCCGTGCTGGCGTCGCTCGGCTGCGGCAACCCGGTCGCCGTCGCCGACCTGCACGAGGGGGAGCGGGTGCTCGACCTCGGCTCCGGCGGGGGCATCGACGTGCTGCTCTCGGCCCGCCGCGTCGGTCCCACCGGCTTCGCGTACGGCGTCGACATGACCGACGAGATGCTCGACCTCGCCCGCGTCAACGCGGCGGAGGCCGGCGCGACGAACGTGGAGTTCCGCAAGGGCACCATCGAGGACCTCCCGCTCGAGGACGCGAGCGTCGACGTCGTCATCTCCAACTGTGTCGTGAACCTGTCGACCGACAAGCCCGCGGTGCTCGCCGAGACCTTCCGCGTGCTCGCCCCCGGCGGGCGCATCGGCATCTCCGACGTCGTCGCCGAGGACTCCGTGACCCCGGCCGAGCGCGCCGAGCGCGGCTCCTACGTCGGCTGCATCGCCGGCGCCCTGTCCCGGTCCGAGTACCTCGAGGGCCTCACCGCGGCCGGCTTCGCCGACGCCTCGGTCACCTTCACGCACGAGGTCGCGCCCGGCCTGCACGGCGCGATCGTGCGGGCCGTCAAGCCCGCGGCCGCGTGAGCGACGCCGTCGCCGAGCGCCCCCGCGCGGGCACCGGCCCGGAGGCGCCCGTCCTCGCCCGCCTGTCGAGCCTGGACCGCTTCCTGCCGGTGTGGATCGCCGCCGCGATGGCGCTCGGCCTGGCGCTGGGCCGCTGGGTGCCGGGGCTCGACGGCGCCCTGTCGGCGGTCGAGGTGGGCGGCGTCAGCCTGCCCATCGCGATCGGCCTGCTGCTGATGATGTACCCGGTCCTCGCCAAGGTCCGGTACTCCGAGCTGGACCGCGTGACCGGCGACCGCCGGCTGCTGGCCGCCGGCCTGGTGCTCAACTGGCTGGTCGGCCCGGCGCTGATGTTCGTGCTGGCCTGGGCGCTGCTGCCCGACCTGCCCGAGTACCGCACCGGCCTGGTGATCGTCGGCCTGGCCCGGTGCATCGCGATGGTGCTGGTCTGGAACGACCTGTCCTGCGGTGACCGCGAGGCCGCCGCCGTCCTGGTCGCGGTCAACTCGGTGTTCCAGGTCCTGGCCTTCGCCGCGCTGGGCTGGTTCTACCTGCAGGTGCTGCCGGGGTGGCTCGGCCTGCCGACGACGTCCGCGGAGTTCAGCGTCGGGGCGATCGCCGTGTCGGTGCTCGTCTTCCTCGGCGTCCCGCTCGCCGCCGGCTTCCTCACCCGCACGCTGGGGGAGCGGGCGCGTGGGCGGGACTGGTACGAGGAGCGGTTCCTGCCGCGGGTCGGCCCGGTCGCGCTGTACGGGCTGCTGTTCACGATCGTCGTGCTCTTCGCGCTGCAGGGCGACGCCGTCACCTCGCGGCCCTGGGACGTCGCCCGGATCGCGCTGCCGCTGCTCGCCTACTTCCTCCTCGTGTTCGGCGGGGGTTTCCTGCTGGGCATGCGGCTGCGCCTCGGCTACGCCAGGACCGCGACCCTGGCCTTCACCGCGGCGGGCAACAACTTCGAGCTGGCCATCGCCGTGGCGATCGGCACCTTCGGTGTCACCAGCGGGCAGGCGCTGGCCGGTGTCGTCGGCCCGCTCATCGAGGTCCCCGTCCTCGTGGCCCTGGTGTACGTCGCCCTGTGGGCCGGGCGGCGGTTCTTCCCCGGTGACCCCACCGCACCACCCCGTCCCCTCCTCCCAGGAGCAGTCCGATGACCTCCAGTCCCAGCGTCCTGTTCGTCTGCGTGCACAACGCCGGCCGCTCCCAGATGGCCGCCGGCTGGCTGCGCCACCTCGCCGGGGACGCCGTCGAGGTCCGCTCGGCCGGCTCCCTGCCCGGCGACCGGGTCAACCCCTCCGCCGTGGAGGCGATGGCCGAGGTCGGCATCGACATCACCGACCAGCGGCCGAAGGTGCTCACGACCGAGGCGGTCGAGGCCTCCGACGTCGTCATCACCATGGGCTGCGGCGACGCCTGCCCGGTCTTCCCCGGCAAGCGCTACCTCGACTGGGAGCTCGAGGACCCGGCCGGCAAGGGCGTGGAGGCCGTGCGGCCCATCCGCGACGAGATCGAGCGGCGGGTCCGCGCGCTGGTCGCCGAGCTGGTGCCCGCCCGCTGACCGCCCGGCGCGACGGGGCGGAGTTCAGCCGAGCCAGCCGCTGCGGCCGGGCGACCGCCGCCGCCACACGTGCTTGAGCTCGCGGTACTCGGCCAGCCCGGTGGGCCCGAGCTCCCGCCCGACGCCGGACTGCCCGCGCCCGCCCCACTCCGCCCCGGGGACGTACGGGTGGTAGTCGTTGATCCACACCGTGCCGCAGCGCAGGGCGGCGGCCACCCGCCCGGCGCGCTCGTCGTCGCCGGTCCACACCGCGCCGGCCAGGCCGTAGGCGGTGTCGTTCGCGAGCGCGACCGCCTCCTGCTCGTCGGTGAAGGTCTCCACGGTGAGGACCGGCCCGAAGACCTCCTCGCGGACGACGGCCATGTCCCGCCGGCACCCGGTCAGCACCGTCGGCCGGTAGAAGAAGCCGTCCCGCAGCGCCGGGTCGTCGGGGCGGCGTCCACCGGCGGCCAGGACCGCGCCCTCGGTGAGGGCCCCGGCGACCATCTCCTCGGTCCGCGCCCGCTGCGCCGCCGAGACCAGCGGGCCCGACTGGGTGCGCTCGTCCCGCCCGTCGCCCAGCCGGATCGCCTCCGCGCCGGCGACGAGGCCGGCCACGACGGCGTCGTGCACGTCGGCGTGCACGAGCAGCCGTGACCCGGCCGAGCAGACCTGCCCCGCGTGCAGGAAGGCCGCGTACAGGGCGTTGTCGACCACGACGTCCACGTCGACGTCGGGGAAGACGACGTTCGGGTTCTTGCCGCCGAGCTCGCAGTGCACCCGCTTCACGGTGTCCGCGGCGGCGCGCAGGACGGCCCGGCCGGTCGCGGTGCCGCCGGTGAAGCTGACCAGGTCGACGTCGGGGTGCGCGACCAGCGCCGCGCCGACCTCCCCGTCGCCGAGCACGAGGTTGGCCGCCCCCGAGGGCAGGCCGGCCTCGGCCAGCAGCGACAGCAGGTGCGCGGTGGTCAGCGGGGTGAGCTCGCTGGGCTTGACCACCGCCGTGCAGCCGGCCGCGAGCGCCGGCGCGAGCTTCCAGGAGACCTCGAGCAGCGGGTAGTTCCACGGCGTGATGAGCGCGCACACGCCGGCGGGCTCCGCGACGACCCGGCTGTCGACCCCGGGGCCCGCGTCGACGGACCGGCCGACGTCGACGACCGCGAGCCCGGCGTAGTAGCGCAGCACCGCCACGACGTCGTCGACGTCGGCCCGGCTCTCGCGGAGCGTCTTGCCGGTGTCGCGGGTCTCGAGCAGCGCGACGTGCTCGCGGTCGCGGACCAGCAGGTCCGCGGTGCGGTACAGCACCGCCGCGCGCTCGGCCGCGGCCAGGCCCGACCACTTCCCGGACTCGAACGCCGCCCGCGCCGCCGCGACCGCGCGGTCGACGTCGGCGGGCGTGGCGGCGTCGTGCTCGACCAGGACCGACCCGTCGAACGGGTCGAGGACCCGCAGGACGCGGCCGGAGCGGGCGTCCTGCCACGTCCCGTCGATGAACAGCGAGCCGGGCACGGACACGGCGGGACCCCTCGTCGTCAGGAGGCGGGACACCGGCTACGGTAATCCCCATGCAGTTGGTCGGGATTGTGCGGATTGCGCTCGTCGAGCGCCGGCACGTCGACCTGCTGCGGTGCGCGAGCGCGCTCTGTCGGGCCTGAGCTCCGTCCCCGGCCCCGTCCGCTCGTCCGCACCCACCCCTGGAGACCTGGCATGACCCTGCTCGCCGCTGCCCCGACCACGCCCGCCGCACTCGACGGCGGCGTCCTCGACCTCGAGCGCCTGGAGCCGACCATCGGCGCCCGGGTCCACGGCGTCGACCTCGCCCGCGCCACCGACGAGCAGGTCCGGGCCATCCGGGCCGCGCTCGCCGAGTACAAGGTGCTGTTCTTCGCCGGCCAGCACGACCTGCACCCCGACGGCCAGATCGCCCTCGGCCGCCGGCTGGGCGAGGTCACCGAGTCGCACCCGGTCGTCCCGGGCGTCGACGAGGAGCACCCGGAGATCTACGCGCTCGACAGCGCGACCGGCGGCTTCGCCGACGTCTGGCACACCGACGTCACCTTCGTGCACCGGCCGCCGCTGGGATCGGTCCTGCGGGCCGTCGTCCTCCCGCCCACCGGCGGTGACACCCAGTGGGCCGACCTGGAGCTGGCCTACCGCTCGCTCAGCGAGCCGGTACAGCGCCTGGCCGACCAGCTCGTCGCGGTGCACGACGGCACCCGCGAGTTCGGCTACTACATCGCCCAGCGCGAGGAGCGCACGAAGTGGGAGGGCGAGGAGTACCGCGCCCTCGTCCCCGTCTCGCACCCGGTCGTGCGCGTGCACCCCGAGACCGGCCGCAAGGGGCTGTTCGTCAACCCCGGCTTCGTCTCGCACATCGAGGGGGTCTCCGAGGCCGAGAGCCGGTACCTGCTCGACCTCTTCTACGCGCACATCACCAAGCCGGAGCACGTCGTGCGGCACCGCTGGTCCGTCGGTGACGTCGTGATGTGGGACAACCGGTCGACGGTGCACTACGCCAACCGCGACTACGGCGACCAGCGCCGTGTCATGCACCGCATCACCCTCCGGGGCGACGCCCCGGTCGGACCCGCCGCCGTCTGACCCCGGCCGCCGCCCTCCTCCGACCGATCGCGGTACGAGGCGCAGGCTCCCCCAGGGGGCCTGCGCCTCGTACTGTGCCCCCACCTGCTGCGGCCCGTCCGGGCCCACGTCCCCAGGAAGAGGACCCCATGCAGCGCACTCCCCTCCGCCCCCGCACCTCCGCCGTGGCGCTCACCGCCCTCCTGGCCGCAGCCCTCGCCGGGTGCACGAGCGAGGAGGCGGGCTCCGGCGCCAGCGGCGGCGGTGGCGGTGGCGGTGGCGACGGCGTCACCGTCCAGACCGCCCAGTTCAGCTGGACCGCCGCCGGCCTGACCAACGGCATCCTGGGCGAGATCGCCGCCGACAACCCCGACCTCGGCGTCGCCTCGCTGGCGACCACCCAGCTCGACCCCGCCGCCGCCTGGGCCGGCGCCGCGCGCGGTGACATCGACCTGCTCACCGAGGTGGCGCTGCCCAACCAGCAGGAGCTGGCCGACTCGGCCGCCGACCGGGTCGAGATCGTCTCGGAGACCTACGGCGACGCCGCGCAGGGCTGGTTCGTGCCGGCCTACGCCGTCGAGCCGGGCGGGCCGCTGGAGGGGCTGACCAGCGTCACCCAGCTCAACGACTACGCCGAGCAGCTCGGCAACAAGTTCTACGACGCCGACCCCGGCTACATCACCACCGAGCAGAACGCCAAGCGGCTCGCGGGCTACGGCATCGAGCTGGAGCACGTCGTCTCCAGCGAGGCCGCCGAGCTCGCGCAGCTGGAGAACAGCTACAGCCGCGAGGAGCCGATCGTGCTGTACCTGTACCACCCGCACGCGGTGTTCGCGCAGTACGACATGGTGCAGCTCGAGGAGCCCACGCCCTACACCGACGGCTGCCTCACCGAGGGCGACGGCGCCTGCGCGATGCCCTCCTACAGCGCCAACATCGCCGCCAGCAACGAGCTGCGGGACCAGGCCCCGGGCTTCGTCGAGCTGCTGACGAACTTCCGCATCTCCGTCGAGGAGATGGAGGAGATGCAGAAGCAGGTCGACGTCGACGGCGAGGACGTGGCCACGGTGGCGCGCGAGTGGGTCGACTCCCACGGCGACCAGATCGACGAGTGGATCGGCTGACGTGACCGCGCCGGTGCTGCGCGTCTCGGGCCTGACCAAGGTCTTCGGGGCGCGGGAGCAGGAGGCCCTGCGGCTGGCCGGGGAGGGGCTCGGGCGCGACGAGATCCAGCGGCGCACCGGGGCGACGCTCGCCGTCCACGACGTCAGCTTCGCCGTCGAGCGCGGTGAGCTCTTCGTCGTCATGGGGCTGTCGGGCTCGGGCAAGTCCACGCTGGTCCGCCTGCTCAACCGGCTCATCGAGCCCAGCGCCGGCACCGTGGAGGTCGAGGGCCGGGACCTGCGGGCGCTCGACGACGCGCAGCTGCGCGCGGTGCGCAACGAGAAGATGAGCATGGTCTTCCAGCACTTCGCGCTGATGCCGCACCGCACGGTCCGGGAGAACGCGGCCTACGCGCTCAAGGTCCGCGGCGCGAGCGCGGCCGAGCAGCGCGAGCGGGCGGACTGGGCGCTGGGGACGGTCGGGCTGCTCGAGCGGGCCGAGGCCCGGCCGGCCGAGCTGTCCGGCGGCATGCGCCAGCGCGTGGGCCTGGCCCGCGCGCTGGCCGCCGACTCGGAGGTGCTGCTCATGGACGAGCCGTTCTCCGCGCTGGACCCGCTGATCCGCCGCGACATGCAGGACCTGCTGGAGCGGCTCCAGGCGGAGCTGGCGAAGACGATCGTGTTCATCACCCACGACCTCAACGAGGCCATGCGGCTCGGCGACCGGATCCTCATGCTCAAGGACGGGCGGACGGTCCAGCTCGGCACCGGGCCGGAGATCATCTCGGCGCCGGCCGACGACTACGTCGCCGACTTCACCTCCGACGTCGACCGGACCCGGGTGCTCACCGCCGGCGACCTGCTGCGCGAGCCGCGGCTGACCGCCCGGCTCGGCGACGCCCCCGGCGACGCGCTCCGGGCGCTGGGCGCGGCCGAGGCCAACGGCGTCTACGTCCTCGACGGTGACGGGCGGATCGCCGGCGTCGCCCGCGACGACCTGCTCGCCCGCGCGGTGCAGGAGGGCCGGTCCGCCCTCGGCCCGCGCGAGCTGGTCGCCGACCACGCGACCATCGCGGCCGACCGCCCGGTCGTCGAGTTCGTGCACCTGGTCGGGCGGCACCCCGTGCCGCTCGGCGTCGTCGACGACGCCGGGCGGCTGCTCGGCGTCGTCCCGCGGGCCGCGGTGCTCGACGCGCTGTCGGCCGTCCCGGTCCGGGGGAGGCGCCCGTGATCCCGCACATCCCGCTCGGCCAGTGGGTCGCCGACCTCATCGACTGGCTGCTCGCGACCGTCCCGTGGCTGTTCGACGCCATCTCCAACGTCATGCAGGTCCTCGTGGACCGGCTCACCGACGTGCTGGTCTCCCCGCCGCCGGTGGTGTGGATCGTGGTGTTCACGGTGCTCGCCCTGCTGCTGCGCGGCCCGTGGCTGGCGCTCTACACCGTGCTGGCGTTCCTGCTGGTGGTGTCGCTGGAGCTGTGGGTCGAGACGATGCAGACCCTCGCGCTGGTGCTGGTGGCGGCGGTCATCGCCGCGGCGATCGGGATCCCGCTCGGGATCCTGGCGGCCCGCTCCCGGGCGGTGAGCATGACGGTCCGGCCGGTGCTGGACTTCATGCAGACGCTGCCGGTGTTCGTCTACCTGATCCCCGCCGTCTTCTTCTTCGGCGTGGGCGTCGTGCCGGGCGTCGTGGCGACCATCCTGTTCGCCATCCCGCCGGGCGTGCGGCTGACCGAGCTGGGCATCCGGCAGGTCGACCGCGAGGTGGTCGAGGCGGCGCAGGCCTTCGGCGCCCGCCCGGGGCAGGTGCTGCGCGAGGTGCAGCTGCCGCTGGCGCTGCCGTCGATCATGGCCGGCGTCAACCAGGTGATCATGCTGGCGCTGTCCATGGTGGTCACCGCCGGCCTGCTCGGCGCGGCCGGCCTGGGCGCGGTGGTGGTGCGGGCGGTCACCCAGCTCGACGTCGCCAGCGGCTTCGAGGGCGGCCTGGCCGTGGTCCTGCTGGCCATCTTCCTCGACCGGCTGACCGCGTCCTTCGGGCAGCAGACCGCCCTGTCGCGCATGCTGCGCCTCCGCCGCCGGCCCGCCGAGCGGGCTCCGTCGGAGCGGGCCGGCGAGCCCGAGGTCGCGTCGTCGCCCGCCGGTGCGCGCGTGACCACCTGACGGCGGCCGCGTCAGTCGGCGAGCCGCATCCCTCGGGCGTCAGAGGGGCGCGTGGAGCGGAACGCGCCTCTCCGCGACCATGGGTGCGACCGGGTGGCCGGACACGAGTTCCAGGGGGCGAAGTGGCGGATGTCGATCGAGTGGCGGTGTTGATCGACTGCGACAACATCAGTTGGCAACTCGGCGGTGCCGTCTTGGCTGAGGCGGCCAAGAAGGGCACGTTGGGGATCAAGCGCGGGTACGGGGACTGGTCGAGCCCCTACCTGAGCGGCTGGAAGGACCAGCTCTCGGAGCTCGCCATCCAGCCCGTCCAGCAGTCGGCCTACATCGCGGGCAAGAACGCCACGGACGCGGCGCTCATCATCGACGCGATGGATCTCCTGTACTCCGGCAACGTCGACGTCTTCTTCCTCGTCTCGAGCGACAGTGACTTCACGCGCCTGGCCATGAGACTGCGAGAGTCAGGACGACGCGTCTACGGCATCGGGGCTCAGAAGACGCACGTCTCCTTCCAGAACGCGTGCGACCGGTTCACCTTCACCGAGGTCCTCACCGGACATGCCGCGGACGGGCTCGGCGCCACGAGCGGCGATGAGTCGTCCACCACCGTCGACCCTGACCGCCCTGCGGGTGCGACGACTCCCGTGTGGGACGAACGACTCGACAGGTCAGCCGTACCCGACATCGAGGAGGTCCTCGTGCCGGCCCTCCTGGCCACGGTTCGCGACGACGGCTGGGCGCCTCTCTCGACAGTGGGCGCCTACATCGTCAACAACCACCCGTCGTTCGACTCCCGGAACTACGGCTTTCCTCGGCTGGGGATGCTCGTCGGCAGCCTGGACTTCGTGAAGGTGAAGGGGGTCCCCGGTCCCGACGGTTCGTCCCATCCCTGGGTCGGCCTGAAGGAGCAGGTGTCCGAGGGGCGGGCGGAGACGACGAAGTAGCCGACGCGGCGCGGGGGCACTCGCAGCCAGCGGCTCCTCGAACCACCACCGGACGTCGCGACGCCCAGCAGGCTGCTGAGCAGTTCGACGGCCGGTCCCTGCGATGACGCGGGTGGGTGGACGCGCGACTCGGGGCGACGTCGGAGCAGATCGGTCCGTCAGTCGGCGAGCTCGACCACCACGGGGGCGTGGTCGCTGGCGCCCTTGCCCTTGCGCTCCTCGCGGTCGATGAGCGCCCCGCTCACCCGGGCCGCCAATGGCGGGGTGCCGAGCACGAAGTCGATCCGCATGCCCTCGCGGCGGGGGAAGCGCAGCTGCGTGTAGTCCCAGTACGTGTAGACGCCGGGACCGGGGGCCAGCGGCCGGACGACGTCGGCGTACCCGGCGTCGACGACGGCGCGGAACGCCTCCCGCTCGGGCACCGAGACGTGGGTCGAGTGCGCGAAGACGCTCATGTCCCACACGTCGTCGTCCTGGGGGGCGATGTTCCAGTCGCCGACCAGCGCGACCTGCGCGGCCGGGTCGGCGGCCAGCCAGCCGCCGGCGGCGGTGCGCAGCGCGGCCAGCCACTCGAGCTTGTAGTCGTAGTGCGGGTCGCCGAGCTGCCGGCCGTTGGGGACGTACAGGCTCCACACCCGCACCCCGCCGCAGGTGGCGCCCAGCGCGCGGGCCTCGGCGGCCGGCTCGGCACCCTCCTTGGCCGCCCACGTCGGCATGCCGGGGAAGCCCACCTCGACGTCGGCCAGCCCGACCCGGGAGACGACGGCGACGCCGTTCCACTGCGAGTGGCCGACGTGCGCCACCTCGTAGCCGAGCTCGGTGAACCGCTCCTCGGGGAACTGGTCGTCGCGGCACTTGGTCTCCTGCAGCGCCAGGACGTCGACGTCGCGGCGCTGCAGCCAGGCCGTCACCCGGTCGACCCGGGTCCGGATGGAGTTGACGTTCCAGGTGGCGAGGCGCACGGTTCCCGAGCCTAGGTGGCACCGGTGATGACCGGCGGAGCCCGTCCGGACACCCCGCGTGACCAGGGGAGACGCACCTCACGCCCGTTCGGGTGCCCGGGGTCGGTCCGGGGTAGGGAGACGCCCGTGACCGCCAGCCGAGAGTGGGATCATGGCCGGATGACCAGGACCCGTGGGAGCGAGACGAGCCGACCGGGTGCACCCCGGGTGCGTCCGTGAGCGACGACGTCACCCGCCCGATCGGCGACGCGCCGCCCCTCCCGCCGGTGCCCGGGAAGGAGGGGGCCTCCCGCCAGGGGCGCACCCGCCGGCAACGGCGCGAGTCGCGGTCCCTCGCGGCGGTGCTCGGCCTGACCGCCGCCAACGCCGTCGTCCCCGGGACCGCGTTCCTGGCCTCCGGACGGCGCCGCCTCGGCGCGGTCGTCCTGGTCCTGTTCGTGCTGCTCGTCGGCGCCGGCGTCTGGCTGGCCACCGCCGGCCGGCGCACCGCGGTGCGGCTGGCGGTCGACTCCACGTCGCTGAACTGGATCCTCGCCGCGCTGGTCGTGCTGGCGGTCGCCTGGGCCGCCGTCGTCGTCACCGGCTACCGGTCGCTGCTGCCGCGGCACAGCTCCGCCCCGCGGCACGCCGTCGGCGCCGTCCTGGTGGCCCTCCTGGTCGCGGGGATCGCCTACCCGGCCTACCGGGTCGGGGAGGTCGCGGTGGCGCAGCGGGGCCTGCTCGACGGCCTGTTCGCCGACGACCGCGAGTCGGCCACCGTCGAGGACACTCCCGACCCGTTCGGCAGCAAGGACCGGGTGAACGTCCTGCTCCTGGGCGGCGACGGCGGCGAGGGCCGCGAGGGCGTGCGCACCGACACCGTCATCGTCGCCAGCATCGAGACCGAGACCGGTGAGACGACGCTGTTCAGCCTGCCGCGGAACCTGGAGGACCTGCCCTTCCCGGCCGACAGCCCGCTGGCGGAGATCTACCCCGAGGGCTTCGAGTCCGGCAGTGAGAGCGAGAGCCTGCTCAACTCCGTCTACCGCAACGGGCCGGCCGACCACCCGGACGTCCTCGGCTCCACCGACGATCCCGGCGCGGACTTCCTCAAGCTCGGCGTCGGCGAGGCGCTCGGCCTGGACATCGACTACTTCGTGCTGGTCAACCTCGACGGGTTCAGCCGGCTGGTCGACGCGCTCGGCGGCATCACGGTCAACGTCAACTACTACGTGCCGATCAACGGCATCACCGGTGAGGAACTGCCCGACGACTACATCGCGCCCGGGCGCGACCAGCACCTCGACGGGTACCTCGCCCTGCAGTTCGCCCGCGGCCGGTACGGGCTCACCGACTACGACCGCATGGACCGGCAGCGCTGCACCATCAAGGCGATCGTCGACGAGGCCGACCCGATCACCCTGCTCGAGCAGTACCAGGAGCTGGCCGCGACGACGCAGGACATCGTCAGCACCGACATCCCGCGGTCGGCGCTCGACGACTTCGTCGACCTGGCGTTCCTGGTCAAGGACGCCGAGATCCGCAGCGTCGTCTTCGACACCAGCCTGATCGACCCCGCCTACCCGGACTACGACCGGATGCGCCAGATCGTGCGCGACTCGCTCGACCCCGCCACGACGTCGGCCCCGCCGCCGGCGCCGGGTGACTCGGCGGCCGGCGCCGACGGCGACACCGGCGGGAGCCTGACCCCGGCGCCGCCGCCGGCCGCGCCGGCCACCGACGTCGGGGACGCCTGCGCCTACGACCCCGCCCAGGCCGAGGCGGCCCTCGCCGCCGGTGAGCCGCCGAGCCGCAACGGCTGAACGGAGGACCCGGCGGTCACGTCACCCGGTGTGGCTCGCGATCTGGACGAGGTTGCCGCAGGTGTCGTCGAGGACGGCGGTGGTCACCGGGCCCATCTGGAGGGGCTCCTGGGTGAACCGCACGCCCAGGGCCTTGAGCCGCGCGGTCTCGGCGTGCACGTCGGCGACGGTGAAGGAGTTGTAGGGGATCCCGTCGGCCACCAGCGCCTCCTTCCACGGCCGCGCCGCGGGGTGGGCGTCGGGCTCGAGGACCAGCTCGACGCCGTCGGGCGCCTCGGGCGAGACGACGGTCAGCCAGCGGTGCTCGCCGAGCGGCACCTCGGTCTTCTTCACGAAGCCGAGCACCTCGGTGTAGAAGCGCAGCGCCTTCTCCTGGTCGTCGACCAGCACGCTGGTCAGGGTGATCCGCACGGGCCCTCCTCCGTGTCCAGCCGCCACCTCTCGACGATGGCGCGCAGCGGCGCGGTGTCCAGGTGGTGGAACTTGTAGCGACCCTCCCGCCGGGTCCGGACCAGACCCGCCTGCTCGAGGACCTCGAGGTGCTGGGAGACGGCCTGGCGCGACGAGCCCACCCCGTGCCGCTGGATCAGCCGGGCGCACAGCTCGAACAGCGTCTGGCCGTCCCGGTCCTGCAGCTCGTCGAGCAGTGCGCGCCGGGTCGGATCAGCGAGGGCCCTGAACACGTCGCCCACGGCCGGACGATACGCAAGTAGACACTTGCCTGTCCAGGGCCGCGGCGTCTGGTTGGCTCGGGCGGGGAGCCGGTCCGGGGACCGGCGGGAACGGAGGCGACATGGGCGGCGGACCGGCACGGCCCGGGGACGGCGGGACGACGGCGCGGCGCGAGCGGCTGGTGGCGCTGCTCGTCCTCGGCATCGGGGTGGTGCTGCTGCTGTCCTCGCCGACCTGGTTCGCCAGCGACCGGGGCGGCGTCGGCGTCTCCCAGCTGTTCGTGGGCGTCGTCCTGCTCGCCGTCGGCGCCCTCCTCCTGCGGCGGTCGCGCTCGGCCCGCTGACGTTGCGGCGCCGGGGTGACCGGCACCACACTCCGGGGGACCCAGCGGGCCCCAGGACGGAGGACGCACGTGAAACTGGAGAAGCGGCACCTGCTCGAGATCCTGCGCACCGAGGGCGACCACCACACCGCGGACGCGGTGGAGAGCCGGTTGCCCGACGAGATCGACACCGACCGGGACGCCGACGCGCTGTCCGGCGTCGGCCTGGACCGCACCCAGTTGCTCGCCAAGCTGGCCGCCGGGGGCTTCGGGACGACACTGTCCCCCTGAGCCGCCCAGGACGTGCGACGGGCCGGCACCCCGCAGGGGTGCCGGCCCGTTCGGCGTTCCGCGGTCCTCAGCCCACGTACGGACGCTCGCGGGCGAGCTCCTCCTTGGCCACCGAGCGCAGGTGCACCGCGTCCGGGCCGTCGGCGATGCGCAGCGTGCGGGCCGAGGCGTAGAAGCGGGCGAGCACGGTGTCGTTGCTGACGCCGGCGCCGCCGTGCACCTGGATGGCCCGGTCGATGACGTCGCAGGCGACGTTCGGCGCGATCACCTTGATGGCGGCGATCTCGGTGCGGGCGCCCTTGGCGCCGTACTTGTCGATCAGGTCGGCGGTGCGCAGCACCAGCAGCCGGGCCTGGTCGATCTCCATGCGCGAGCGGGCGATGGTCTCGCGGACCGTGCCCTGCTCGGCCAGCGGCCGGCCGAAGGCGACCCGCTTCTGCGCGCGGTCGACCATGAGCGCCAGCGCCCGCTCGGCCATGCCGAGGGCGCGCATGCAGTGGTGGATGCGGCCGGGGCCCAGCCGCGCCTGGGCGATCATGAAGCCGTCGCCCTCGCCGGCGAGGATGTTGCCCACCGGCACCCGGACGTCGGTCAGCCGCATCTCGGAGTGGCCGTGCTGGTCCTGGTACCCGAACACCGGCAGGTGCCGGATGATCTCCAGGCCCGGGGTGTCGCGCGGCACCAGGACCATCGACTGCTGCCGGTGCGGGGCGCCGTCGGGGTCGGTCTTGCCCATGAGGATGAAGATCTGGCAGCGCTCGTCGGCGGCGCCGCTGGTCCACCACTTGCGGCCGTTGATCACGTACTCGTCGCCGTCGCGGACGATCGACGTCTGGATGTTGCGGGCGTCGGAGGAGGCGACGTCGGGCTCGGTCATCGCGAACGCCGAGCGGATCTCGCCCTCGAGCAGCGGCTCGAGCCAGCGCTGCTTCTGTTCGGGCGTCCCGAACATCATCAGCGTCTCCATGTTGCCCGTGTCCGGGGCGCCGCAGTTGGTGGCCTCGGGGGCGATCGTGGGCGACCAGCCCATGATCTCGGCGACCGACGCGTACTCGAGGTTGGTCAGCCCCCCGAGCTCGTGGTGGAAGAGGTTCCAGAGGCCGCGGGCGCGGGCCTCCTTCTTCAGCACCTCGAGCACCGGCGGGTGCTCGTGGTTGTCGTGGCCGCGCTCGGCGCGCCACGCCTCGTACACGGGCTCGGCGGGGAAGACCTGCTCACGCATGAAGTCCCACATCCGGCCGCAGACGTCCTCGGCTCGGGCGGAGAGGGCGAAGTCCATGCGTCGGAAGGTAGCCCGCCGCGTGACCGGCGTCGCACGGGGGTGGCGCGCCGTCCGGGTCCGGAGACGGCGGGGGCCGCGGATCAGGCGCGGGAGGCGCGGACGGCCGAGTTGACCGGGCCGAGCGCGATCACCAGGCCGACGACGGCGGTGGCGATGTGCAGGACGTTGTCGGCGGCGTTGACGTTGAGGAAGTCCCAGTCCTCGCCGATCGCGAGCAGGCCGTAGACGAAGGCCGCGCCGTAGCCGACGGCGAGCAGCCAGCCGTAGGTGCGGGCGCCGGCCAGCGTGCGCGACAGCAGGATGCCGGCCAGGCCGATCACGACGTGCACGACGTTGTGCAGCGGGTTGATCATGAAGAACAGGAGCATCTCGTCCTGCCCGTTCCCGGCGAAGCCGTCGAAGCCGGTGATGAAGAAGCCGACGATGCCGACGAGCAGGTAGACGACGCCGAAGGCGAGCGCGAGCGTCTGGGGCCAGGCCATCGCCGGCCGGGCGCCGGTGTTCCCCGTGGTGGCCATTGGTTCCTCCGTGTGTGGGTGGGTCGCCGCCTCGCGGCGGGCACTGGTTGTCGCCTACCCCGGGGTGACGGTCGGTAACGAGACTCCCTCGTCCGGAGGAGGGTCGTTGCCGGATCGTCACCGTCGCGGCGTGCGGTGCACCCGGTCTTCGGACGCCGCGGCCGATCCGGTTCGCCGGTCACCCGGTGGAGGGGGGAACGCGCAGGGCCCCGCGCCGGCGGCGCGGGGCCCTGCGGGAGGGAGCGGTCAGGGGCGCGGCGTCCGCCTCGGCCGGCGGACGACGAACGGGCCGATGGCCAGCAGGTCGACCGGGGCCGAGCCGAAGCACTCCAGGGCGTCGCGGGGGTCGTCGACCATCGGCCGCCCGGCGGTGTTGAGGCTGGTGTTCACCACCACGGGCAGCCCGGTGCGCCGCTCGAACGCCGAGATCATCCGGTGCACCAGCGGCTCGGTCTCCGGGTCGATGGTCTGGATGCGCGCGGTGCCGTCGACGTGGGTGACCGTGGGGATGCGGTCCTTCCACTCCGGGGCGACGTCGTGCACGAACAGCATGTACGGCGAGGGGATCGGCCCGCGGCTGAAGATCTCCGGCGCCTTCTCCACCAGCACCATCGGCGCCACGGGGCGGAACTGCTCGCGGCCCTTGACGTCGTTCATCCGCTCGAGGTTGGCCTCGAACCCGGGGTGGGCGAGCAGGGAGCGGTGGCCCAGCGCCCGCGGGCCGTACTCGCTGCGCCCCTGGAACCAGGCCACGATCCCGTTGTCGGCGAGCACCTCGGCGACGGCCTCGGCGACGTCGTCGGGGCGCTCGTAGTCGATGGCGGCGGTCCGCAGCCAGCGCTCGATCTCGTCGTCGCTCCAGCCGCGGCCCAGCGCCGCACCCGGCATCGGCTCGGTGCGCTCGCCGAGCTCGGCGGCGACGTGCAGGGCGGCGCCGAGGGCCGTGCCGGCGTCACCGGCGGCCGGCTGCACCCAGACCTGCTCGAACGGGCTCTCGGCGAGGATGCGGGTGTTGGCCACGCAGTTGAGCGCGGTGCCGCCGGCCATCGTGAGGGTCTTCTCGCCGGTCTGCTCGTGCACCCAGCGGGCGAGGTCGACCAGCACCTCCTCCAGCCGCGTCTGCACGCTGGCGGCGAGGTCGGCGTGGTCCTCGGTCCACTGCTCGTCCTTGCCCAGGCGCGGCGCGAACTCGGAGAAGTCGATCCGCTCGGTCACGAAGCCGCCGTCGCCGGTGGCGCGGATGAGCTCGGACAGCTCGCCGAGGAAGCGCGGCTTGCCGTAGGAGGCCATCGCCATGACCTTGAACTCGTCGGAGCTGCGCAGGAAGCCCAGGTGGTCGGTGAGCTCCTCGTACATCAGTCCCAGCGAGTGCGGCAGTGCCTGCCCGGCGAGGATCTCCAGCTGCCCGTCGACGTAGCGGCCGGCGAGGTGGCTGTGCGCCTCGCCGCGGCCGTCGAGCACCAGGACGGCGTTGTCGCGCTGCGGCGCGGCCTTGCCGGCGGAGGCCGCGTGCGCGACGTGGTGCTTGACGAAGCGGACCTTGGCGGGGTCCAGGCCGGGGAGGGCGTGCGCGAGGAAGTCCGGCGCCATCTCGGCGTACCGCTTGCGCATGGTGTCGCCGTCGTCGAACAGGCCCGAGTCCTCCGGCGTGCCCATGAGGGCCGGGTCGAAGGAGTAGGCGACGGCGTCGAGCTCCTCGGGGCGGATGCCGGCGTGCTTCAGGCACCACGCGGCGGACAGCTCGGGCAGCTCCCAGGCGCTCCACGGCAGGGGGCGCTTGCCGTGCTTGCGCCGGCTGAAGCGTTCCTCCTCGGCCGCGGCCACGACCTTCCCGTCGACGACGAGCGCCGCCGCCGGGTCGTGGTAGATGGCGTTGATGCCGAGGACCTTCACGTGCGCTCTCCTCCCGCACCGGGCGACGCACCCGCTGCACTGGCCTTGATCATCGACTCGTCCCTGCAGTCCCGCAGGGCGAGCCCCCGATGCGGTGACGGCCCCCGGGTTCCCGCCCGGCTAGAGGGGCGGGCGGCGGCTGCCCCAGTCCGTCGCCGACTCGTAGGTCTGGCCCACGCGCAGCACGCCCGCCTCGTCGAAGGGCCGGCCGATGACCTGCAGCCCGATCGGGAGCCCGGACGAGGTGAACCCGCACGGCACCGACAGTGCCGGCAGGCCGGTGATGTTGCCCGGGGCCGAGTGGCCGACCCAGGCGTCGATCACCGCCTTCTCCCTCCCGCCGGGGAAGGTGAACGTCTGCTGTCCCACCTCGGCCGCGGCGGCGGGCAGGGTCGGGCACACGAGCGCGTCGATGCCCTCGAAGGCGCGGCGGAACGCCTGCTGCACCAGCGTGCGGACGCGCAGCGCCTTGATGTACTGCGTGGCGAGCACCGTCTCGCCGGCCTCGAGGAAGACCCGGACGTCGTCGGTGTAGAGGCCCCCGGACTCCCGCAGCATCTCCTGGTGGTAGGCGCTCGCCTCGGGCACGAGGACCCCGAACTCGACGGCCATCATCTGGTCGGCGTAGGGGATCTCCACCTCCCGCAGCCGGGCCCCCTGGGCCTCGAGGACGCCGATGGCCTCCCGGACGGCCGCCTCCACCTCCGGGTCGACGTCGTCGAAGAAGTAGTTGGCCGGGACGCCGAGCGTCAGGCCGCCGACCCCGGCGTCCAGGTCCGCCGTGTAGTCGGGGACCGGCTCCCGGGCGGAGCCCGGATCGCGGGCGTCGAAGCCGGCGATCGCCTGCAGCGTCAGGGCCGCGTCGCGCACCGTGCGGGTGAGCGGTCCGGCGTGGTCGAGCGACCAGCACAGGGACGTGATGCCGTGGCGGGGCACCCGGCCGTAGGTCGGCTTGAGGCCGACGGTGCCGCACACCGACGCCGGGATGCGGATCGAGCCGCCGGTGTCGGTACCCATCCCCACCAGGCACTCCCCGGCGGCCACGGCGGCGCCGGACCCGCCGCTGGAGCCACCCGGCACGCGACCGGTGTCCCAGGGGTTGCGGGTCGTCGGCGTCAGCACGCCGTAGGCGAACTCGTGGGTGTGCGTCTTCCCCACCACGACCGCGCCGGCGTCGCGGAGCCGGGCCACGCAGGCCGAGTCCTCCGTCGCGACGTGCTCGGACCGGACCGCGGAACTGGAGGTGGTCGGCAGGCCCGCGACGTCGTAGAGGTCCTTGATCCCCACCGGGATGCCGTGCAAGGGCCCGCGGTGGTCGCCGCCGGCGATCTCCCGCTCCGCCTGCCGTGCCGCCTCCAGCGCCTGCTCGGCGGTGACGACGACGAAGGCGTTCAGCCGGTCCTCGACCGCCTCGATGCGGTCGAGCACGGACTGCACGAGCTCGACCGGGGACAGCGTGCGCTGCTCGATCCGGCGGGCGGCCTCGGCGATGCTGAGCTCGGAGGGCTGCACGTCCTCACGCCCAGCGCGCGTCGAAGGCGGCGGCCGGGGGCGTCTCACCCACGGCGATCCCGTCGAGGCTGTCGTAGAGCCCCAGCACCATGGTCACGGCCGGACCCGCCGCGGCCCGCCGCTCGGTGCTGAGGTCCAGGCGGGCGTGCGCGAGCAGCTGGTCGAACGCCTCGTCGCCGAGCGGCGACCGGTCTGTCGAGGCCACGGGCCACCTCTTCCGGGTCGGGTGTGACGAGGGGCACAGCATGCCCGAGGCCGGGCGCTCAGGCGCCGCGGACCTGCAGGAGGTCGTTCTCCTCGACGGCCTTGAGCGCCAGGGTCTTGTAGCCGACCTCCTCGAACAGGACGACGACGCGGTCGTCCTCCACCCGCATGACCACGCCGGGGCCCCACTCGGTGTGCGTCACGGGGGTCTCGGGGGCGAACGGGGTGTCGCCGTCGCCGCCGGCCGGCTGCTCCTGGGAGGTGCCGGCCGAGCAGTTGTCGCAGTTGCCGCAGGGCTCCTCGAGCTGCTCGCCGAAGTAGCCGAGCAGGTACTGGCGGCGGCACCCGGTGGTCTCGGCGTAGCCGCGCATCATCTCGACGCGGCTCTGGTCGACCCGCTCGTGGTGCTCGGCGAGCTCGCGCGCGGCGGCGGCCGCCTCGCCGGGGGCTGGCGCGCCCTCGGCGGGGTGCGCGGCGCCCTCCTCGTCGAGGACGACGGCCGACACCTGCTCGAGCAGGTTAAGGTCGCGGGCCAGCGGGGTGGCGCCGCGCCCGGTTTCCTCGCGCAGCCTCCGCACGTCGACGCCGTCCTCGACGCCGGCGGCGGGCGCGGCGGCGACCAGCCCGGCGACCTGCTGCAGCTCCTCCTCGGCGGGGGCGCCGGCGGCGAAGAAGCGGCGCAGGCCGAGGTCCTCCTGCCGGTAGACCAGCACCGCGAGCGCGGGGTCGCCGTCGCGGCCGGCCCGGCCGATCTCCTGGTAGTAGCTGTCGATCGAGTCGGCGGGCTCGGCGTGGACGACGAACCGGGTGCCGGGCTTGTCGATGCCCATCCCGAACGCCGTGGTGGCGACGACGACGTCGAGCTCGTCCTCCATCCACGCGCGCTGGGTGTCCTCGCGCTCCCCCTTCCTGAGGCCCGCGTGGTACGGCCGCGCCCGCAGCCCGCGCTCGGTGAGCGCCTCGGCGACCTCGAGGGTGCCCTTGCGGGTGGCGCTGTAGACGATGCCGGGGCCGCGTCCGGCCTCCACCTCGGCGGCCGTGCGGTCGAGGACGGCGTTGCGCTTGGCGGTGGCGTCGGCGTGGTGGTCGACCTCGAGCCGGATCTCCGGCCGGTCGAACCCGGCGACGACGACCTCGGGGTCGCGCATCGACAGCCGCTCGACGATCTCGGCGCGCACCGGCGGGGCCGCGGTGGCGGTCAGGGCGAGGACCGTCGGGTGGTCCAGCTGCTCGACCACCTGCCCCAGCCGCAGGTAGTCGGGGCGGAAGTCGTGGCCCCAGGCCGAGACGCAGTGCGCCTCGTCGACGACGAACAGCGCCACCCCGGCCTCGCGGATCGCGTCGACCACCTCGGGCTTGGTCAGCTGCTCGGGGGCGAGGAGGAGGAAGCGGACCGTCCCGTCGGCCAGGCCCTCGAGCGCGGCGCGCTGGTCGCCGGCGGACAGGCTGGAGTTGAGCTGCGCGGCGCGGCCGGCGTCGTCGCCGAGCTCCTCCAGCCGCTCCACCTGGTCGCGCTGCAGGGCGATCAGCGGCGAGACGATGACGACCGGCCCGTCGAGCAGCTGCCCGGCGACCTGGTAGACCGCGCTCTTCCCGGCGCCGGACGGCAGCACCGCCAGCGTGTCCCGCCCGGACAGCACGGCCTGCATGGCCCGTTCCTGGCCGGGGCGGAACTCCTCGAAGCCGAGGACGTCGCGGGAGACCTCGCGCAGGCGGCGGGTGCGGACCGCGGCCGAGCCGCCGGCGGGGTTGTCGCTGGGGGTGCGTGACACCGGCTGCCGCTGCCCGGGCGCCGTGATCGGCAAACGGGACCCGGGGTGTCGGCATCCCCACGGCGGCGCGGTGTGTGCACACGCCGCGCACGTAGGGTCCCCGGCGTGAGCGCGAGCTACCGGATCGCCGAGGCCGCGACGCTGCTCGGGGTCAGCGACGACACGGTGCGCCGGTGGATCGACAGCGGCCGGCTGCCGGCGTCGCGCGAGGGCGGCGGCCCGGCGCACGTCGACGGCGCCGACCTCGCCCGCCTGGCCACCGAGCTGCACGAGGCGCCCGAGCCCGGCACCACCCGCGGCTCCTCGGCGCGCAACCGGCTCGCCGGCATCGTCACCCGGGTGCTGCGCGACACGGTCATGGCGCAGGTGGAGATCCAGGCCGGGCCGTTCCGGCTGGTCTCGCTCATGTCCCGCGAGGCGGCCGACGAGCTGGGCCTCGAGGTCGGCGTCCGCGCGGTCGCCACCGTCAAGGCGACGCAGGTGAGCGTCGACGTCCCGTAGGAGGTCCGCACCTGCGGATCCGGAGGGGCTAGTGTCCCGCGCATGCGGGGACGACGGGTCGGTGCGGTGCTGGCCGCGGTGGCGCTCGGCGCCGCCGGGTGCGGGGGAGGGGCCGGCGCGAGCCCGGCCCGGGACGACGGCGGCCCCACCGGCACGCTCACCGTCTTCGCCGCCGCCTCGCTGACCGACGTCTTCACCGACCTCGGGCAGCGGCTGGAGGAGGAGCACGCCGGGCTGACCGTGCAGTTCAACTTCGCCGGCAGCTCGGCACTGGCCACCCAGCTGACCCAGGGCGCCCCGGCCGACGTCTTCGCCTCGGCCAACGGCACCCAGATGTCGGTGGTCACCGACGCCGGCCTCGCCGACGGCGACCCGGCCGTGTTCACCGCCAACGTCCTGCAGGTCGCCGTCCCCGCGGGCAACCCGGCGGGCGTCACCGGGCTCGCCGACTTCGCGCGCGAGGACCTCGCGATCGCCGTCTGCGCGCCGGAGGTGCCCTGCGGCGCGGCCGCGGAGGACGTCTTCGCCGCCGCCGGTGTGACGCCGCGCCCGGACACGCAGGAGGAGGACGTCCGCGCCGCGCTGACCAAGGTGGAGCTCGGCGAGGTCGACGCCGCGCTGGTCTACGCCACCGACGTGGTCGCCGCCGGGGACGCCGTCGAGGGCGTGTCCGTCCCCGAGGCGGAGGACGCGGTCAACGACTACCCGCTGTGCACGCTGGCCGGCGCCCCGAACCCGGAGGCGGCGCGGGCCTTCGTCGACCTGGTCCTGTCCGAGGAGGGGCAGCGCGCGCTCGCGGACGCGGGCTTCCGGGCGCCGTGAGGCGGGCCCGCACGCCGGCGCCCCTGCTGGTCCCCGCCGCGCTCGCCGTCGCCTTCCTCGTCCTGCCCCTGGCCGGGTTGCTCGTCCGCGCGCCCTGGCCGCAGGTGCCCGCGCTGCTCACCGAGCCGGGCGTCGGGCAGGCGCTGCGGCTGTCGCTGGTGTCCGCGACGCTGGCCACGCTGGTCTCCGTCGTCCTCGGCGTGCCGCTGGCCTGGGTGCTGGCCCGCTCCCGCGCTCGCGGGCGAGCGGTGCTGCGCGCCCTGGTGACCGTGCCGCTGGTGCTCCCCCCGGTGGTCGGCGGCGTCGCGCTGTTCCTCGTGCTGGGCCGCCAGGGGATCGTCGGGCGCTGGCTCGACGAGGCGTTCGGGATCACGATCCCGTTCACCACCGCCGCGGTGGTGATCGCCGAGACGTTCGTGGCGATGCCGTTCCTCGTGGTCAGCGTCGAGGGGGCGCTGCGGGCCGCCGACGCCCGGTTCGAGGACGCCGCCGCCACCCTCGGCGCCGACCGCTGGACCACCTTCCGCCGGGTCACCCTGCCGCTGGTGGCGCCGGGCGTCGCGGCCGGCGCGGTGCTGTGCTGGGCGCGGGCGCTGGGCGAGTTCGGCGCCACGATCACCTTCGCCGGCAACTTCCCCGGGACGACGCAGACGATGCCGCTCGCGGTCTACCTCGCCCTCCAGCGCGACCCGGACGCGGCGATCGTGCTGTCGCTGGTGCTGCTGGCCGTCTCGGTGGCCACCCTGCTGCTCCTGCGCGACCGCTGGCTGGGCCGCACGGGGGTGGTTCCGTGACCCTGGAGGCACGGGTCCGCGTCCGCCGCGGCCCGGTGACCGTCGACGTCGCCCTCGACGTGCCCGACGGCGAGGTGCTCGCCGTCCTCGGGCCCAACGGCGCGGGGAAGTCCACGCTCCTGCGGGTGCTGGCCGGCCTGCTGCCGCCCGACGGCGGGCGGGTCGTCGTCGACGGGACCGTGTGGGACGACGTCGACGCCGGCGTGCAGCTGCCCGCGCACCGGCGCCCGCTCGGGATGGTGTTCCAGGACCACCTGCTCTTCCCGCACCTGTCCGTGCTGGACAACGTGGCGTTCGGGCCGCGCACCCGCGGGGCGTCGAAGGCGCAGGCGCGCTGCGCCGCGGCCGCGTGGACCGAGCGCGTGGGCCTGGCCGGCCTCGGCGACCGGCGGCCCGCGCAGCTGTCCGGCGGGCAGGCGCAGCGGGCGGCCCTGGCCCGCGCGCTGGTCGGCGACCCGGCGCTGCTGCTGCTCGACGAGCCCCTGTCGGCGCTGGACGCCCGCACCCGGCTCGCCGTCCGCGCGGAGCTGCGCCGGCACCTGGCCGACTACGGCGGCAGCACCGTGCTGGTCACGCACGACCCGGTGGACGCCATGGCGCTGGCCGACCGGGTCGTGGTGGTGGAGGACGGCCGGGTGGTGCAGGCCGGGACGCCGGCCGACGTCAGCCGGCACCCCCGCACCGACTACGTCGCGCGGCTGGTCGGGCTGTCCCTGCTGCCGGGCACGGGGGAGGGGACGGCGGTGCGGCTCGACGGTGGCGGCGTGGTGGCGGTGGCCGAGGAGACCGCGGGGCCGGTGTTCGTCGCCGTCCGCCCGGAGTCGGTGGCGCTGTACCCGGTCCGGCCAGAGGGCAGCCCGCGCAACGTCTGGCCGGCGCGGGTGGCCGGGGCGACGCCGCACGGCGCCACGGTCCGCTGTGAGCTCGACGGCGAGGTGCCGCTGGTCGCCGACGTCACCGCGACCGCCTTCGCCGAGCTCGGGCTGGCCCCGGGCTCGCCGGTGTGGGCGGTGGTCAAGGCCTCCGAGGTCGCCGTCTACGCCCGCTGAGCGCGGTCCCGCCCGGTCAGCGGCGGGGCAGCGCCCGGCCGTCGGGGAGCCGGCGTCCGCTCAGCAGCGCGACCAGCGCGCCGGTGTCCGCGCGGACGACCGCGCCGTCCCCCCGGCTCCACGCCGTGTCGGTGGCCTCGAGGCGGACACCGGTCAGGTCGATCCCGAAGACCGCGCCGTCCGCGGCGGTGAGCGAGTCGAGGACGGCGGCGACGGCCCCGGCCGGCGCGACCGGCGGCCGGCCGAGGGCGACGGTCACGTCCAGGGAGTGGACGACGGCGTGGACGAGGGCGCCGGCCGCGCCGCCGCCCGGCGGCTGCCACGCGTGCAGCACCGGCGAGCGCAGGGCGTCCAGGAGCTCCGGGGCCGGCAGCGAGGCGTCGCGGGCCGCCACGGTGTCGGAGAGCACGGTGAAGTCCCCGCCCGCCGCCGCCATCTCGGCGCCGAACTGCTCGGCCGACAGCCGCGCCGGCATGGTCACGTGCGCCACCACGTGCCGGACCCGCCACCCGGCACACAGCGACGGGGCGTCCCAGGCGCCGTCCGCGTCGGCGGCCAGCAGGCCGGCGAGGCCGTCGTACGTGCGCGCCGTCCAGCCCTGGAGTCCCTGCACGTCCGTGTCCGCGGTCATCCCGTTCCCTCTCGTCGTCCGGTCGGAGCGCCCGTCGGAGGCGCCGTGAGGGAGACCGTGCCCGACACCGGGACTCATCGCCCCGCCCCGTGGACGGACCGCACCCCGCGCGGGGGAGGCTGGGGTCATGACGACGGTCGCCGGGCTGGTCCTCGCCGCGGGCGGGGGGCGGCGCTACGGCATGCCCAAGGCGCTGGTCGAGTACGACGGCAGCCTGCTGGTCGAGCGGGCGGTGCGGACGGCGCGCGCGGTGTGCGACCCGGTGCTCGTCGTCCTGGGCGCCCGCGCGGTCGACGTGTGGCGGACCGCCGACCTCAGCGGCGCGACCGTGCTCGCCAACCGCGACTGGGAGACCGGCATGGCCTCGAGCCTGCGCACCGGGCTGGACGGGCTGCGCGGCTGGCCGGGACGGGTCGACGCCGCTCTGGTCACCCTGGTTGACATGCCCGGGATGACCCCGGAGGCGCTGGCGCAGGTGGCCGCGCACGCCGCCCCGGACGCGCTGGCGGTCGCCACCTACGACGGCGTCCGCGGCCACCCGGTGCTGCTCGGGCGCGACCACTGGGCCGGGGTGGCCGCGACGGCGACCGGCGACGAGGGCGCCCGCCGCTACCTGGCCGCGCACCCGGTCACCGAGGTCGACTGCACGGGCCTCGCGGACCCGGTGGACCTCGACGTGCCGCCGGGCGGGGTAGCTTCGGCGCCGTGATCGCCCGGGTCGTCGACGAGCCGCTGTCGGTCGCCGAGCACGAGCAGGCGGTGGCCGACGCGGGTGCCGGCGCCGTCGTCTCCTTCTCCGGCGTCGTCCGGGACACCGACGGCGGCCGGTCGGTGACCGAGCTGGAGTACGTCGGCCACCCCACCGCCGCGGCGGTGATCACCGAGCTGGCCGAGGAGTTCGCCGCCCGCCCGGGGATCCGCGCGGTCGCGGTCTCCCACCGCGTCGGGCTGCTGGGCATCGGCGACGTCGCGCTGGCCTGCGCGGTCAGCTCGGCCCACCGCGGGGAGGCCTTCACCGCCTGCGCCGAGCTCGTCGACGAGGTGAAGAAGCGGCTGCCCATCTGGAAGCGCCAGGTGTTCACCGACGGCGACGAGGAGTGGGTGGCCTGCCCCTGAGGCAGGTCTCGTCCGGGTGTCGGTGCGGCCGGGTTCCTTGACCGGCCGGGGCGCGCGTGGCACAACGATGCCCACTCCAAGGGTGGGGTGGGGCTCCCCCCGTGTGCCCGCGCACAGCGGCCGGACGACAGCGAGGTTCCCGTGCCCGCGCCGGAGCGCGATCCCGTCCTCGAGGCGATGCCGCTGGGCTACATCGCCGTGGACGCCGACTGGCGGGTCGCCTACGTCAACGTCACCGGCGAGGCCGTGGTCGGCCGGACCTGGGAGCAGCTCGTCGGCACCTGCTTGTGGGCGTCGTTCCCCGCCGGCCGGGACGACGAGTTCGGCCGGGTCTACCGCGAGGTGATGGCCACCGGCACCCCGCGGAGCATCGAGGCCTACCACCCCGAGCCGCTCGACTCTTGGTTCGAGGTGCACGCCGTCCCGCTGCCGGCCGGCCTGGCCCTGTACTTCTCCGAGGTCACCGCCCGCCGGAGCGCGCAGGACCGGCTCGCGCTGCTGGCCCGGGTCGGCTCCGAGCTCACCGGCACCCTCGAGCTGGCGGAGGCGGTCCGCCGGATCCCGCGGCTGGTGGTGCCCGAGCTGGGGGAGGCCTGCCTGCTCACCGTGCTCGACGACGACGGCCGCCCGCGCGACCTGAGCTCCTGGCACGGCGACCCGGACCGCCGCGAGCTGCTGGCCCGCTACGCCGCCGTCCGGCTGCCCGGGATGCCGGCCGCCGCCCCGGTGGTCCGCGCGCTGGCGGGGGAGACGGTGGCGGCCGACGGCGCCGCGGTGCTCGCCGCGATCGAGGCCGAGGAGGCCGCCCGGCTCTACCGCGAGCTGGGCGCGCCCGCGGTGCTCGCCGTCCCGCTGCCCGGCCGGGAGCGGGTGATCGGCGCGCTGACCTTCCTCGCCGCCGGGAGCCGCAGCGCCGCGCGGGTGGACCCGCTCACCGCCCGCGAGGTCGCCGGCCGGGTGGGCCTGGCGCTGGACAACGTCCGGCTGTTCGCCCGCCAGCACCAGCTCGCCGAGGCGCTGCAGCGCAGCCTGCTCACCGACCCCCGCGGCTCCGGGCTCGGCGCGGTCGAGGTGCGGTACACCCCGGCGGCGGAGGCGGCGCGGGTCGGCGGCGACTGGTACGACGCCTTCCCGCAGCCCGGCGGGGCGACGACGCTGGTCATCGGCGACGTCGTCGGGCACGACACCGCCGCCGCGGCGGCGATGGGCCAGCTGCGCTCGCTGCTGCGCGGCATCGCCGCCTACAGCGACGCCGGCCCGGCCGAGGTGCTGCGCGGGCTGGACGAGGCGATGGCGACCCTCGGCGTGGACACCTACGCCACCGCTGCCGTCGCCCGCTTCGAGCGGGTGCCGGGCGAGGGCGCGGCCGGGCGGACGCGGATGTGCTGGTCCAGCGCCGGCCACCTGCCGCCGCTGGTCCTCGACCCGGCGGGCCGGCCGGTCGAGCTGCCCGCGCCCCCCGGTGACCTGCTGCTCGGCGTCGACCCGGCCGGCGCCCGCGCCGAGAGCGCCGTGGTCCTCGAGCCCGGCTCCACGGTGCTGCTGTTCACCGACGGGCTGGTCGAGCGGCGCGGCCTCGACCTCGACGCCGGGCTGGCCCGGCTGACCGGGGCCGTCACCGAGCTGGCCGGGCGGCCGCTCGACGAGCTGTGCGACGAGGTGATCGAGCGGCTCGTGCACGGCCGGCCCGAGGACGACGTCGCCCTCGTGGCCCTCCGCCTGGGGGACTAGCGGACCGGCGCCTGCCCGTCCTCGTCGGTCGGGCGGGCGTGCCCGTGCCCGTGCCCGTGACCGTGCCCGTGCGCGGCCTCCTCGGCGCGCTCCTCCTCCAGCTCGACCTCGCCCTCCAGCCGGTGGGCCTCGCCGGCCACCTGCGCGGCGGCGTCGCCGTGCGACTCGCCGTAGACCTCCTCGGCGCGCCCGAGCAGCTCCTCGGCCTTCGCCTTCGCCTTCTCGATGAAGCTCATCGCGCTCCCGTCCTCTCGGCGTTCCGGTGTGCGGAGTCCCGGTGTGCAGCATCCCGGATCTCGCCCACGAGCTCCTCCAGGATGTCCTCGAGCGCCACGACGCCGACCACGCGGCCGCCCTCGGTGACCGCGGCGAACTGGGCGCGGCCGGCCTGCATGACGCCCAGCGTGCGGCGCAGGTCGTCCTCGGCGGCCACCCGGGGCAGCGGCCGGGTGATGTCCCGGACCCGCGGCTCCGGCGCACCGTCGGCGACCAGCACGTCCTTGACGTGCACGTAGCCGAGCAGCTGCTCGCCGTCGGCCACCGGGAAGCGGGAGAAGCCGGTGGTGGCCGCGGCGCGCTCCACGGCGGCGATGTCGTCGCCCGGCGCGACCACGGTCAGCGCGGCCCGCGGGATGAGCACCGAGCGCGTGTCGCGCTCCTCCAGCTGCAGCGCGCCGGTGAGCAGCTCGTGGCCGCGCTCGTCGAGCAGGCCGCCGGCGCGGGACTCGTCGATCAGGCCGGCCACCTGGTCGCGGGTGAAGGCGCTGGTCACCTCGTCCTTGGGCTGCACGCGCAGCAGCCGCAGCGCCCCGTTGGCCAGCGCGTTGAGCGTCACGATCACCGGCTTGAGCACCGTGACCACGCCGGACAGCAGCGGGGCGAGGACCAGCGCCGCCCGGTCCGGGCCGGCCAGCGCCAGGTTCTTCGGCACCATCTCGCCGATCACCACGTGCAGCGCGACGACGACGGTCAGCGCGATGACGAACGAGATCGGGTGCACCAGCGCCTCGGGCACCGACAGCGCCTCGAACACCGGCTCGAGCAGGTGTGCCACCGCGGGCTCGCCGATGGCGCCCAGCCCCAGCGAGCAGACGGTGATGCCCAGCTGCGCGCCGGCCATCATCAGCGACACCCGCTCCATCGCGGCCAGCGTGGTGCGGGCGCGGCGGGAGCCGGCCTCGGCCAGCGGCTCGATGGAGGAGCGGCGCGCGGAGATCAGCGCGAACTCCGCGCCGACGAAGAACGCGTTGGCGAGCAGCAGCACGACGGCGACCAGCACGCCGACCCAGTCACCCACGGTCGTCCTCCTCGTCGTCGCCGGTGGTGGCCGGCAGGCCGCCGACGACGGCCCGCTCGACGCGGGTGCCGTCGACCCGCTCGACCTGCACCCACACGCCGGCCGGCAGCCCCTCGGCCTCGGCGGCGAGCTCCGGCGGCAGGGTGGGCCGCGCCTCGATCCGGTCGCCGACCTCGGGGATCCGGCCGAGCACGTGCAGCACCAGACCGCCGAGGGTCTCCCAGTGCCGGTCGGCCGGCACGGCCAGCCCGGTGGCCGCGGCGACCTCGTCCGGCCGCAGCAGCCCAGACACCGACCAGGTGCCGTCGCCGCGGTCGACGACGTCGTCGCCGGTCTCCTGGTCGTGCTCGTCGGTCAGGTTGCCGACGATCTCCTCCACGAGGTCCTCGATGGTCACCACGCCGTCGGTGCCGCCGTACTCGTCGACGACGACGGCCATCTGCAGCCCGCCGCGGCGCAGGTCGCCGAGCAGGTCGTCCAGCCGCCGGGAGGTCGGGACGAACAGCGGCGGCAGCATGACCGCCGAGACCGGGGTGGCGGCCCGCCGGTCGCGGGCGACGGCGAGGGCGTGTTTCACGTGGACCATCCCGACGACGTCGTCGACGCCGCCGTCGTCGACCACGGGGAACCGGGAGTGCCCCGAGTCCCGCGCGGCGGTGAGCACCTCGGCCACGGGGGCGTCGGCGGGGACGGTGGTCATGCGGGTGCGCGGGGTGGCCGCGTCGCTGGCGCGCAGCTCACCGAAGGCCAGCCCGCGCTCGAGCAGCACCGCGGTCTCGGCGGGCAGGGTGCCCTGCCGCCCCGAGCGGCGGACCAGCGAGGTGAGCTCCTCCGGCGAGCGGGCCGAGGCCAGCTCCTCCTGCGGCTCGACGCCGAACAGCCGGCGCAGCATCGCGTTGGCCCAGCCGTTGAGGAACCGGATGACCAGCGACGTCGCCCTGGTGAAGCCGCGCTGGAAGCCGGCGACGGCGCGGGCGGTGCGCAGCGGCTCGCTGATCGCCACGTTCTTGGGTACCAGTTCGCCGAACACCATGGTCAGCACTGTGGCCAGGACCAGGGCGAGGGTGATCGACACCGACCGGGCCGCGGCGCCGGACAGGCCGGCCGACTCCAGCGGCCCGCGCAGCAGCGCGGCGATGGAGGGCTCGGCGACGAAGCCGATGGCCAGGTTGGTGACGGTGATGCCGAGCTGGGCGCCGGACAGCTGGGTCGACAGCGTCCGCAACGCGGCGAGGACGCCGGCCGACCCGCGCACGCCGGCCTCGGTCTCGCGCTCGACGGTGGCCCGGTCGACGGTCACCAGGGCGAACTCGAAGGCCACGAAGGCGGCGCAGGCGAGCACCAGCAGGACGCCGACCAGGACCAGCAGCCACTCGATCACGGGAGGACCTCGGTGGCGGGGGAGGGCAGGGGAGGGCTCGTATGGTGAGGCTGGCTCACGAGGGGGCGGTCATCCTCCGGCGAAGGGGGGCAGCACGTCCACGACCGCCCCGGGCGACAGCTCCAACGCGCGGTCGCGGGTCTGCGTTCCGTCGACCAGGAACGAGCAGGCGGTGAGCACCCGTTCGAGGCGCTCGCCGTGGGCGTCCACGATCCGGCCGACCAGCTCCTGCAGCGTGCCGGCCTCGCAGGTCTCGGTGTCCACGCCGGCCGCGGCGCGGGCGCCGGCGAAGTAGCGCACGGTCACCGACACCGGATCAGCCCCCGATGGCCGACATCGGCCGGGACGGCTGCAGGAAGCTCGGGTCGTCGATGCCGTGGCCGGGGAGCTTGGCCAGGGTGGCGATCCGCCAGCGGTCGGCGAGCTCGGCGTCGGTGGCGCCCTCGCGCATCGCCGTCCGCAGGTCGGACTCCTCCCGGGCGAACAGGCAGTTGCGCACCTGGCCGTCGGCGGTGAGCCGGGTGCGGTCGCAGGTGCCGCAGAACGAGCGGGTGACCGAGGCGATCACGCCGACGGTGGCCGGGCCGCCGTCGACCAGCCACCGCTCGGCGGGCGCCGAGCCGCGCTCCTCGGTGTCGGGCGTGAGGTCGTGCGCGGCCGAGAGCCGCTCCAGGATGTCCTCGGCGGTGACCATCTCGCCGCGGGTCCAGGCGTGGTGCGCGTCGAGCGGCATCTGCTCGATGAACCGCAGCTGGTAGCCGCGCTCGAGGCAGAAGTCGAGCAGCGGGACGGCGTCGGCCTCGTTGATGCCGCGCAGCAGGACCGCGTTGACCTTCACCGGGGTGAGCCCGGCGTCCTGCGCGGCCTGCAGCCCGGCCAGGACGTCGTCGAGCCGGTCGCGGTGGGTCAGGGTCTTGAAACGCTCGCGGTCGAGGGTGTCGAGGCTGACGTTGATCCGGTCCAGCCCCGCCGCGGCCAGCGCGGGGGCGACGCGGGCCAGGCCGATGGCGTTGGTGGTGAGGCTGACCTCCGGCCGCGGGCGCAGCGCCGTCGTCGCCTCGACGATGCCGACCAGGCCCGGGCGCAGCAGCGGCTCGCCGCCGGTGAAGCGGACCTCGCGGATGCCCAGCTGCTCGACGCCGATGCGGACCAGCCGGACGACCTCGTCGTCGGTGAGCTGCTCGACCTTGGGCAGCCACTGCAGGCCCTCGGGCGGCATGCAGTAGGAGCAGCGCAGGTTGCAGCGGTCGGTGAGCGAGACCCGCAGGTCGGTGGCGACCCGGCCGTGCCGGTCGACCAGCCCGCCACTGACCGGGACGCCGTCGGCGGGACGGGTCCAGGGGTCGGGCAGCGGGGTGGCGCTCACGCCGCGAATGTAGTGCGGAACGCCGACGGCGTCCCCCGTCCCGCGGGAGGGCCTCCGGAACGCGCCGCATCCGCGGACGCGACCCGGGCGTACGGGCCGCGCCCGCGGATGCGGGAGTTGCGCCGGCGCTGCAACGCCGGCGGCGGTCAGCCGATCGGGGTGGGATCGGTCGGGTCCGGCGGCACGGGGACCGAACCCTGGATGCGGTTGCGGGCCTGGCAGTCGGAGGTGCAGCTGGTGGCGCCGGCCGACAGCTCGACCGCGTCCTCACCGAGCACGCCGCCCATCCGGCCGCCCGAGGCGACCGACCAGCGCGACGTCGTCGCGGTCTGCTCCAGCCGCGTGGCCACCTGCGGGCTGTCCTTGCCGAGCAGCATCTGGTGGGTCGCGTCGCCGGCGACGCCGTCACCGAAGTTGACCTTCCCCGTGTACTCGTTGACGAAGTAGTAGAGGCCGGCGCCGAGGGTGTGCACGTACTCGACGGCGGTGCCGAACTCCTGCTCCATCTGGAAGATGCCGCCCTGCGGGGCGTCCTTCGCCTGCACCTTGAGCTTGCCGGCCGCGGTGGCGAACTCGGCGACCAGGACGTCGTCGCGCAGCCGCAGCTCGGTGATCCGCACGCCGCGCAGCTGGGCGGCGGTGAGCACCGGGACCTTGGAGGCGAAGACGACGGTCGGCGCGGTGACCATGCGCTGCGGGTCGGGGGCGCCGGTGAGCGCGTAGTCGTACACACCGAGCGTCGCGGGGTCGATCGTGAAGGTGACGTGCCGGCCGCGGACGGCGACGGGGCCGGTCGGGGTCACGTCCCGCAGGCGGGTCTCGCGGCCCGCCGCCGGGTTCGACGTACGGCCGTTGACGGTGACGGCGAAGTCGCCGGTGACCGCCCCCTCGACGGAGCCGCCGTCGTCGCCCCCGGAGGCCGTGGCGGTGCCGGGCACGAGCAGGGCGGCGAGCGCGAGGAGCGGGACGAGCAGGAGGCGGAGACGCAGCGGGCGGGTCGTGGCCACGGGGATCCTCTGGTCGGTGTGACGGGTGCCGCACAGGGTGCATGAACGTTCATGTACCGCCGTCGGCGACACGCAGGACCGCGAGTGAAACGGGACGACGCCGTCGGGGCCCGTTGTTACGGTCGGGACGCCACCCGAGAGTCCGGCGGGCAGTCCCGCACTCGCCTGTGGCCAGGAAGCGCGAGAAGAGCCGGTGTCACCCCGCACGCTGTTCGGCCCCTACGGCCGCCTGTTCGCCGTCCCCGGAGCCGTCTGGTTCTCCCTCGCCGGGTGGGTCGCCCGGCTCCCCCTGCCGATGCTCGGCCTGGGCGCGGTGCTGCTGGTCGAGGGCGAGTCCGGCAGCTACGGCCTGGCCGGCGCCGTCTCCGGCACCCTCGCCCTCGCGGCCTCGGTCGGCGGGCCGCAGTGGGCCCGCGCCATGGACCGCCGCGGCCAGGGGCGGGTCCTGCAGGTGGCGATGGCCGCCTACCTCGTCACCGGGCTGGCGTTCGTCGGCGTCGTCGTCGCCGACGGGCCGCGCTGGGCGTGGTTCGCCCTCGCCGGCCTGACCGGGGCGAGCCTGCCCAACATCGGCGCGCTGGTCCGCGCCCGGTGGGCGGCCGCGCTGGAGGACGCCGAGCGCCGGCAGACCGCGTTCGCCTTCGAGTCCGTCGTCGACGAGGTCGTCTTCGTCGTCGGCCCGCCGCTGGTGACCGTGCTCGGCACGATGGTCGCCCCGGCCGCCGGCTTCACCACCGGCATCGTGCTGGGTACCGTCGGCGGGCTGTGGCTGGCCCGGCAGCGGGCCACCGAGCCCGTGGCGGCGCCCACCTCCGCCGGCGGTGGGCACCGCCGGCCGGCCGCCCTCAACGCGGCGGTGCTGCTGGTCTGCGCGACCTACCTGGGCGTGGGCACCGTGTTCGGCGCGATGGACGTCGTCGTCGTGGGCTTCGCCGAGGAGCAGGGGGCGCCCGCGCTGGCCGGGCTGGCGCTCGCGCTCTACGCCGGCGGCAGCCTGGTCGCCGGGCTCGCCTACGGCGTGGCGCGGCTGCGCGGCACGCTCGCCACCCGGTTCCTCGCGACGGCGGTCTTCTTCGGGCTGGCCGCGCAGGGGCTGTGGGCGGTGACCTCGCTGCCGCTGCTGGTCGGCGCCGGCTTCCTCGCCGGGCTCGCCGTCGCGCCGGTGCTGGTGTCCGGGACGTCGCTGGCCGAGTCGCGGGTGCCGCGGGCCGCGCTCACCGAGGCGCTGGCCTGGACCAACACCGGCCTGACGCTGGGCGTCACCGCCGGGTCGGCGCTGGCCGGCGCGGCGGTGGACGCGTGGGGTGCCCGGGCGGCGTTCGCCGTCCCCGCGCTGGCCGCGGCCGGCGCGGCCGGGCTCGCGCTGCTCGGCGCGCCGCTGCTGCGCCGCCCGGCGGCCGTGGCGGAGACCACGGAGGGGCGGGCGTCACGGGTTGGGGACGCGGTCGGCGGGTAGGCGGCCTCCTCGGGGGCCTGGCGCCGTGGAGTGGCGCGCCGCCCCCGTCCGCGACCGAGAGGGAGAGCCCGTGGCCACCGTGCCCACCATCCGCCTGAACAACGGCGTCGAGATCCCGCAGCTGGGCTTCGGCGTGTTCCAGATCCCGCCGGACCAGACCGTCGAGGCGACCCGCACCGCGCTCGAGGTCGGCTACCGCCACATCGACACCGCCGAGATGTACGGCAACGAGAAGGAGGTCGGCCAGGCGGTCCGCGAGTCCGGCATCGACCGGTCGGAGGTCTTCGTCACCAGCAAGCTCAACAACGGCTACCACCGCCGCGACGACGCGCTCAAGGCCTTCGACCAGACGATGGCCGACCTCGGGCTCGAGTACCTCGACCTGTTCCTGATCCACTGGCCGCTGCCCACGATCGACGTCGACTACGTCGAGACGTGGAAGGCCATGGAGGAGATCTACGCCGGCGGCCGGTGCCGCGCGATCGGCGTCTCCAACTTCAACCCGCACCACCTGCGCCGGCTGTTCTCCGAGACCGAGGTGCGCCCGGCGGTCAACCAGATCGAGGTGCACCCCTACCTCGCCAACGACGAGGTGCGCGCCTTCGACGCCGAGCACGAGATCGTCACCGAGGCCTGGTCGCCGATCGCGCAGGGCAAGGTCCTCGACGACCCGGCGATCGTCGCGATCGCGGAGAAGCTGGACCGCACGCCGGCCCAGGTCGTCCTGCGGTGGCACGTGCAGCGCGGCGACGTCGTCTTCCCGAAGTCGGTGACCCGCGCGCGGGTCGAGGAGAACTTCGCGCTGTTCGACTTCGAGCTCGACGAGGGCCAGATGGCCACCATCACCGGCCTCGACCGCGGCGAGCGCACCGGCCCCGACCCGGACACGTTCGACTACATCCCGGGCTGACCGCCCCCGCCTGCCCCCCACCGCTCGTGGCCCTCCTGCAGGGGCCCGCCGCGAGCCTGCGAGCGGTGGGGGGCAGGAGGGTCCTTCCTCAGGCCGTCGTGACGAAGTCGATGAGCTCCTCGACGCGGCCGATGAGCGCGGGCTCGAGGTCGGTCCAGGTCCGCACGCGGGCCAGGATCCGCTGGGCCCACACGTAGCCGGTGTCGTCCTCCCAGCCCAGGCGGCGGCAGACGCCGGTCTTCCAGTCCTCGCCCTTCGGCACCTCCGGCCAGGCGCGGATGCCGACGACGGAGGGCTTGACCGCCTGCCAGATGTCGATGAACGGGTGGCCGACGACGAGCGCGTGCTGACCGGTGACCTGCTCGGCGATCCGCGACTCCTTCGACCCGCGCACCAGGTGGTCGACCAGCACCCCGAGCCGCCGGCCCTGCCCGGGGCGGAACTCGCGGACGATGCCGGGCAGGTCGTCGACGCCGTGCAGCGGCTCCACGACGACGCCCTCGATGCGCAGGTCGTGGCCCCACACCTTCTCGACCAGCTCGGCGTCGTGCTTGCCCTCGACGTAGATGCGGCCCTCGCGGGCGACGCGGGCGCGCGCACCGGCCACGTAGGTCGAGCCCGACGCGCTGCGGGTCGGCGTCACCGGGCCCTTCGGCGTCGGGCGCACGAGCACCACCGGGCGGCCGTCGACCCAGAAGCCCGGGCCGAGGGGGTAGGCGCGGACCTTCCCGAACCGGTCCTCGAGGTGGACGACGTCCTTCTCGCAGCGCACGACGGCGCCGACGAACCCCGAGCTGGGGTCCTCGACGACGAGGTCGCGCTCGGCGGCCACCTGCGGCGGCGGCTTCTTGACCGTGCGGGGGTGCACCAGGTTGTCGTAGGGGGAACGGGGCGGCACGGTTCCCAGGAGAGCCGATGAGGGTGCCTCGGCCCGGCAGACGCGCCGGGCGGACCGCGTGTGAGGGACGCCGCGACACGCCCGGGGAACCGGCCGATTACGCACCGTAACGGTCCGTCGCGATGGGTCGACGACGGTGGGGGATGTACGAATGCCGCCGTGACCTGCGGAAACGCGATCCCGGCCGCCGGACCCGGCTCGACCGGCGCGGTACACGTTCAGCCACCGAAGCGTCCCAGTCGATCTCCGTCGTTTCGCTCCGCCGAGCCCGGTCACCCATTAACCCGACCGTCACACCACAGCTCAGATGGGAGCGAGAGCGACGATGATCGGCACCGACACCATCAGCCGCGTGATCGGCCAGGACGTCTACGACGAGGCCGGCGAGAAGATCGGCTCGGCCTCGGAGGTCTACCTCGACGACGAGACCGGTCAGCCGGAGTGGGCCACGGTGCGCACCGGGCTGTTCGGCACCAAGGAGTCCTTCGTCCCGCTGCGGGACGCCGACCTGACCAACGAGGGCCTGCGCGTACGCGTCAGCAAGGCCCAGGTCAAGGACGCCCCGAAGATCGACACGGACGGGCACCTGTCCCCGCAGGAGGAGCAGGAGCTGTACCGGTACTACGGCCTCGGCTTCGGCTCGGGCACGCAGACCACCACGCAGACCACCACGGACGTCGGCACCGCCGGCACCTACTCGATGGACCAGAGCCGGTCCCAGCAGGACCTGACGACGGCCGGCACCGGCACCGTCCGGGACCGCGACCGTGACGGCGTCTACGACGACGCCCGCGGCGCCGTCGGCCACGACACCTCCGGCCCGACGACCGACAACGCCATGACCCGCTCCGAGGAGCACCTCAACGTCGGCACCCAGCGCGTCGAGGCCGGCCGGGCGCGGCTGCGGAAGTACGTCGTCACGGAGAACGTGAGCCAGACCGTCCCCGTCTCCCACGAGGAGGTCCGGGTCGAGCGCGAGCCCATCACCGACGCCAACATCGGCAACGCGATGGACGGGCCGGCCATCTCCGAGGAGGAGCACGAGGTCGTCCTGCACGCCGAGCGCCCCGTGGTCTCCAAGGAGGCCACGCCGGTCGAGCGCGTCCGCCTCGACACCCAGACGGTGACCGAGCAGGAGACGGTCTCCGACCAGGTGCGCCGCGAGGAGATCGAGGTCGAGGGCGGCACGGCGGGCGTCGCCGGCACCACGACCGGGACGACCACCGGCACCACCGGGGACGACCGCAGCCTCGTGCAGAAGGCCAAGGACGCCCTGGACCGCGACAACGACGGCAAGATCGGCCGTTGATCCGGTAACAGCACCACGGCCCGGTCCTGACCGGGCGCACCAGACGGCGGTGGCCGGCCGGAGACGATGACTCCCGGCCGGCCACCGTGACGTCTGCAACGGTTGCGGGCACCGGGACCGTGGCGTGTCGCGCGCCTGCGCAGGTGGGATGCTCGGCGGCGTGACCGAGACCACGACCGAGCTCCCCGGGGCCGACGGCCTGCCCGGCGGACCCGACGAGCTGGCCGCGGCGCTCCGCTCCACCGGCTACCTCCCCGACGAGGGCCTGGCCACCGCCGCCTACCTGGCGCTGGTCATGCGCCGCCCGCTGTTCCTCGAGGGCGAGGCCGGCGTCGGCAAGACCGCCCTGGCCCGGGCGCTGGCCGAGGTCACCGGCCGCCCGCTGTACCGCCTGCAGTGCTACGAGGGCCTGGAGGCCAGCCAGGCGCTCTACGACTGGGACTTCGGCCGCCAGCTGCTGCACCTGCGCGCCGCCGAGGCCGCGCACGCCACGGCCGACACCGAGAGCCTCGAGGCCTCGCTCTACGACCGCCGGTTCCTGCTCGCCCGCCCGCTGCTGCAGGCGCTGGAGGACTCCCCGAGCGTGCTGCTGGTCGACGAGGTCGACCGCGCCGACGACGAGTTCGAGGCGTTCCTGCTCGAGGTCCTGTCGGACTTCACCATCTCCATCCCCGAGCTCGGCACCGTGCGCGCCGAGGTGCCGCCGCTGGTGGTG
Source organism: Geodermatophilus sp. SYSU D00879 (assembly GCF_054050375.1). Lineage (NCBI taxonomy): Bacteria > Bacillati > Actinomycetota > Actinomycetes > Geodermatophilales > Geodermatophilaceae > Geodermatophilus > Geodermatophilus sp. SYSU D00879. The sequence continues at coordinate 102,921 of NZ_JBJGZF010000013.1, forward strand.
CTCACCTCCAACCGCACCCGAGAGGTGCACGACGCGCTCAAGCGCCGCTGCCTCTACCACTGGCTGCAGCACCCCGACTTCGACCGCGAGGTCGCCATCCTGCGCACCCGGCTGCCCGAGGTCACCGAGCAGCTGGCCCGCGAGGTGGCCCGGGCGACCGGGAAGCTGCGGACGCTGGACCTGCTCAAGCCGCCGGGCGTCGCCGAGGCGATGGACTGGGCCACCGCGCTGCACGCCCTGGGCGCCCGCGACCTCGACCCCGACCTCGCCGCCCGCACCCTCGGCGCGGTGCTCAAGTACCGCGAGGACACCGACCGGGTGCACGCGCTGGCCCGCGGAGCGCTGTTCGGCGGTGGCTGAGCGGGACGTCGTCGCCACGGTCCTGGGGTTCGCCCGGACGCTGCGCGCCGCCGGGGTGGCCGCCTCCCCGGACCGGGTCGAGGCGATGCTGTCGGCGGTGGCGGTGCTCGACGTCCTCGACGCCACCGCCGTCTACTGGGCCGGGCGGCTGACCCTGTGCTCGGGCCCCGACGACCTCGACCGCTACGACGCCGCCTTCGCCGCGTACTTCGGCGGCGAGGCGCCCCGGAGGGGGACGGCGGCGGGCCCCACCGGCCCGCCGCGGGTCGCCGTCACCGCGCCGCTGGAGCAGGGCAGCGGGTCCGGCGAGGAGGGCGAGGAGCCCTCGGACCTCGCCGTCGCCGCCTCGGCCGAGGAGGTGCTGCGCCACCGCGACGTCGCCGACCTGACCCCGGCCGAGCGGGAGCACCTGCGGCGGCTGTTCGCGCTGGTCCGCCCCGCGGCGCCGATGCGCCCGGCGCGCCGCCGCCGGCCGGCGCCGCACGGCGCGGTGCACCCGGCGCGCACGGTGCGGCGGGCGCTGCGCGACGGCGGCGAGGTCACCCGGCTGCTGCACCGGCGGGCCCGGCCGCGGCCCCGGCGGGTGGTGCTGCTGGTCGACGTCTCCGGCTCGATGAGCCCCTACGCCGACGCGCTGCTGCGCTTCGCCCACGCCGTCGTGCGCGCCCGGCCGGCCTCCACCGAGGTGTTCACCATCGGCACCCGGCTGACCCGGGTGACCCGCGAGATGCGGCTGCGCGACCCCGACCGGGCGCTGGCGGCCAGTGGCGGCGCGATCCCCGACTGGTCCGGCGGCACGCGGCTGGGCGAGGTGCTCAAGGCGTTCCTGGACCGGTGGGGGCAGCGCGGGACCGCCCGCGGCGCCGTCGTCGTGGTGTGCAGCGACGGGTGGGAGCGCGGCAGCCCCGACCTGCTGCGCGAGCAGATGGCGCGGCTGCGCCGGCTCGCGCACGCCGTCGTCTGGGTGAACCCGCACAAGGGCCGGGCCGGCTACGAGCCGCTGACCGGTGGGATGCAGGCGGCGCTGCCGTCGGTCGACGCGTTCGTGTCCGGGCACAGCCTGGCCGCGTTCGAAGAACTCTCAGGGGTGATCTCGCGTGCCTGAAGGACCCTCCTGCCCCCCACCGCTCGCAGGCTCGTGGCGGGCCCCTGCAGGAGGGCCGAGGTGCGAGGTGGAGGAGAGGCCGTATGCGTGAGGTCCTCGAGGAGCTGGTCGGCTGGTGGCAGGCCGGCGAGACGGTCGGCATGGGGACGGTGGTGGCCACCTGGCGGTCCGCGCCGCGGCCGGCCGGGGCGGCCATGCTGGTCGGACCCGACGGGACGGCGGTCGGCAGCGTGTCCGGCGGGTGCGTCGAGGGCGCGGTGTACGAGGAGGCGAAGGACGTCGTCGAGTCCGGCGTCCCGACGCTGGAGCGCTACGGCGTCAGCGACGACGACGCGTTCGCCGTCGGGCTGACCTGCGGCGGCATCCTCGACGTGTTCGTCGAGCCGGTCTCCCGCGAGTCCTTCCCCGAGCTGGGCGAGATCGCCGAGTCGGTGGGCCGGCACGAGCCGGTCGCCGTCGTCACCTGCGTGCGCGGACCCGAGGACCGCATCGGCCGGCGGCTGGTGCTCTGGCCCGACCGCAGCTCCGGCACCCTCGGCCTGCAGCGCCTCGACGACGCCGTCGCCGACGACGCCCGCGGCATGCTCGCCGCCGGCCGCACCGGCACGCTGACCTACGGCCACGACGGCGAGCGGCGCGGCGACGAGCTCACCCTGTTCGTCTCCTCGTTCGCCCCGCCGGCGCGGATGGTCGTGTTCGGCGCCATCGACTTCGCCGCCGCCGTCGCTCGGGTCGGGGCGTTCCTCGGCTACCGGGTGACCGTCTGCGACGCCCGGCCGGTGTTCGCCACCGCCCGCCGCTTCCCCGACGCGCACGAGGTCGTCGTCGAGTGGCCGCACCGCTACCTGCAGGCCGAGGTCGACGCCGGGCGGATCGACGAGCGCACCGTGCTGTGCGTGCTCACCCACGACCCGAAGTTCGACGTCCCGCTGCTGGAGGTCGCGCTGCGGCTGCCGGTGGCCTACGTCGGCGCGATGGGCTCGCGGCGCACCCACGACGAGCGGCTCGAGCGGCTGCGCGAGGCGGGGCTGTCCGAGGCCGAGTTGGCCCGGCTGTCCTCGCCGATCGGCCTGGACCTGGGGGCCCGCACGCCCGAGGAGACCGCCGTCTCGATCGCCGCGGAGATCATCGCCGGGCGCTGGGGCGGCACGGGCGAGCGGCTGAGCGGCACCGCCGGGCCGATCCACCACACCGCGGAGCGCTGAGGGTCGCTCCCATAGCGGATCAGGCATACCGTTCCCGGTATGCCGCCGCCGCGCCGCAGCCGCTTCCCCGGCCTGGAGGACCGGGGGGAGCCCCGGCGCGGGCTGATCGAGGAGCTGGTCCGGCTGCGCCGGGAGAGCGAGCTGAGCCAGACGCAGGTCGCGGCGCGCATGGGGACGTCGCAGTCCGCCGTCGCCCGCCTGGAGAGCGGGGAGCTGGACGCGCGGCTGTCGACGCTGGAGCGCTACGCGGCCGCCCTGGGCCGCACCGTCGACTGGCAGGTCCGCACGTCCGAGGAGTTCCCGTGACCCGTCCCTCAGGAACCTGGCCGCCCCTCCCGCCGGAGCCCCCGTTCCCGCTGCCGCCGCCCGACCACCCGCGCAGCCCGTGGCAGCCGCCGCCGCGGCCGCCGGCCGTCCCCGGGCAGGGCGCGACGACGATGTCCGTCGTCGTCGGCTCGCCCGACTGGCTGGCCGAGCGGCTGGTCGAGCACCGCATGGTGACGCTGTCCGGCGAACTGGACGCCGACGCGGTCAACCGGGCGGTCGCCGAGCTGGCGCTGCTCGACGCCGACGGGGACGGCCCGGTGCAGCTGCGGCTGTCGGGCGTGAGCGCCGACCTGGACGCCGCCCTGGTCCTCGTCGACGCCATCGACCTCATGGGCGCCCCGGTGCACGTCACCTGCCTCGGCACGATCGCCGGAGCCGCCGTCGCCGTCCTCGCGGTGGCCGACCGGCGCACCGCCGGGACGCACGCCTCGTTCCAGCTGACCGAGCCGCGGGCACCGGGCAGCGGCCTGGGCCGGGACGTCGAGGTCCTCGCCGCCGAGCACGCCCGCCGGCTGCGCCGGCTGCAGGAGCGGCTGGCCGGGGCCACCGGCCGCGACGTCGAGCAGGTGGCCGCCGACATGCGCGCCGGCCGGCTGCTCTCCGCCGAGGAGGCCCGGGAGTACGGGCTGGTCGACCGCTGAACGCCGACCGGCCGCACGCCTACGACGTCGAGGTCGTGGGGCTGCTCGTCTCGCCGGTGCACCGGTACGACGGGCGGCCGGGCGGCGTCGTCCCGCCGCAGGACGGCGACCGGGTCGACCGGGTCGAGGTGCGCGCCGGGCACGGCATCGTCAGCGACCGCTACGCCGGCCGGCCCGCGCACCGCGACGCCGCCGTCACCGTGCTCGCCGCCGAGTCGGTCGAGGCGCTGGCCGCCGAGCTCGGCGCCGGCCCGTTGGACCCGCTGCTCGCCCGGCGCAACGTCGTCCTGCGCGGCGCCGAGGTGGAGGCCCTGCGGGGTGCGGTGTTCGCGCTCGACTGCGGGGAGGGGGTCGTCGTCCTGCGCGGCGGGCGGCCGGCCAACCCGTGCGCCTGGCTGGACACCGTGCTGGCGCCCGGCGCGCACCGCGGGATGCGCGGCCGCGGCGGGGTCCGCTGCGCCCCGCTGACCGACGGCGTCCTGCGGCTCGGGCCCGCCGTCCTCACCAGCGCCGTCCCGCTCGACCCGGCCCGCGCCGGGGAGGCCCACCGCGTGCTGCCGCGGCCCCGTCCGTAACCTGCCTCACATCCACCGCCGTGCTCAGAGAGGAGCCGCGTGACGCCGACCGTGCCGCACCCGGTCATCGGGCTCCGCCGGGAGCGCGAGGTGCTCACGGTCGCGCTGCGCACCAACCGGCACGTCGTCCTCGAGGGACCGCCGGGCACCGGCAAGTCGACGCTGCTCCGCTCGATCGCGGCGGAGACCGGCCAGGAGGTCGTGTTCGTCGAGGGCAACGCCGAACTGACGCCGGCCCGGCTGATCGGCCAGTACGACCCTGCCGCCGTCCTCGCCGAGGGCTACGTGCCCGGCAGCTTCACCGACGGGCCGCTGCTGACGGCGATGCGCGGGCACGGGCTGCTCTACCTCGAGGAGCTCAACCGGATCCCCGAGGAGACGCTCAACGTCCTGATCACGGTGCTCACGGAGGGCGAGATCACCGTGCCGCGGCTCGGGCACGTGCGGGCGGCCGCGGGCTTCCGGCTGATCGCGGCGATGAACCCGTTCGACGCGATCGGCACCGCCCGCGTCGGGCAGGCGATCGCCGACCGCATGTGCCGCGTCGTCCTCGGCTACCAGGACGCCGCCTCCGAGCGGGCCATCGTCGCCGCGGTGACGGGCGCGCCGCCGCCGCTCATCGGGCTCGCCGTCCGGCTGGTGCGGGCCTCCCGCGAGCACCGCGACGTCCGGATGGGCTCGTCGGTGCGCGGCGCCACCGACCTGGTGCTGCTGCTCGGCGGCCTGCTGGAGATGCGCGGGCAGGCCGGCCTGGGTGCCGACGGCGCCCGCGAGACCGCCCGCGACGCCGCGCACGCCGCCCTGTCGGGCCGGATCCGGGTCGCCGAGGGCGTCGAGCGCGCGCCCGAGGCGGTCATCGACGAGATCCTCGACGGCGTCTGGCCACCGGACGGGCCGCCACCGCCGGACGAGGAGGAGCCCCCCGCTCCCGCCGAGGGGGGTGGCGAGGGAAAAGCAGGAGGCCCGCCGGAGTCACCGGCGGGCCCTGACCCCTCCGCCTCCCCGCGCCGCGACCGCCGCGGCGGGGGCGGTCGCCGGCAGACCAGCCGTCGCGAGATGGCCGCCCGCCACGACGCGTTCGAGGAGGTCAGCCCGGAGGTCGGCGAGCTCGACGAGGATGCCTTCGCCGAGCTGATGGCCCAGGACGCCGACGCCGCGGCCGCCCTGCTCACCGACCTGGCCGCGGCCACCGACCGCGAGCTGCGCGCCGCCGCCCGGCGCCTGGCCGGCCGGGTGTTCGTGCAGGTCGGCCGGGTGGGCCGGTCGCGCACCCGCGGCACCCGGCGGCTGGTGCCCGACCGGCACGGGGACGGCGACCTGGACCTCGACCGCACGCTCGACCGGTGGGACGTCGGGACGCCGCTGCAGGCCGGCGACCTGGTCACGCGGCGGTGGACCGGGCACCGGCGGGCGGTGTGCCTCGCCGTCGACACCTCCGGCTCGATGACCGGGCTCGGGGTGGCGATCGCGGCGGTGGCGGCGGCCGGCGTCGTCCTCACCGGCGACGAGCGGCTGCGCACCAGCCTGATCACCTTCGGCCGGGACGTCGACGTCGTGCAGCGCCAGGGGCAGCGGCGGGCCGCGGAGGACGTCGTCACGCACCTGCTCGGCCTGCGCGGGCACGGGATGACCGACGTCGCCGGCGCGCTGCGGGCCGCCCGGCTGCAGCTAGCCGCCGAGGTCGCCGACGAGCGGGTGGTCGTGCTGCTGTCGGACTGCCTGCACACCACCGGCGATCCGCCCGAGACCGCGCTCGCCGGCATCGACCGGCTGCACGTGCTCTGCCCGCTGCCCACGCCCGAGGCCGAGACGGCGGCGCGCTCGCTGGCCGCGCGGGGCGCGGGGACGGCGCAGATGGTGCGGACCGTGCGCGACCTCGGCCCCGCCCTCACCCGCCTGCTGGGCTGACCGTGGAGCCGACCATCGGACGCGTGCACGGTCGCCCGGCGTGTCCGCCCGTGTCGCGTGCACGCAGCCGATGATCGACACGGTGAGCGGGCGGTCTCAGGGATGAGGCCGAGCCTCCGGGCGCGGGAGACGGCCTCCAGGCGGGTGTGCGGGTCGAGCTCGGTCATCGCCGAGCCCAGGTAGCTCTTCACCGTCTCCGGGCGCAGCGACAGCCGCGCGGCGACCTCCCGGTTGCTGCAGCCCAGCGCCACGTGGGTCAGGACGTCGACCTCGCGCCCGACGGCGGTGACCCAGGTCACGTCCACGCGGGTCGGGGAGGCGGTCCCGTTCCGTTGCGACCTCGGGCAACGCCCGGCGCGATCGGGGGTGGCCGGCCCGCCCGTCCGCGCCGACGATGCGGGGAGGAGTCCCCGACGACGAGGAGCCGCCGATGCCCGGCACCGCCACCGCCGCCTACCGCGCCGCCCGCGACCAGCTGCTCGCGCTGCGCGGGGACCCCGTCAAGGCCGCGCAGGAGTTCCGCTGGCCGGTGTTCGACGGGCCGTTCAACTGGGCGGTCGACTGGTTCGACGTGATCGCCCGGGGCGTCGAGCGGCCCGGGCTGGTGATCGCCCAGGAGGACGGCACCGAGGGCAGCTGGTCCTTCGACCAGCTCGCCCGCCGCTCCGACCAGGTGGCGGCCTGGCTGCGCGAGCGGGGCGTGCGGCGCGGCGACCGCGTCGTCCTCATGCTCGGCAACCGGGTGGAGCTGTGGGAGTCGATGCTCGCCGTCATGAAGCTCGGCGCCGTCATCATGCCGACGACGACGGCGCTGCCGCCCGCCGACCTCGCCGACCGCATCGGGCGCACCAGGGCCCGGCACGTGGTCGCCGACGCCGCCGAGGCGGGGAAGTTCGACGCCGTCCCCGGCGACCACGGCCGGATCGCCGTCGGCGGGGAGCCCGCCGGCTGGGCGCCCTACGCGGACTCGGCCGGCGCGCCGGACCGGCCGCTGGGCCACCCCGGCACCGCGCCCGGCGACCCGCTGCTCCTGTACTTCACCAGCGGCACCACCAGCCGGCCCAAGCTGGTCGAGCACACGCAGGTCAGCTATCCGGTCGGGCACCTGTCGACGATGTACTGGCAGGGCCTGCAGCCCGGCGACCGGCACCTCAACATCAGCTCCCCGGGGTGGGCCAAGCACGCCTGGAGCTGCTTCTTCGCGCCGTGGGCCGCCGAGGCGACCGTCCACCTGCTCGACCACCGCCGCTTCGACCCCGCGGTGCTGCTCGGCCGGATCCGCGACGCCGGCATCACCAACTTCTGCGCCCCGCCCACGGTCTGGCGGATGCTCATCCAGGCCGACCTGTCCGGCGGCCCCGGGCGGCTGCGCGAGGTCCTGGCCGCCGGCGAGCCGCTCAACCCCGAGGTGATCGAGCAGGTCCGGCGGCACTGGGGCCTGATGCTGCGTGACGGCTACGGCCAGACCGAGACGACGGCGTCGGTGGGCAACCCGCCCGGCGCGGAGGTGCGGCCGGGCTCGATGGGCCGGCCGCTGCCCGGCGTGCCCGTGGTGCTCGTCGACCCGGTCACCGGGGAGCAGGCGGACGAGGGCGAGATCTGCCTGGACCTCGCGCAGCGGCCGACGGGCCTGATGACCGGCTACCAGGGCGACCCCGAGCGGGCCGCCGAGGCGATGGCCGGCGGGTACTACCACACCGGCGACGTCGCGACCCGGGACGCGGACGGCTACGTCACCTACGTCGGGCGCACCGACGACGTCTTCAAGGCCAGCGACTACAAGATCAGCCCGTTCGAGCTGGAGAGCGTGCTCATCGAGCACCCGGCGGTGGTGGAGGCCGCCGTCGTCCCGGTGCCGGACCCGGTGCGGCTGGCGGTGCCCAAGGCCTACGTCACCCTCGCCCCGGGCTGGGAGCCGGGGCCGGAGACGGCTCTGGCGGTGCTGCGGCACGCGCGCGAGCGGCTGGCGCCCTACCTGCGGGTGCGGCGGGTGGAGTTCGCGGAGCTGCCCAAGACCATCTCGGGCAAGATCCGCCGGGTCGAGCTGCGGCAGCGGGAGGAGCGGGCGGCGCCGCGGGGCACCGGCACCGACTGGGCGGACACCGACTTCCCCGAGCTGCGCGGCTGAGCCGCTCCCCGTGCCCGCCGGGGACGCCGGCGGGCACGGGGGGACGGGTCAGCGGTCGGAGTCGCCGTAGACGACCATCCCGCGGATGTTCTTGCCGTCGCGCATGTCCTGGTAGCCCTGGTTGATGTCCTCGAGCTTGTACTTCGTGGTGGCGAGCTCGTCGAGCTTGAGCTGGCCCTCCTGGTAGAGCGAGAGCAGCTCGGGGATCGCCGCCCGCGGGGCCAGGCCGCCGAAGATGGCGCCCTGCAGGTCCTTCTGCAGCAGGGTGAGCTCGAACAGGCTGAGCTTGACGTCGGTGTTGGCGGCGTTGCCCATGCCGGTGACGACGGCGCGGCCGCCCTTGCCGGTGAGGCTGAGCGCGGTCTGGATGTCCTCGCCCTGGATGTCGCCGACCGTGATGATCGTCTTGTCCGCCATCCGGCCCCAGGTCAGCTCGTTGACCTTCTCGGTGGCCTCCTCGGCCGACTCGAACACGTGCGTGGCGCCGAGGTCCATCGCCCACTCGCGCTTCTTCGCCACGGGCTCGATGACCATGACCCGCTTCGCGCCGGCCGCCGCCGCGCCCTGGACGGCGTTCATGCCGACTCCGCCGGCGCCCATGACGACGACGTTCTCGCCCGGCCGCACGTCGGCGACCTTGGTCGCCGAGCCCCAGCCGGTGGTGACGCCGCAACCGACCAGCGCGGCGATCTCCAGCGGGATGTCGGGCTCGATCTTCACGACCGACGCCTGGTGCACGGTGATGTAGGGGGAGAACGTGCCGAGCAGGCACATCGGGATGACGTCCTGACCGCGCGCCTGGATGCGGTAGCTGCCGTCGGAGATCGAGGTGCCGGCCAGCAGGTTCGCGCCCAGGTCGCAGAGGTTCTGCATGCCCTTGGAACACGGGGGGCACTGGCCGCAGGCGGGGATGAAGGCGGTGACGACGTGGTCGCCCTCCTGCAGGCCCGTCACGCCGGGGCCGACCTTCGTGACCACGCCGGAGCCCTCGTGCCCGCCGATGACCGGGTAGAAGGCGACCGGGGTCCCGCCGGTGACGAGGTGCTCGTCGCTGTGGCACAGCCCGGAGGCGGCCAGCTGGACCTGGACCTCGCCCTCCTTCGGGTCACCCAGCTCGATCTCCTCGATCGACCACTCCTCGCCGACGCCCCACAGGATCGCGCCCTTGGTCTTCACCCGGTGTCCTCTCGGTCCGGCCCGCCCTCGTCGGCGGGCAGCCTGGTGGGCACACCGCTGGAGTGTGCGCCGGGCCACAGACTCACCGCGGCACCGGGTGCCGTCAAGAGTGCGCAACGGACTGCAACGTCCGGTTCAGCGCCCGGGGTCGACGGTCACCGCGGTGAACGGCAGGTGCGGCTCCGCCCAGGGGAAGACGACGAACAGCAGCAGCGCCGCCGCGGCCAGCGCGAGCAGCAGGGACAGCGCCGAGCGGGTCGCCGTCCCGCCGGGCAGGTGCCGCCAGATCCAGCGGTACACGGGTCCTCCTCAGCCCTCGGTCAGGGCCGGGGGCCCGTCGGGTGCGTCCGCCCGGGTCACGCCCGGGCCGTCGAGGACGGCGTGCACGACCAGTCGCTGCCGCGCCGAGTACCGCGGGTGGCAGGTGGTGATCGTCAGGTAGGACCCGGCGGGCGCGGCGTCCGGGGCGCCCCCGGGAACCGGCGCGATGACGTCGACGTCGGCCGGGGTCACGACCTGCTGCCCGGGGACGCCGTTGGGGTCCTGCGCCGGGTCGCCGAGCACCCGGTAGGTGAACCACCCGTCGGCCACCTCGACGACGACCGGATCGCCCGGCTGCAGCCGGTCCAGGTCCAGGAACGGCGAGCCCCGGCCCACCCGGTGCCCGGCGAGCGCGACGTTGCCGGGCGCCCCGGGCATCGCCGTCCCGGCGTAGTGGCCGGGGCCCTGGGACAGCTGGTCCTCGCCGGTCCCCTCGAGGACGACGCGCGACCAGTCCTCGCCCAGCCGCGGGACGTGCAGCACCGCGAACGGCTCGCCGGCCGGCACCTCCGCGGGGACGGTGGGCACCCCCGAGGCGGGCGGCTCCGCGGACCACTCGGTCTGCAGCCGGTCGGAGAGCCGGTCCTGGTCGCGGGCGGAGAACAGGTCGGTCACCCACAGCTCGTAGACCACGAACAGCAGCAGCACGACGCCGGCGGTGACCAGCGCCTGCCCCAGCCCGCCGGCCAGGGTGCGCCAGCGGTCGCCGCGCGTCCGGCCGTACCGGCGCCGCTCGCCCGGCGGCGCGGGGGCGTCTGTCGGGGCCATCGCCGGGCCACTGTGCCAGCCCGGGCCCGGCGCGGTCGGCGACACTGGGCGGCGTGTCGTCGCAGCCGGTCGTCCCGCCGGTCGTGGTGGTCGGCGCCGGGCCGGTGGGGACGACCGCCGCGCTGCTGCTCGCCCGCCGCGGCCTGCCCGTCCTGCTGCTCGACCGCCAGCCCCACCCGTACGGGCTGCCGCGCGCGGTGCACCTCGACGACGAGGCGCTGCGGGTGCTGGCCGACGCCGGCGTCGTCGAGGCGTTCCTCGAGGTCAGCCGGCCCGTGGCGGGCCTGCGGCTGCTCGACGCGCGGCACCGCACGCTCGCCGAGTTCCGCCGCGCCGGGGACGCCGGGCGGCACGGCTGGCCGCAGGCGTCGATGTTCCACCAGCCCGACCTGGAACGGCTGCTGCGCGCCGCGGTGCACGCCGCCCCGGGGGTCGAGCTGCGCGGTGGGGAGGAGGTCGTCGGGCTCGCTGAGGCGAACCGCTCCGTCACGGTGACCGTGCGGGAGCGGGCCACGGGGCGCCGCCGGGACGTCGTCGCCTCGGCCGTGCTCGGGTGCGACGGGGCGAACAGCACCGTCCGGGGCCTGGTGGGCGCGCGGATGCGCGACCTCGGCCGGCCCGACCGCTGGCTGGTCGTGGACCTGCGCGCGCGGGTGCCGCTGCCGGTGTGGCCGGGCGTGCACCAGGTCTGCGACCCGGACCGCGCGGCGACCTTCATGCCGGTCAGCGGGGACCGCTACCGCTTCGAGGCGCGGCTGCGGCCCGGTGAGACGGCCGCGGACCTCACCGGCGCCGCCCTGCCGGCCCTGATCGCGCCGTTCGGGGCGCAGGACGCCGAGCTGGTCCGCGCGGCCGAGTACGTCTACCGGGCGCAGGTGGCCGACCGCTGGCGGCGCGGTCGCGTGCTGCTGGCCGGGGACGCCGCCCACCTCACCCCGCCGTTCGTCGGCCAGGGCCTGGGGCTGGGCCTCCGCGACGTGCACCAGCTGGCCTGGAAGGTGGCCGCCGTCGTCACCGGCGGCGCCGGCGAGGAGCTGCTCGACACCCACCGTGCCGAGCGGGAGCCGCACGCCCGGGCGCTGGTGCGGCTCGCGGCGGTGGTGGGGCGGCTGATGACCGGCGGGGGAGCGGGCGCGGTGCCGGTCCGCCGTGCGGTGCTCGCCGCGGTCGCGGGCGTGCCGGCGCTGGCGGCCTACGCCACCGACAGCCGCACCCCCGCGCTGCGCCCCGGGCCACTGGTCGACCGGCGCGGCCCGGCCGGACGGCGGCTGGCCGGGACCCTCGTGCCGCGGGCCCGCGTCCGCGCCGGCGGGCGGGAGTGCCGGCTCGACGACGTCCTCGGCGCCGGCACCGCGGTCGTCGCGCTGGCGGCGCCGGGGCGCGTGGCGGTCACCGCCGCCGGCAGGCGCACCGAGGTGGACGACGTCGACGGCGCGCTCACCGCGTGGCTGCGGGCCGGGCGCGCCCGCTTCGCCGTCGTCCGGCCCGACCGGGTGGTGCGTGCCGCGGGCTGAGTGGGTAGCGGAGGCGTCATGCAGATCGACAAGGACCAGATCCTCCAGCTGCTGCGCTCCCAGGGCGACGACGCCAAGGCGCAGCAGGCCGACCAGGAACTGCCCGGTCAGGTCGACACCGACCAGCACGCCGGGATCCTGCAGAAGCTCGGGCTGGACCCGGGCGACCTCATCAAGATGATCAGCGGCGGTGGCGGCCAGGGCGGTGGCCTCGGCGGCGCGATCGGCGGCATCCTCGGCCGCTAGGACCCTCCGCCGTGCACGTCCGCGGAGGTGCCCTGGGCATCTCCGCGGACGTGCACGGGCCTCAGCTCTCGGCGATGCGCTTGATCGCGGCCAGCGTCGCCGGGATGCCGTCGTGCGCCGCGCGCGTGCGCTGCTCGATCTGCCGCGGGGCGTCCTCGCCGTAGCGCTCGGCGAAGAACTCCAGGCCGGCGGGCAGGAACTCCCACGTCTCGGTCAGCCGGGTGCCGCCCTGGACCGGCGCGAGGAGGTAGCCCCACCGGACCAGCCGCCCGCTGACCAGCCACGCGAACTCCCGGCCGCGGTCGGCCGCCACCACCTGGCTGCGCGTCTCCCAGGTGCGCTCGGGCGTGACGTTGCGGCCGGTGAACCAGTCGCCGACCTGTCCGGTGGCGCCCTCGTCCCACCAGCAGGCGGCACAGATCGGGCTCCACTCACCGGTGCGGGTCACGTCGCTGACCAGGTCGTAGACCTCCTCCGGGGAGGCGGCGACGACGATCGAGTCGGAGTGCGTCAGGGAGTCCACGCCCGGGAGTGTGCACGGGCGGGGCCGGGGTGCCGGGCATGCTGCCCCCGTGCACACGAGCTACGACGTCGCCGCCGTCCGCGCTGACTTCCCGGCCCTGCGCGCCGGGGCCGCCCACTTCGACGGGCCGGGTGGCTCCCAGGTGCCGCGCCAGGTCGCGCACGCGGTGGCGGCCACCCTGGGGTCCCCGATCGCCAACCGCGGCCGGCTGACCGAGGCCGAGCGCAACGCCGACGACGTCGTCCTGGCCGCCCGCGCCGCCGTCGCGGACCTGGTGGGCGGGGACCCGGGCGGGGTCGTCTTCGGCCGCTCGATGACCCAGCTGACCTACGACCTCTCCCGCACGCTGGCCGCCGCCTGGGGTGACGGCGACGAGGTCGTCGTCACCCGCCTGGACCACGACGCCAACGTCCGGCCGTGGGTGCAGGCCGCCGCCGCCCGCGGGGCCACCGTCCGCTGGGCCGACCTCGACCCCGACACCGGCGAGCTGACCCCCGAGGCGCTGCGGGCGGTGCTGTCGGACCGCACCCGCCTGGTCGCGGTCACCGGCGCCTCGAACCTCATCGGCACCCGGCCCGACGTCGCGGCGCTCACCGCGCTGGCCCACGACGCCGGGGCGCTCACCTACGTCGACGGCGTGCACCTCACCGCGCACGCGCCGGTCGACGTCGCCGCGCTCGGCGCGGACCTCTACGCCTGCTCGCCGTACAAGTTCCTCGGCCCGCACCTGGGCTGCGTCACCGCCGCGCCGGCGCTGCTGGAGACGCTGCACCCGGACAAGCTGCTGCCCTCGACCGATGCCGTCCCGGAGCGGTTCGAGCTCGGCACGCTGCCCTACGAGCTGCTGGCCGGGACCACCGCGGCCGTCGACTACCTCGCCGCCCTGGGCGGCCCGGAGGGCGACCGGCGCGCCCGGCTGACCGCCGGGATGGCCGCCGTCGAGGCGCACGAGGACCGCCTGCGCGAGCGCATCGAGGAGGGGGTCGCGGAGCTGCCCGGCGTCACGCTGTGGTCCCGCGCCCGGCACCGGACGCCGACCCTGCTCCTCACCTTCGCCGACCGGCCCGCCGCCGAGGTCTCGCGCGCGCTGGCCGAGCGGCGGGTCAACGCCCCGGCCGGGAACTTCTACGCGATCGAGGCCTCCCGCCGGCTGGGGCTCGGCGACGCCGGCGGGCTGCGCGTCGGGCTCGCGCCCTACAGCGACGACGACGACGTCGACCGCCTCCTCGAGGGCTTGCGCGCCGCGCTCTAGCGAAGGTCGGGGAAGCCCTCCCCGAGCTGGGCGAACGCCGTCCGCAGCGCCTCGGCGAGGGAGCCGTTGCCGCCGGCCAGCCACACCTCGAACGCGGTGGTCGCCGCCGCGCGGGTGGCGGTGGCGACCAGGCGGGGGAGCAGGTCGGCGGGGTCCTGGCCGCGGCGGCGGGCGACGTAGCGCGCCACCACCTCGTCGACCTCGGCGTAGCGCAGCTGCGAGTGCGCCAGCAGCGCCGGCTCGGTGAGGATCAGCCGCATCCGCTGGCGCAGCACCGGCAGGTCGGCCTCGGCGTAGTCGTTGACCTCGACGTAGGCGCCGAACACGGCGGGCAGCACCGGGACGTCGTCGCCGGCGGCGTCCAGCAGGGCGGCCAGCCGGGACACGTGGCCGGCGAAGTCCCCCCACACGGCGTCGGCCTTGCCGCCCACGTGCCGGAAGAACGTGCGCCGGCTGGTGCCCGCGGCGGCGGCGACCTCCTCGATGGTCACCTGCTCGAAGCCCGCGGCGGTGAACAGCTCGAGGGCCGCGCGCTCGATCCGGGCGCGGGTGCTGGCGAGGCCGTCGTCCACGGCCGGCGGGACGGCGGTCATCGTCGGCGGGCTCACGCGCCCATCCTGTCCCACCCGGCCGCGCCGGTCAGCCCCTCGCGGGCCGGCGGCCACCCCCCTCGCTTGCCGGTGGCACCGGGTGTCTCTAACGTCCCCCGCATCCCGTTCCGCCGCTCTCCGGAGGCCCCGCATGCCCGAGACGACCGCCCAGACCGAGACCCAGGACGCGGTCGCGACCGCTGCGGCCGAGGAGGAGCTGGTCGAGGAGTCCCTCGTCGAGGAGGTCTCCATCGACGGCATGTGCGGCGTCTACTGAGCCGACCGGTCCCGTGACCCCCGCCGCTGCGGCCGCGGACGTGTTCGACCCGGCCCGACCCTGGCGGCGCGCCCGGTCGGTGGCGCTGCGGCCGGAGCCGTTCGGGGCGCTCGTGTACCACTTCGGCACCCGGAAGTTGTCGTTCCTCAAGTCGAAGACGCTGGTCAGCGTCGTGGAGACGCTCGCCGACCACCCCAGCGCCGACGCCGCCCTCGTGGCGTGCGGCGTCCCCGAGGCCCAGCGGCCCGCCTACGTGAGGGCGCTCGCCGACCTCGCCCGTTCCCAGATGATCGAGGTGCACGCATGACCGCGGTGGTCCCCCAGCGTCCGACCGGTGGGCGCCTGGTCGACCAGTTCGAGTACGGCCTGGACGCCCCGATCTGCCTGACCTGGGAGCTCACCTACGCCTGCAACCTGGCGTGCGTGCACTGCCTGTCCTCCTCGGGCCGGCGCGACCCCCGCGAGCTGACCACCGCCGAGGCCGAGGCGGTGATCGACGAGCTGCAGCGGATGCAGGTCTTCTACGTCAACGTCGGCGGCGGCGAGCCGACCGTGCGGCCGGACTTCTGGCACCTGCTCGACTACGCCATCGGCCACGACGTCGGGGTCAAGTTCTCCACCAACGGCGTCAAGCTGAACGCCGAGCGGGCGCGGCAGCTGGCGGCCACCGACTACGTCGACGTGCAGATCTCCCTCGACGGCGCCACCGCCGAGGTCAACGACCGGGTCCGCGGCACCGGCTCGTTCGCCACCGCGGTGAAGGCCCTGGAGAACCTGGCCGAGGCCGGGATGAAGGACTTCAAGGTCTCCGTCGTCGTCACCCGGGAGAACGTCTCCCAGCTCGACGACTTCAAGGCGCTCACCGACCGCTACGGCGCCCAGCTGCGGATCACCCGGCTGCGCCCCTCCGGCCGCGGCGCCGACGTCTGGGACCAGCTGCACCCCACCCAGGCCCAGCAGCGCGAGCTCTACGCCTGGCTGCTCGCCAACGGCGACCGCGTGCTCACCGGCGACTCGTTCTTCCACCTGTCCGCCTACGGGCAGGCGCTGCCGGGCCTGAACCTGTGCGGCGCCGGGCGGGTGGTCTGCCTCATCGACCCGGTCGGCGACGTCTACGCCTGCCCGTTCGCCATCCACGAGCAGTTCCTCGCCGGCAACGTCCGCTCGCCCGGCGGCTTCCGGCGCGTGTGGCAGCAGAGCGAGCTGTTCGCCGAGCTGCGCAGCCCGCAGACCGGCGGCGCCTGCACGAAGTGCGCGCACTTCGACGCCTGCCGCGGCGGCTGCATGGCGGCCAAGTTCTTCACCGGCCTGCCGCTGGACGGGCCGGACCCGGAGTGCGTGCAGGGGTACGGCGAGACCGCGCTGGCCGCGCGCGACGCCGACCTCGTCGCGCCGCGCAGCCACCTCGACCACTCGCACACCGGCCCGGTCCGCGGCCAGCCCACGCTGCTGGGCATGCCGTCGCTCCCGCCGGCCAAGGCGTGCGACGAGTCTCCGCTGGCCGGCCTGCAGCTGGGCTGAGGGATCAGCGGATCGGCGCCACCCCGGCGGGCCCGGGCCCGTCGGGGAGCAGGCCGGGCGCGAGGTCGGCCAGGGTCATGGTCAGCAGCAGGGCGACGAGCAGGGCGAGGGTGAGCACGGGGCACCTCCGGGACGACGTGCCCCCAGGCTGACCGCCGTGCCTGAGCGGGCCCGGTGACCTGGCTGGGAGTCCGCTGGGTGCCCCGTGCGCGCGCCTCAGGGGAGGTCGACGACGTCCTTCTCGCCGGTGTCCGGCTTCGAGCCGGTGGTCTTGGCCTTGACGAAGCTCAGCGCCGTCGCCAGCCGGTTGCCGGGGCTGTCCCAGTACTCGGCGGTGTCGCCGTCGACCTTCACCAGGACCACGGAGGGATCCTCGGGCCCCTGCGGCAGCCACGCCTCGACGCCGCTGTTCCACAGCTCCTTCTTCTTCGCGACGTCGTCGACGACGCGCGCGGTCCCGGTCAGCGACACCCAGGTGCCGCCCGAGCCGATGCCGACGTTGACCTGCGGCGAGGCCTGGACGTGGGCGAGCCAGGGGGCGTCGTGCTCGGCGAAGAACCAGAGGTCGCCGTCGAACTCGACCTCCTGGAGCGCCAGGGGCCGGCTGGTCAGCCGCCCGTCGGGCATGGTCGTGGTGAGGAAGCCGAACTTCTGCCCCTTGATGAGCCCGGCGACCTTGGCGGTGGCGTCCTGCGAGTCGGTGGTCATGCCCCTGCCCTTCCCCGGATCGGCCGCGCGACACCGGCGACACCCCGGCGTCCCGGAATGCACCGGCACCCGGTTGCCTTGCGCAACGTCGTGACGACGATCCAGGACCGGCCGGTGACGAGACCGGCCACCACCCCCGACCGGCCCGGGACCGCCCGCACCGCGCTCACCCTCGGCGCCTTCGTGGCCCTCGGGCCGCTCACCGTGGACATGTACCTCCCGGCGCTGCCCACCATCGCCGACGACCTGCGGACCAGCTCGGCCACGGTGCAGCTGACCCTCACCGGCACGCTGGTCGGGCTGGCGCTCGGCCAGCTCGTGCTCGGGCCGCTGTCGGACGCCCTGGGCCGGCGCCGCCCGCTGCTGGCGGGCACCGCGCTGCACGTCGTCGCCTCGCTGCTGGTGCTCGTCGCGCCGTCGATCGCGGTGCTCGGAGCGCTGCGCTTCCTGCAGGGCGTGGGGACGGCGGCCGGCGCGGTCATCGCGCTCGCCGTCGTGCGGGACCTGTTCGAGGGCCGGGCCGCGGCCACCATGCTCTCCCGGCTGTTCCTCGTCCTCGGCGCGGCGCCGGTGCTCGCGCCGACCGTCGGCGGGGAGGTCCTCCGGGTCACCTCGTGGCGCGGCGTGTTCCTGCTGCTCGCCGTCTACGGTCTGGCGCTGCTCGCGGTCGGCTGGTTCGCGGTGCGCGAGACGCTGCCGCCCGAGCGGCGGCGCAGCAGCGGCGTCGCCGGGACGCTGCGCGGCTACCGGGCGCTGCTGCGCGACCGCGCCTACGTCGGGCTGGTGCTGGTCGCCGGGCTGACGATGGCCGGGCTGTTCAGCTACGTGTCGGGCTCCTCGTTCGTCTTCCAGGACCAGTTCGGCCTCGACGAGCAGCAGTTCGGCCTGCTCTTCGGCGCCGGCGCCGTCTGGCTGATCGGCGCCACGCAGCTCAACCCGGTCGTGCTGCGCTGGTTCTCCCCGGCCCAGGTCCTCGTGACCGGCGTCGTCGTCGGCGCGCTCGCGGGCGCGGTGCTGCTCGTCCTCGCAGGCACCGGCACCGGCGGGCTGTGGGCGATCGCGCTGCCGCTGTGGGCGGTGCTGTTCGCCTCGGGCCTGGCGCTGCCCAACGCCCCGGCGCTCGCGCTGTCCCGGCACGGCGAGGCGGCGGGCACCGCGGCGGCGCTGCTCGGCGCGGTGCAGTTCGGCGTCGGTGCGGCGGTGGCCCCGCTGGTCGGCGTGCTCGGCAACGACGCGGTCGCCATGGGCGTCGTCGTCCTGGCCGCGCTGGTCGTGGCGATCGCGGTCCTGCTGCTCGTCGTCCGGCCGTGGCAGTTGCCCGTCGACGCCGAGGCCGTCCCCGCCTGAGCCCGGGCGGCAGGGACGGCCGTTTCCGCCGCCTAGGCTGGCCCGGTGCCCGACCTGGCCGGCGCCGCGTGGCCGGAGCTGCCCGAGCGCCCGCTGCTGGTCGTCCCGCTCGGCTCGGTCGAGCAGCACGGGCCCGGCCTGCCGTTCGCCACGGACACGGTCGTGGCCGAGGCGGTGGCGCGGGCGGCGGACCTCGACGGCGTCCTGGCCCCCGCCCTGCCCTACGGCGCCAGCGGCGAGCACGAGGGTTTCCCGGGGACCGTCTCGATCGGCACCGAGGCGCTGACCACGCTGCTCGTCGAGTACGGCCGCTCCGCCTGCCGCTGGGCCGGCCGGCTGCTCGTCGTCAACGGGCACGGCGGCAACCTCGACGCGCTGCGCCGGGCCGTGCCGCTGCTGCGCACCGAGGGCCGCGACGCCGCCTGGTTCCCCTGCGGCGTGCCGGGCGGCGACGCGCACGCGGGGCGCACCGAGACCTCGCTGCTGTTGCACGTGGAACAGCGGTCGGTGCGGTCCGGGGCCCTGGTCGCCGGGGTGACGACGCCGATCGGCGAGCTGCTGCCCCGGCTGCGCGCCGAGGGCGTGCGCGGGGTGAGCCCCACCGGCGTGCTCGGCGACCCGGCCGGCGCCTCGGCGGAGGAGGGCGCCCGCCTGCTGGCCGGCCTGGCGGCTCGCCTCGCGGCGGCGGTGGGCCGCTGGGACGTGGGCGAGGACGGGCGGCTCCGCTAGCCCCGCGGGCCGCGGTCTCCCCGGCGCGCCAGGATGGCGGGGACACGACACGGGGAGGAGCCGCCGATGACCCAGCAGCCGGCCGTCGACCGGGGCGCGGAGGTGGCCGCGGGGCGCGGCGCCGTCGAGACCAACGGCATCAACGTCATCGCCGAGGAGGAGCGCCGCGGCCGCCCGCGCCAGCTGTTCTGGCCGTGGTTCGGCGCCAACGTCAGCGTCCTCGGCCTGGCCTACGGCTCGTTCCTGCTCGGCTTCGGCATCTCCGCCGGGCAGGCGCTGGTCGCCGGGACCGTCGGCATCGTCGTCTCGTTCCTGCTCTGCGGGCTCGTCGCGATCGCCGGCAAGCGCGGCTCGGCGCCCACCCTCGTCCTCAGCCGCGCCGCCTTCGGCGTGCACGGCAACCGGGTCCCGGCCGCGCTGTCCTGGGTCCTCACCGTGGGCTGGGAGACGGTGCTGGTCAGCCTGGCCACCCTCGCGACGGCGACGGTGTTCGGGCAGCTGGGCTGGAGCGGCGGGACGGCGACCCAGGTGGTCGCGCTGCTCGTCGTCGCCGCGCTGGTCGTGGCCGGCGGCGTGCTCGGCTTCGACGCGATCATGCGCATGCAAGCGGTCATTACCGTCGTCAGCGGCGTGCTCACCGTCGTCTACGTGGTCCTCGTCGTCGACGACGTCGACTGGTCGGCGGTCACCGCGGTCCCGGGCGGCACGACGGCGGCCGTCGTCGGCGCGCTCGTGCTGGCGATGACCGGCTACGGCTTCGGCTGGGTGAACGCCGCCGCCGACTACTCCCGCTACCTGCCGCGGACGGCGTCGACCGGCGGCGTCGTCGGCTGGACGACGTTCGGCGGCGCGCTGGCCCCGGTGGTCCTGCTGGGCACCGGCCTGCTGCTGGCCGCCTCGGACCCGGAGCTGTCGGGCGCGATCGGCGCCGACCCGATCGGCGCGCTCGGCTCGATCCTGCCGACCTGGTTCCTCGTGCCGTTCGTCGTCGTCGCGGTGCTCGGCCTGGTCGGTGGCGCGCTGCTGGACATCTACTCGTCGGGGCTGTCGCTGCTGGCCGCCGGCGTGCGGGTGCCCCGCCCGGTCGCCGCCGGCATCGACGGCACCCTCATGGTGCTGGGCGCGATCTGGGTGGTGTTCCTGGCCGACGCGAGCTTCTCGGTCCAGTTCCAGGGCTTCCTCATCACCCTCGGCGTGCCCATCGCCGCCTGGTGCGGGATCTTCCTCGGCGACCTCGCGCTGCGCCGCCGCCACTACGCCGAGGCCGACCTCTACGACGCCCGCGGCCGCTACGGCGCCGTCCCGCCGGTGCCGCTGGCGCTGCTCGCGGTGGGCACCGTGCTCGGCTGGGGGCTGGTCACCAACACCTACGCCGGCTGGCTGGACTGGCAGGGCTACCTGCTCGGCCCGCTCGGGCTCGGCGGCCGCGAGGGCGACTGGGCCTTCGCCAACCTCGGCGTGCTGGCCGCCTTCCTCGTCGGGCTGCTCGGCACGCTCGCGCTGCGCCGGGGTGCGGTACGGACGCAGGAGGCCGCCCCGGCGGCGCCGGGACGGCCTCCTGCGTACTGAGCCGGTCAGCCCTGCAGCGTCTCCGCGAACAGCGGCACCGCGTTGTCGAGGGCGTACTCCGTGCCGAGGACCGAGCCGCTGGAGAAGGCGTTGACCAGCGTCTCGTCCTCGAGCACGAGCGCGTTGCCCTGCTGCACCGAGGGCAGCGTCTGCCACAAAGGGTTCGAGGTGATCTGCGCCGGGTCGACGAAGATCGGGAAGACGACGGTCAGCGGCGCGTCGAGCAGCGAGACCTGCTCGTCGGAGACCGGGACGAAGAAGCCCTCCGTGGCGAGGTCCTGGATGGCCTGCTTGTTCGTGAAGCCCAGCGCCTCCATGAAGTCGACGCGGGTGTCGCCGCGGACGTAGGCGCCGAAGCCCTCGGAGGTGTACGCGCCGACGGCGACCTCGGTGCCGTCGAAGGCCGGGTTGGCCGCGGCGGCGTCGGCGAAGCGCTGCTCCAGGTCGCTCCGCAGCTGCGCGGCCTCGTCGCTCCTCCCGAGCGCCTGGCCGACCAGCTCGAGCTGCTGCTGCCAGGTGGTCACGTACTGCTCGGCGCCCTCGGGGATCCCGACGGTCGGCGCGATCGCGCTGAGGGAGTCGTAGCGCTCCTGGGTGCCGTCGGAGCGGGTGTCGAGGATGAGGTCGGGCTCCAGCGCGGCGATCGCCTCGAGGCTGGGCTCGAGCGTCTCGATGATCTCCGGCGCCTCGTCGTAGAGACCCTCGGCCCACGGGCCGACGCCCTCGCCGCCGAAGCCGAGCCAGTCGCTCGCGCCGACCGGCTGCACGCCCAGCGCCAGGGCCGTCTCGGCGTCGGACCAGCCGAGGGCCACCACGCGCTGCGGCTCCTCCTCGATCTCGACGTCGCCGAAGGCGGTGCTGACGGTCACGGGGAAGGCGCCGTCGCCGCCGGCCGCGGGGGAGGACGTCTCGGACCCCGCCGTCGAGCCCCCGTCGTCGGAGCCGCAGGCGGCCAGCGCCGCGGCGGTGGTGAGGGCGGCCGCGGCCAGGGCGGCGCGCCGGGTGAGGGGACGGGACATGGACGGTCTCCTTCGGTCGGTCCGGGTAAGGCTAGCCTGACCAAACCTGGCCGCGGCGCCGCGGGCGGTTAGGGTCCGGCCGTGACGCACCCCTCCGGCTGGCTGGTCGTCGTCGACCCGCAGCGGGTGTTCGCCGACCCCGGCTCCCCGTGGGCGGCGCCGCGCTACGAGGAGGCGCGCCCGCGCATCCGGCGCCTGGTGGCCGCCTTCGGCGACCGCGTCGTCCTCACCCGGTTCGTCGCGCCGCGGGAGCCCGCCGGCGCCTGGGTCGACTACTACGAGCGGTTCCCGTTCGCGCTGCAGCCGCCCGACGCCCCGCTGTGGGAGCTGGTCGAGGACCCCGGCCCGGCCCGCGTGCTCACCGCGACCACCTTCGGCAAGTGGGGCCCGGAGCTGGCGGAGGTGGTCGGCGCCGGGCCGCTGACCGTCGCCGGCGTGGCCACCGACTGCTGCGTCGTCTCCACCGTGCTGCCCGCCGCCGACGCCGGCGTGCCGGTGCGCGTGGTCGCCGACGCCTGCGCCGGCAGCACCGACGACGACCACCGGAAGGCGCTGGACCTCATGGGCCTCTACGCGCCGCTGGTCGAGGTCACCACCACCGACGCCGTGCTGGCCGGGTGAGCCTTACGCCGCCCCCGGACACCCGGCTGCCCGACGGCTGGGCGGTGCGGCTGGACCCCCGCACCCGCCGCCTGGAGGACGGCGCGGCGCTGCTCGGCGGCTCGCCGCTGCGACTGCTGCGCCTGGCGCCGCGCGCCCGCGACCTGCTCGCCGGCGACCGCCTCGTCGTCAGCGGCCCGGCGACGGCGGCGCTCGCGGCGCGCCTGCAGGACGCCGGGGTCGCCGTCCCCGAGCCCGCCGGTCCCGCGCCCGGCCCGGACGGCGTCACCGTCGTCGTCCCCGTGCGCGACCGCGCCGCCGGCGTCGCCCGCCTGCTCGCCGCGCTGCGCGCCGACCCGGACACCGCCGCCGTGCGCGTGCTCGTCGTCGACGACGGCTCCGTCGACGCCCCCGCGCTGGCCGCGGCCGCCGCCGCGGGCGGGGCCGAGGTGCTGCGGCACCAGCGCTCGCTCGGGCCCGCCGCCGCGCGGAACACCGGGCTGCGCGCCGCGACGACCGCCGCCGTCGCCTTCCTCGACTCCGACTGCGTGCCCCGGCCCGGCTGGCTGGCGACGCTGCTGCCGCACCTCGCCGACCGGCGGCTGGCCGTCGTCGCGCCGCGGATCACCGCCCTGCCGGCCGCCGCCCCCGGGTGGGTGACCGCCTACGAGACGGTGGTCAGCGCCCTGGACATGGGCCCGGACCCGGGGCCGGTCGCGCCGCTGTCGGGCCTGTCCTACCTGCCCAGCGCGGCGCTGCTGGTCCGGCGGGCGGCACTCGGCGCCGGCTTCGACGCCGGCATGCGGGTGGCCGAGGACGTCGACCTGGTGTGGCGGCTGGCCGCGGCCGGCTGGCGGGTGCGCTACGAGCCGGCCGCGCGCGTGGCCCACGAGCACCCGTCGGCCACCGGCGCGTGGCTGCGCCGGCGGGCGGTCTACGGCACCGGAGCCGCGCCGCTGGCCGCCCGGCACGGCCGCGCCGTCGCGCCGGTGGTCGTGAGCCCGTGGTCGGCGGCCGCGCTGGCCCTCGCGCTGGCCGGCGGGCGCGCCGGCCGGGTGCTGGCGGCCGCCGTCCTCGGCGACGCGACGGTCCGCCTGGCGCACCGCGTCGCCGGCCAGGGCCGCCGCCCCCCGTACGGCCTGGCCGCGGCGCTGGTGCTGCGCGGCACGGCCGCGGCCGGCCGCACGCTCGCCCGCTCGGCCACCCGGCACCACTGGCCGCTGACCGCCGCCGCGGCGCTGGCGTCCCGCCGCGCGCGGCGGACCGCGCTGGCCGTCGCCGCCGCCGACGCCGTCCTCGCCTGGTGGCCGCACCGGGCGGAGGTGGACCTCGTGCGCTTCGCCGCCGCCCGCCGGCTGGAGGACCTGGCCTACGGCGCGGGCCTGTGGGCGGGCGCGCTGCGCCGCCGGGACCCGGCCGCGCTGCTCCCGGCGCGACCCCCGTCGGTCTGACGCCCGGTCGGTCGCTGGTGGAATCGTGCGATCCGGGTCACCATGTGCGGGCCATGACTCTCAGCCCGGGGGACACGTCGTGACCAGCGTCAGCCCGTGGCTCGCGCTGCCCGAGGGACGTCCCACGCCCGGGCTCACCCGTCGCCTGCGCGCGGCGCACGAGACGCTGGTGACCCGCGGCGCCCCGCCGCCCCTGCCGGACGTGCGGTCGGTGGTCTGGGACTCCTGGCGGCGCAGCCTGGGCAGCGGCGTCGACCCCGACGGGCAGGGCCCGCCGGTCGACCTGCTCGACGACGACCTGGCCGCCTACCGCGCCGCCCACCCGCTGGCCCCGGTGCTGCCGGTGATCCGCCGGCTGCTGGTCGAGGACGCCGAGGCCGACCGGATGATCGTCGCGGTCACCGACGCCGACGGCCGGATGCTGTGGGTGGAGGGCGAGCGCCGCCTGCGCTCGCTGGCCGAGACCATGAACTTCGTCGCCGGCGCCCGGTGGTCCGAGGAGGTCGCCGGCACCAACGCCCCCGGCACCGCGCTGGCCCTCGACCACCCGGTGCAGATCTACGGCAGCGAGCACTACCGCCGCCCGGTGCAGCCGTGGAGCTGCTCGGCCGCGCCGGTGCACCACCCGGTCACCGGGGTGCTGCTCGGCGCCATCGACGTCACCGGCGGCGACCACGTGGCCAGCCCGCACGTGCTCACCCTCGTCCGCGCGACCGTGGCCGCCGTCGAGTCGGAGCTGCGCTGGCTGCACCGCGAGGAGCAGCGCGACGCCGCCCGCGGCCCCCGGCCCGCGCCGCCGGTGCGGCCCGCCGCGCCCCGGCTGGACGTGCTCGGCCGCGAGCGCGCCCGGCTGACCCTGCCCGGTGGCCCGGTCGAGCTCTCGCTGCGCCACTCCGAGCTGCTGCTCCTGCTCGCCGAGGCGGCCGCCGCGGGGGAGGGCCGCAGCACCGAGCAGCTGGCCGCCGAGTGCCACGCCGGCGACACCGCCGCGGTCACCGTGCGCGCCGAGCTGTCCCGGCTGCGCCGGCTGGTCGGCGACGACCTGGTCGGCTCGCGCCCCTACCGGCTGCTGCGCCCCCTGGAGACCGACCTGGAGGCGGTGCGCCGGCTGCTCGACCGCGGCGCCGTCGCCGCGGCGCTGGACCGCTACCCCGGCCCCGTGCTCCCCCGCTCGACCGCGCCCGGCGTCGTCCTCGCCCGCCGCCGCCTGGTCACCGCGCTGCGCGGCGCCGCGATCGGCAGCCGGCGGCCCGAGCTGCTGCTGCGCTGGACCGCCCTGCCCGAGGCCCGCGACGACGCCGCCGCCTGGCAGGCCTGCCTCGAGGCGCTGCCGGCCGGGTCCCCGCGCCGCGGCGCGGTCGCCGCCCACCTGCTCGCCCTCCGGCGGACCTCCCGCGCCTGACCCACTGGGGCCCGTGGGGCGGAAACGGCCATTTCCGCCGCCCGGGGAATACGGCCCCGCGCGGTCCGCTTGGCACCGTCACGTGAGTGCCAGCACCGCCGCCCCGCCCGCTCCCGCGACTTCGTCCCTGGCCACCCCGCGGGTGGCCGTCGCGCTGGTCGCGCTCGCGCTCGGCGGGTTCGCGATCGGCACCACCGAGTTCGTCACGATGGGGCTGCTGCCCGACATCGCCGACGGCGTCGGCGTGGACATCCCGACCGCCGGCCACGTCATCTCCGCCTACGCCCTGGGCGTCGTCGTCGGCGCGCCGGTCATCGCCGCGCTGGGCGCCCGGCTGCCCCGCCGCGCGCTGCTCGTCGGGCTCATGGCCGCCTTCCTCGCCGGCAACGCGCTGAGCGCGCTCGCCCCCGGGTCGGCGTCGCTGCTGCTGGCCCGGTTCGTCAGCGGCCTGCCGCACGGCGCCTACTTCGGCGTCGCCTCGCTGGTCGCCGCGTCGCTGGTGCCGCCGTCGCTGCGCGGGCGGGCGGTGAGCACGGTGATGCTCGGGCTGGCCGTGGCCAACGTGGCCGGCGTCCCCGCGGCCACCTGGCTGGGTCAGACGCTGGGCTGGCGCTCGGCCTACTGGGCCGTGGTGGTCCTCGCCGCGCTCACCGTCGCGGCCGTGCTCGCCGTGGTCCCCTCCTCGCCCGGGGCCCGGGACGCGAGCGTGGGGGCCGCGCGCCGCGGGCTGCGCGGGCCGCCGCGCCTGGGGTCCCAGGCCGGGGGGCCGCCCGGGTTGTGGCGGATTTTTTCTGTCTAAATAAAACAATCTAAC
>NZ_JBJGZF010000014.1:0-123983 GCF_054050375.1 Geodermatophilus sp. SYSU D00879
GCGGAGGTGCCCGGTGCACCTCCGCGGAAGTGCACGACCACTCCTCCGGGGCTACTCCTCCGGGCTACTCCTCCGGGGCGAGGCGGACGGCGACCAGGGCGACGTCGTCCTCGGCGCCGTCGGGGACCATCCGCGCCAGGACCTCGTCGCAGACCTCCTCGACCGGCCGGTCGCGCAGCTCCGCGAGGGCCTGCGCGAGCCGGTCGACGCCGTCGTCGAAGCCGTCGGCCCGGCGCTCGACCAGGCCGTCGGTGAACAGCAGCACCGTGCAGCCGCGGGCGAGGACCACCTCGGCGTCGGTGCGGACCGCCTCCGGGCTCACCCCGAGCAGCAGGCCCGGCCGGCCGCCGTCGAGCGGGGCGCTGGTGCCGTCTGGGGTGGAGACCAGCGGGGGCAGGTGGCCGGCGCTGGCCCACCGCAGGCGGGTGACCCCGGCGGCGCCGGTCTGGTCGAGCCGGCCGACCAGCACGGTGGCCATGGCGCCGAGCTGCAGTCCCTCGATCGCCGCGTCGAGCCGGGTGAGCACCGCCGCGGGGCTGTCCCCGCTGTCGTAGGCGATGCCGCGCAGCAGCCCGCGCAGCTGGGCCATGCAGGCGGCGGCCTGGACGTCGTGGCCGACGACGTCGCCGATGACCAGCATCGTCGAGCCGTCGGGCTGGACGAAGACGTCGTACCAGTCGCCGCCGACCTGGGCCTCGCGGGTGGCCGGCACGTAGCGCACCGCCATCTGCAGGTGGTTGGGCTGCGGCGGCTCGGACAGCAGGCTGCGCTGCAGCGTCTCGGCGGCGCGGACGATGCTGCGCGAACGGGCGTAGAGCGCCTCGAGCAGGTGGCTGCGCAGCTGCACCACCTCGGCACGCTCCTGCGGCGTCCACGGGTGCGAGCGCTCGCGGACGGTCTCCCGCCAGCGGTCGAAGCTCTTGCGCGGGCTGAGCCGGACGTCGTCGCCCTCCCGCTCGGCGATCGCCTTGTTGTGCGGGTCGCCGCCCCAGTCGACGTGCCGCACGGCCTCGCGCCGGTGCCACAGCACGTACTGGCCCTCGGGCAGCGGCAGCACGAGCACCCCGCAGGCGACCTCGACCGGGACGCCGAGCCCCGGCGCCTCGCGCTGCAGGGCGTCGGTGGCCACCACGTCCTCGCCGCGGGCGGCGGCCCAGGCCACGACCCGCTCGACGACGTCGTCCGGCAGCTCCGCGCCCTTGGTGCCGCGGCTGCCCTGTAGGCAGACGGCCACGCCGTCGGCGGGCAGGACGTCGAGCAGGCTGGTGCTGCCGAGCAGCGTGTCGGCCAGCGCGCGGTCCTCGTCCAGGGTGGCCGTGGTCAGCCAGGCCAGGGTGGAGCGGACCTGCAGCGCCCGGTGCACCTCGTCCTCGGCGGTGCGGTCGACCAGGCGCAGCGACAGCGTCGAGCCGAGGAACTCGGCCGCGGCGCGGGTGGCGTAGGGCGGCTGGTGCGGGCCCGAGTAGTGGTGGCAGGCGATGAGGCCCCACAGGCGGTCGTCCCGCAGCAGCGAGATCGACATGGAGGCGCGCACGCCCATGTTCTGCAGGTACTCGACGTGGATGGGCGAGACGCTGCGCAGCGTCGAGTAGGTGAGGTCCAGCGGCCGGCCGGTGGCCGGGTGCGCGGCCGGCTGGATGCGGCTGGGGACGTAGTCGACGTCGCTGATCAGCCGGATCCAGTTCTTCTCGTACAGCGCCCGGGCCTGGGCCGGGATGTCCGAGGCCGGGTAGTGCAGGCCGAGGAAGGGGTTGAGGTCCGCGGCCTTCGCCTCGGCCACGACCTCGCCGTTGTAGTCGGCGTCGTAGCGGTAGACCATCACCCGGTCGAAGCCGGTGAGCGCGCGGATCGCCCGCGCCGTGATGTCGTAGAGCTCCTGCAGCGTGGAGGCCCGGTTGAGCTCGGCGACGGTCCCGCGCACCGCCTGGTAGGTGTTCGGGAAGGAGAACGGCCGCGGCCCGCGCGCGGGCTCGAGCTCCACGACGAGGTTGGTCAGCGGCGCGTCGCCGTCGTCCGCCCGGCCGTGCTCGTCCCGGGCGCCGTCGAGCACCGTCCGGTGCAGGATCGCGTCCACCGGCACGGGGGCGCTGTCGACGTCGAGGGTGACCTCCACCGGGTTGCGCTCGCGCAGGTCGCCGAACGCGCTGGCCGAGCGGACGACGGCCTCGGTCTGCGCCACCCCGATGACGTCGGCGAGCGGGCGGCCGAGCGCGTCGGACCAGATGACGCCGGTCAGCCCGGCGAGGTTCTCCGACGCCTGGACGACGACCAGGTCCGGCTCGCTGACCGCCAGCAGCACGCCGCGCGGCTGGACGCTGCCCGGGACGTGGATCGGCTCGCGGGCGCAGTTGTCCAGGTCGACCGGCTCACCCGGCGACAGCCACGCGACGTCCGCCCCGGCGGTGGCGTCGACGTCGGTCACGCGGTCGCCCCCTGCGCCGCCGGGGCGCACCAGTCGGCGAGGACGGCGAAGGTCTCCCGGGCCGCGGCGACCACCCGCCCGGCGTCCCCGGCGTCCGCGACGTGCGCCCGCGTGACCCGGCGGAACGCGGCCCACATCGCACCGGTGTCCTCGCCGTAGGGGCTGAAGCAGCGCAGCCGGGGCAGCCCCGGCAGGGCCGCGAGGTGGCGGTCGATGAAGGTGCCGCCGAGGGTGGAGCCCTCCATCACGTACAGCCGGCCCAGCGCCTGGTCGGTGCCTGTGACGGCGGGCAGGTCGGGCCGGCCGGCGTCGGGCGAGCCGCCCAGCGCGGCCAGGTCGGCGGCGTAGAGGCCGGTGCGGCGGCGGCGCGCCCAGTCGAGGGCGGCGGCGTCGGCGGGGTGGCGGGCGGCCCAGTCGTCCAGCCCGGCCTCGGCCGCGGCCCAGAAGGCGTGCAGCCGCGCCAGGACGGTGACCAGCCGGCCGCGGTCCAGCGCGGGGTCCATGAGGTCGAGGGTGGCCTCGACCTGTCCGTGCTCCACGGCGGTGGCCGTGCGCAGGTCCCGGAGGACGTCGCCGGCGCCGCCCGCGTCTCGAGGCAACGCCTCTCCTCCCGCAGCCATCAGCCCTTCGAGCGTAGGTCACGCCCCGGACAGCGTCGCGGGGGAGAAGGTGCAGTGCGCAACAGTCCCCCTCCGGCGGGTCAGGACCGCGGCGGGCGGTCCAGCAGCAGGTCGGCGGCGCGGGCGAGGACCTGCGCCCGGGTGCGCCCGCCGTGGTCGGTGGCGAGGAAGTGCTCGCCGATCGCCAGGCAGAAGGCGATCAGGGCGCGCGCCTCCACCTCGTCGGGGTCGGCGCAGAACGTGCCGATCAGCTCGCGCAGCAGCCCCATGCGCCGCTCGTCGACCCGGCGCAGGCGCGCGGCGACCGCCTCGTCCCGGCGGGCCCAGTCGCGGACGGCCAGGTCGACGGGGAGCAGGCGGTCGCTGGAGAAGGTGAGGACGCCGGCCCGCGCGATGCGGGTCCGCGGGTCGCCGCCCTCCCGCTCGACGCGCTCGAGCACCTCGTCGGTGCTCTCCCGCTCCCAGGTGTCGAGCATCGCCTCGAGCAGGGCGTCCCGGTCGGCGAAGTGCCCGTAGAAGCCGCCCTTGGTCACCCCGAGGTCCTTGGCCAGGACCTCGACGCGGACGGCGTCGGGACCGCCTTCGGCCAGCGCCCGCAGGCCCTGCTCGACCCACCGCTCCCGCGGGGTGCGCACGACCGCCACGCCCACCTCCTGTACGCCACCGTATAAAACCGTTACCGTCGTCTGTACGGCACCGTATACGAGAGGGGATCCGCCATGACCCTGCTCGGCAGCACCGGCGTGCTCCGCGGGATCACCGCGTCCGCCCGGGAGGTCTGCTCGCTGCCCCGGATCGACTACGCCGACCGGTGCACCCTGGTCACCGACGTGACCGCGACGCCCGAGCGGTGGGCGCGGGCGATGTTCGGCGACGTCCCGAGCCCGGGGGAGCGGTTCATCTGGCGGGGGCTGCTCGCCCTCCGCCTGGACCCGCGGCGCTCCCCGGACACCGTGGGCGGCTGGCGGGTCGGCGGGCGCGGCGAGGACTGGATCCGGTTGGAGACCGCGTCCCGGTCGCTGCGCGCGAACATGGTCGTGCAGGCCACCGGGCGCCGGGTCACCTGGACCACGTGCCTGTCCTACGAGCGGCTGCAGGGCCGGCTGCTGTGGCCGTCGCTGTCGGCCGTGCACCGCCGGCTGGTGCCGCGGGTGCTCGCCGCCGCCGGGCAGCGGCTCGGGGAGACGGGCGGTCAGGGCAGCCGGGCGCGGCGCAGCGAGGCGTGCACCAGCAGCCGGGTGTCGCCGTCGGCCAGGTCCAGGCCGGTCAGCGCGGTGATCCGGCCCAGCCGGTAGTACAGCGTCTGCCGGTGGATCGACAGCGCCGCCGACGTCCGGACCACGCTGCCGGCCGCGTCGAGGTAGGCCTCGGCCGTGGCGGCGAGCACCGGGTCGGCGAGCAGCGGCGCGACCGCCGGGTCGGGCGCGGGCAGGGCCGCGGCGGCCCGCCAGCCGCCGAGCTCGGACCAGCGGGCCACCGGCGCGAGCCCCGGCGCCACGGCCGCGACCCGGGCCGCGGTGCCGGCCTGCGCCCAGCACGCGGGCAGGCCCGCGGGCCCCGCGACGGGGTCGGACACCCCCGCGGCCGCGCCGGCGGGCATCCGGGCGAGCGCCGCGGACGCGGTGGTCGCGGCCGGGCGCAGGTCGCCGGGGCGGGCCAGCCGGACGAGGACGGCGACCTCGCGGCGGTCCTCGCCGAGCACCGCCGCGGCCGGCGGGAGCCGCTGCCCGTCGTGGAGCGCGCCCCGCAGCGCGACCAGTGCCAGCGGGGTGTCCGCGCCGAGCCGGGCGGTCAGGGTGCGCGTCGCCCGCTCCCGCGCCGGCGCGGTGCCGGTGAGCGCCGCGGCCAGGGCCTCGCCGAGGTCGCCGTCGTCGTCCCCGCCGGCCAGCAGCCGTCCCGCGCGGGCGGCGAGGTCGACCGCCGCGGCCAGGTCCGGGTCGGCGTCGTCGTCGGGATCGGTGCGGCCGCCGTCGAGCAGCCAGAGGTAGCCGAGGGTGCGGCCGCCGTGCCGGACCGGCAGCAGCAGGCGGGTGAGGATCCCCGCGGCCGGGTCGGCGGGGGTGCGCACCGGCCGCTGCGCGGTCGCGATACCGAGGTCCTCGAACCAGCGGCGGGTGTCCGGGGTGGAGCCGCGGCCGAGGATCGACCGGGTGCGGACGGCGTCCATCGCGGTGTCGCCGCCGTCGAGGGGGTGCGCGGCGAAGGCCAGCAGCGTGAAGTCGACGTCCTCGAGCGTGGCCGGGGCGTGCAGCAGCCGGGCGACCTCGTCCACCACGTCCTGCAGGTCGTCGCGCACCGTACGACTGTATGAAGCCGGACGTCCGGAGTCCGTACGTCCGTCCCTGGTGGACCCGATCGGGCGCTCCTAGCGTTCGAGGCCAGTCACGACGACGGAGGTGGCCGGTGCTCACCACGAAGACCCTGCTGCTGGGGGCCTCCCGCCGCCCGGCGCTGCGCCGCGCGCTCGTGGGCACCCCGGTGACCCGGCGCGTGGTCGAGCGGTTCGTGGCCGGCGAGACGCTGCCCGACGCCCTCGCCGTCGTCGGCCGGCTCACCGGCGAGGGCATCGAGGTGACCCTCGACCACCTCGGCGAGGACGTCACCGACCCGGCCGAGGCGCGCGCCTCCCGCGACGCCTACCTCGCCCTGCTGGAAGCGCTGGGGCCACTGGACCTCGGCCCGCGCGCCGAGGTGTCGGTCAAGCTGTCCGCCTTCGGGCAGGCGCTGCCCGGCGGGGAGGACCTCTCGCTGGGGCTGGTCCGGCCGGTGGTCGAGTGCGCGGCGCGGATCGGCACCACGGTCACCCTCGACATGGAGGAGTCCTCGACCGTCGACGCCACCCTCGCCGTCCTCGCCGAGCTGCGCCGCGACCACCCGCAGACCGGGGCGGTGCTGCAGGCCGCGCTGCACCGCACCGAGGACGACGTGCAGGCGCTGGCCACGCCGGGCTCGCGGGTGCGGCTGGTCAAGGGCGCCTACGACGAGCCGCCGTCGGTCGCCCACCAGGGCCGCCGCGACGTCGACGCCGCCTACGCGCGCTGCCTCGGCGTGCTCATGCGCGGGCCGGGCTACCCGATGGTCGGCAGCCACGACCCGGCGATGATCGACCTGGCCCAGCGGCTGGCCGCCGAGCACGGGCGTGCCGCCGACTCGTGGGAGGTCCAGATGCTGCACGGCATCCGGGTCGACGAGCAGCGCCGGCTGGCCGCCTCCGGCACCCGCGTGCGCGCCTACGTGCCCTACGGCCGCGACTGGTACGGCTACTTCGTCCGCCGGCTGGCCGAGCGCCCGGCGAACCTCCGCTTCTTCCTCCGCGCCCTCGTCTCCCGCTGACCCGACCCGGCAGAGACGGCCGTCTCTGACACACCCCCCTGGAGGCCCCCGTGGACGGCACCACCCGCGTCCCCCCGCCGCGCAACGAGCCGGTGCTCACCTACGCGCCCGGCTCGCCCGAGCGGGCCGCGCTCGAGACCCGCCTGGCCGAGCTGGCCGCCGAGCCGCTGGAGCTGACGGCGACCATCGGCGACAAGCAGCGCATGGCCGGCGGCGAGCGCTTCGACGTCGTCCAGCCGCACCGGCACGCCGCCGTCCTCGGCACCTCGGCGCACGCCACGCACGCCGACGCGACCGAGGCCGTGGCCGCCGCGAAGGCCGCCGCCCCCGCCTGGCGCGACCTGTCCCTCGACGACCGCGCCGCGGTGTTCCTCAAGGCCGCCGACCTGCTCGCCGGGCCCTGGCGGCAGACGCTGAACGCCGCGACCATGCTCGGCCAGTCCAAGACCGCCCACCAGGCCGAGATCGACAGCGCCTGCGAGCTGGTGGACTTCTGGCGCTGGAACGTGCACTTCGCCCGCGAGGTCGTGTCCGCCCAGCCGGTGTCCTCGCCGGGGGTGTGGAACCGGAGCGACCACCGGCCGCTGGAGGGCTTCGTCTACGCGGTCACGCCGTTCAACTTCACCGCGATCGCCGGCAACCTGCCCACCGCCCCGGCGCTCATGGGCAACACCGTCGTCTGGAAGCCCGCCCCCACCCAGCAGTTCGCCGCGCACTTCGTCATGCGGCTGCTGGAGGAGGCCGGCCTGCCCCCGGGCGTGATCACCATGCTGCCCGGCGACGGCATCCCGGTGTCGGAGGTGGTGCTCGCCGACCGCGACCTCGCCGGCATCCACTTCACCGGATCGACCCCGGTGTTCCAGCACCTGTGGCGCACCGTGGGCGAGAACATCGCCAACTACCGCGGCTACCCGCGCGTCGTCGGCGAGACCGGCGGCAAGGACTTCGTCGTCGCCCATCCCTCGGCCGACGTCGACGTGCTGCGCACCGCGCTGGTCCGGGGTGCGTTCGAGTACCAGGGGCAGAAGTGCTCCGCGGCCTCGCGCGCCTACGTCCCGCGGTCGGTGTGGGCCCGGCTGCGCGACGACCTGGTCGACACCACCGAGTCGCTGTCGATGGGCGACGTCACCGACTTCTCGAACTTCATGGGCGCGGTCATCGACCGGAAGTCGTTCTCCAAGCTGTCCGGCGTCATCGACCGGGTCGACGACGACCCCGCGCTGTCGATCGTGGCCGGCGGCCAGAAGGACGACTCCGAGGGCTTCTTCGTCCGGCCGACCGTCATCCAGGGCACCGACCCCGGGCACGAGGTGTTCACCACCGAGTACTTCGGCCCGATCCTCGCGGTGCACGTCTACGACGACGCCGACTACGACGCCGTGCTCACGCAGATGGAGTCGGCGGCGCCGTACGCACTGACCGGCGCGGTCATCGCCCAGGACCGGGCGGCCATCGCGCACGCCCAGCGGAAGCTGCGCTTCGCGGCGGGCAACTTCTACGTCAACGACAAGCCGACCGGCGCCGTCGTCGGCCAGCAGCCCTTCGGCGGCGGGCGGGCCTCGGGCACCAACGACAAGGCCGGCGCCGCGCAGAACCTGCAGCGCTGGACGTCGACCCGGTCGATCAAGGAGACCTTCGTACCGCCGACCGACCACCGCTACCCGCACATGGGCTGACGCCGGATGATCAGGTGACCTGATCGTGCTGCGTCCTGGCTCACCGTCGGTGGTGAGCCAGGACGCGTCACGGTGAGCCAGGACGTCGGTCAGCCGGGCCAGTGGACGAGGCCGTCGTCACCCAGCACCGCGCCCTCGGCCGGGACGTGCGGGGTGAGCCGGCCGTCGGGCATGAGGTGGGTGACCGGCACGCCGTGGGCGAGGACGGCGACGTCGGCGACCAGCCGCCGGTGGCAGCGCCACCACACGCCCTCGCTGCACATCACCGCGACCGTCGCGTGCGCCGCCTCGGCCAGCACGCCGTCGAGCGCGGCCGCGAAGCCGGCGGTCCGGGTGTGCGCGGCGTAGGCGGCGAACTGGGCCACGGTCCACCAGCCGTCGGCCACCGGCTCGCCCGCGGACAGCCGGCGCCGCCCGCCGAGCCGCTCCTCCCACCGGTAGCCGATGCGCGCGGCCGGCAGCCACTCCTCGAGCGCCTCCCGCCGGACGTCGGGGTTGCTCCGGCTGCCGGGGAAGCGGCGGACGTCGACCACCAGGTCCACCCCGGCACCGGACAGCCGGGCGGCGAGGGCGGTCCGGTCGTCGGCGCCGTGGCCCACGGTGAGCAGCACGGACACCCCCTACCCGGGAGCCGCCGGTTCCCCGGTCATGCTGGGCGGCCGGGCGACGACGCCTGCGGAGGGGAGCGGTGTGAGCAGGGGGACGACGGACCGGGTGTCGCTGTGGCGGCTGCCGGCGATGCGGGCGCTGGTGGGCGCGACGACGCTCGGCTTCGCCAGCTACTGCCTGACCCTGGCCTCGCTGCCGGCGTACGCGGTGGCGGGCGGGGCGTCGGCCGACACCGCCGGGGTGGTCACCGCGGTCTTCCTGGCGATGACCATCGTGGTGCAGTCGGTCGTCCCGGCGCTGACCGCGCGGTTCGGCCTGGGCCCGGTCCTCGCCGCCGGCCTGTTCGCCCTGGGCGCGCCCGCGCCGCTGTACGCCCTCGGCGACGGCGTCCCGTGGCTGTCGGCGGTGTCCGCGGTGCGCGGCGCCGGCTTCGCGGTGCTCACCGTGCTCGGCGCGGTGCTCGCCGCGCAGGCCGCGCCGCCCGAGCGCCGCGGCGAGTCGATCGGGCTCTACGGGCTGGCGATCGCGGTGCCCAACCTGCTGGCGGTGCCGGCCGGGGTGGCGCTGGTGCTCGACGGGCACCCCGGCTGGCTGGCGTGGCTGGCCGCCTCCCCGGTGCTCGCGCTGCCGCTGGTGCCCGGGCTGGCCCGCTCGGTGCACTGGGAGGGCGGCGCCGGCACGTCCTCGCGCGCCGCGGCCCGCGCCGCGCTGGCGCCGTCGGCGGTGCTGCTGCTGGTCACCCTCGCCGGCGGCGGCGTGGTCACCTTCCTGCCCATCGAGCGCCCGGACGGCGTCCTCGCGACGGCCGCGCTGCTCCTCTTCGGCATCACCGGCGCGCTCACCCGCTGGCGCGCGGGACTGCTGGCCGACCGGCTCGGCAGCCGCCGGCTGCTCCCCGCCGCCCTGGTCGCGGGCGCGGTCGGGCTGGCCGCCGTCGCGCTCGGCCTGGTCACGGGCGACGCCGTCGTGCTGGTCGGGGCGGCGGTCTTCGGGGCGGGCTACGGCGCGGTGCAGAACCTCACGCTGGTCACCGCCTTCGCCCGCGCCGGGGAGGGCGGCTCGACCGCCGCGAGCGCGCTCTGGAACGCCTCGTTCGACGCGGGGACGGCGATCGGCGCGCTGGTCCTCGGGCTGGTCGCGGCCGGCGTCGGGCTGCCCTGGACCTACGTGCTCGTCGCCGGCGTCCTGCTGGCAGGGCTGCCGCTGGCCCGGACGGCGACCCGGGTGTTGCACGCGCTTTGACCTCTCCGGATCCGCCCCCTACGGTGCGTCTCCTCCCGATCACACCCTGACAGAGAGGTCAGCGCGTGCTGCTCCCCATCCCCGGCTCCGGCCGGAGTCCACGGCGGGGCCCGACCCCGTTCCGCAGGAGGTCCCTCGGCTCGTGCGTCGCCGCGGTCCTCGCGGCCGGCGTCCTCGGCGCCGCGCCGGCGCACGCCGCCCCGGACGTCGCCCCCGGGGCACCCGGCGGCGGGTCCACCTGGACCAGCGGCGCCAAGGTCGGCGTCGGCACCGCGGTCACCGAGCAGTCGAAGGTCTGGTACACGCTGGTCGACGGCCTGATGAGCGAGGTCTACTACCCGCGCGTCGACGTCGCCAACGTCCAGGACCTGCAGCTCGTGGTCACCGACGGCAGCACGTTCACCGAGCTGGAGCGGGACGCCACCACGCACGAGGTGGTCCTGGCCGACCCGCAGGCGCTCAGCTACCAGCAGGTCAACACCGACCGGGACGGCCGCTACCGGATCACCAAGAGCTACGTCACCGACCCGGCCCGGTCGACCGTGCTCGTCGACGTCCGCGTCGACAGCCTCGACGGTGGCCGGTACACCGCCTACGTCCTCTACAACCCGTCGCTGGCCAACAGCGGCCTGCACGACAGCGGCTCGACGGTCGGCAGCGCGCTCGTCGCCGAGGACACCGGCGGGGACACCCCCGTCGCCTCGGCGCTGGTCGCCTCCCCGGCGTTCGCCCGCGTCTCCACCGGCTTCTCCGGGGTCAGCGACGGCTGGACCGACCTGCGCGACGACCACCGGCTGGACCGGACGTACGGCTCGTCACCGGACGGGAACGTCGTCCAGGTCGGCCAGCTGGCGACCCAGGGCAACAGCCGCACGCTCCGGGCCACGATCGCCCTCGGCTTCGGCCCCTCCGGCACCGACGCCCTCACCACCGCCCAGGGGTCCCTGCGCCGGGCGTTCCCCGCGGTCCGCGACGCCTACGAGGAGGGCTGGGCCGGCTACCTCGCCTCGCTCGACGCCGCTCCCGCCAGCGTGGCCGGCGACCCGCAGCTGCGGACGCAGTACGACGTCGCGCTGATGACGCTCAAGGCGCACGAGGACAAGACCTACCCGGGCGCGAACATCGCCTCGCTCACCGTGCCGTGGGGTCAGGCGATCGACGCGGACGAGTCCGGTGTCGGCGGCTACCACCTGGTGTGGGCCCGCGACCTCTACCAGGTCGCGACGGCGCAGCTGGCCGCCGGCGACGAGGCCGCGGCCAACCGGTCGCTGGACTACCTGTTCGACGTCCAGCAGCGGCCCGACGGCTCGTTCCCGCAGAACACCCTGCTCGACGGGACGCCGTACTGGGGCAGCCTGCAGCTCGACGAGGTCGCGCTGCCGCTCGTCCTCGCCGGGCAGCTCGGCCGGTTCGACGCCGACACGTGGGAGCACGTGGAGAGGTCGGCCGACTTCCTGGTCGCCCGCGGCCCGTCGACGCCGCAGGAGCGGTGGGAGGAGGAGGGCGGCTACTCGCCCTCGACCATCGCCGCCGAGATCGCCGGGCTGGTGACCGCGGCGGAGATCGCCCGGCGCAACGGTGACGGGGCCTCCGCGGCCCTCTACACCGGCGTGGCCGACGACTGGCAGCGCCGGCTCGAGGAGTGGACGTTCACCACGACCGGCCCCCACGGCGACGGGCGCTACTTCGTCCGCATCGACGCGAACGGCAACCCGGACGGCGACGACTGGGTGGAGATCAACAACGGCGGCGGGTGGCACCCCGAGCGCGAGGTGGTCGACGCCGGCTTCCTCGAGCTGGTGCGCCTCGGCGTCCGGCCGGCCGGCGACCCGAGCGTCCTGGCCTCGCTGCCCGAGCTGGACGAGATCCGCGTGGACACCCCGCACGGGCCCATGTGGTACCGCTACGGCTTCGACGGCTACGGCGAGAAGGCCGACGGCAGCCCGTACGACGGCACCGGGGTCGGGCGGCTGTGGCCGCTGCTGAGCGGGGAGCGCGGTGAGTACGAGCTCGCGGCCGGACGGAGCGCCGACGCGTTCCTGCGCACCATGGCCGGCGCGGCCAACGAGGGCCTCATGATCCCCGAGCAGGTCTGGGACCGGCCCGACGCCGCCGGCTTCCGCTTCGGCGAGGGCACCGGGTCGGCGACGCCGCTGGCCTGGTCGATGGCGCAGTTCGTCCGGCTGGCGGTGTCCATCGACGCCGGCCGGCCGGTCGAGACGCCGGCCCTCGTCGCCGACCGGTACGCCGACGGCGCCCTGCCCGAGGGGCCGGCGCTCACCGTCACGGCCCCGGCCGACGGCGCCCGGACCGACGCCGGCCGGGTCGAGGTCACCGGCACGACCGACGGCGCGGAGGTCCACGTGGCCACCGGCGGGGAGACGGTGGCGGCGCAGGTCGTCGACGGCGCCTTCACCGCCACGGTGCCGGTGTCGACCGGCCGCAACACGGTCACCGTCGTCGCGGTCGGGGAGGACGGCGGCACGAGCGTGGTCCGGCGCACCGTCGTCTCCACCGCCGTCGGGACGCCGGTCGGCGTGGTCGACGACCCGGCCGGTGACGACCACGGCCCCGGCAGCTACGTCTACCCGACCAACGCCGCCTTCGTGCCCGGCGCCTTCGACGTCACCCGGTTCGGCGTGTACGACGACGGGCCGCAGGTGAACTTCGTCGTGACCCTGGACGGCGAGGTCACCAACCCCTGGGGCGGCAACCAGATCTCGGTGCAGCGGTTCGACGTGTACGTCCGCGCCGGGGACGGCGAGGGTGCGGTGCCGGCGCTGCCCGGCACCAACGCCGCGCTCGCCGCGCCCTACGACCTCGTGGTCACCGCCGACGGGTTCACCGACCTCGGGGTGCGGGACGCGGCCGGGACCACCGTCAGCGGGGCGACGCTGACCGCCGTCCCGGAGAGCCGGCAGGTCGTGGTCTCGGTGCCGCGCTCGGCCCTGGGCGACCTCGACCTGGCGGGCGCCGAGTACGCGCTGGTCATGGCGAGCCACGCCGACGGCACCGGCGAGGGGGTCGGCAACGTCCGGCCGGTCTACGACCTGGCCTACTGGCAGTCCGCGCCCGAGCGCGGCACGTCGTGGATCCAGGAGTACCGCTTCGGCGGCGGCGCGGGGGAGTGGACCGACGCCACCGCGGCCCGCGACACCGACACGAGGGACCCAAACGCCCTCGACGTCCTGGTGCCGCCGGGCAGCACGCAGGCCGACGTCCTCGACTGGACGCGCGGGGCGCCGGTGACGCTCCCGTACGTGTCCCTGACGGGGGCCTGAGACCGCTGCGCTGGGGCCCGGGCGTGCCCGGGCCCCAGCGCGCACCCCCTCAGCGCAGCACCGAGGTCAGCAGCAGGCTCGTCTGGCTGTTGATCACCCCGGGCACCGACCGGATCCGGTTGAGCAGCCGGTCGAACTCCACGAGGTCGGTGGTGCGGTGCTCGGCGACGAGGTCCCACGCGCCGTTGGTCGAGTGCATCGACTCGATCTCCGGGAAGCCGCGCAGCCGCCGGATGACGTCGTCGGTGGAGCGGCCCTCCACCTCGACCAGCGACACCGCCCGGACCCCGCCCGCGGCGGCCTCGTCCCGCACCCGGACGGTGAACCCGACGATGACGTCCTCGGCCACGAGCCGGTCCAGGTGGCTGGTCACCGTGGCCCGGGTGACCCCGAGCCGGCGGGCCAGCTCGGCCACCGGCGCGCGGCCGTCCTCGCGCAGCGCCGAGAGCAGGCGGCGGTCGAGGTCGCTGAGGTCGGCCATGCGCAGAACGTACAGCTGATCTTGCTGAAGTGGTCGATGTCTGGGCACAACGCGCGCCGTTCGCTCATTGTGTGTGCAGATCGCCCAGCAATACCGTTCCGGCATGACCGCGTTCGTCGACGTGCGCAACATGGTCCGCTGGACGGCTGAGACCGGGCCGGAGCGGATCATCGCCGGGATGTCCCGCTCCATCGAGGACGACTTCCGCCGGTGGGAGTCCTTCGACAAGATCGCCCGCGTCGGCAGCCACACGCCCTGGGGCGTGATCGAGCTGATGCCGACCAGCGACGGCGAGACCTACGCCTTCAAGTACGTCAACGGGCACCCGAGCAACCCGGCGCGCGGCTTCCAGACGGTGAGCGCCTTCGGGGCGCTGGCCGACGTCTCCAACGGCTACCCGGTCTTCCTCGCCGAGATGACCCTGCTGACCGCGCTGCGGACGGCGGCGACGTCGGCGATGGTCGCCCGCCTCCTGGCCCGGCCGGACTCCCGGCGCCTGGCGCTCATCGGCGCCGGCAGCCAGTCGGAGTTCCAGGCGCTGGGCATGCGCGGGGCCCTCGGCATCAACGACGTCACGGTCTGGGACACCGACCCGGCCGCGATGGCCAAGCTGGTCCGCAACCTCGAGCCGCTGGGCTTCGACGTGACCGTGGCGTCCTCCGGCCACGAGGCGGTGCGCGGCGCGGACGTCGTCACCACCTGCACGGCCGACAAGGCCCGGGCCACCGTGCTGCAGGCCGAGTGGATCGAGCCGGGCATGCACCTCAACGCCATCGGCGGCGACTGCCCGGGCAAGACCGAGCTGGACCCCACGATCCTGCTGCGCGAGGACGTCGAGGTGTTCGTCGAGTTCCCGCCGCAGACCCGCATCGAGGGCGAGATCCAGGCGATGCCGGCCGACTTCCCGGTCACCGAGCTGTGGCAGGTGCTCACCGGCCGGGCGGCCGGGCGCACCTCGGCGGCCCAGGTGACGCTGTTCGACTCCGTCGGCTTCGCGATCGAGGACCTGTCGGCGCTGCGCTACGTGCGCGACGCGGTCGCCGGCACGCCGTGGGTCGACGACATCGACCTGGTCGCCGAGCCGGACGACCCCAAGGACCTGTTCGGGATGGTCGCGGCGTTCACGCCGATCCCCTCGTGACGCCCGGGGCCGCAGCCCAGGCCCCCTCGGCCGTGGTCCTCGTCCGCCCGCACGCCTTCTCGCCCAACCCGCTGACGCTCGGGGACAACGCCTTCCAGGTGCCCGTCGTCCACGAGGACCCGGGCGTGCTCGCGCGGCGGGCGTACGACGAGGTCACCGCGCTGGCCGAGGCGCTCACCGCCGCGGGCGTCACGGTGCACCTGTTCGACGACCCGGAGCCCGGCCGGCCCGACAGCGTCTTCCCGAACAACTGGCTGTCCACCCACGCCGACGGCCGGGTCGCGCTGTTCCCGATGTACGCGGCCAACCGGCGCGGGGAGCGGCGCGGCGACGTCGTCGAGTTCCTCAAGGCGGCCTACCGGGTGCACGAGGTGGTCGACCTCTCCGGCCTGGAGCACGACGGCCGCTACCTCGAGGGCACCGGCGCGATGGTGCTCGACCACGTGGCGCGCACGGCCTACGTCGCGCGGTCGCTGCGGGTCGACCCGTGGGCGCTGGACCGCTTCTGCCGCGGCTTCGGCTACGAGCCGGTGGTCTTCGACGCCGTCGACGCGGCCGGCCGGGCGGTCTACCACACCAACGTGATGATGAGCGTGGCCGGCGGGTACGCGCTGGTCGGGCTGGAGCTGCTGCCGTCGGCGGCCGAGCGGGCGGAGCTCGTCGCCCGGCTGGAGGCGACCGGGCGCACCGTCGTCCCGCTCACCGCGCGGCAGGTCGGGGAGTTCGCCGGCAACGCCATCGAGGTGCGGGGCGCCGACGGCCCGGTGCTGGCGCTGTCCGCGCGGGCCGCGGCGAGCCTGGACGCCGGCCAGCGCCGGGCGATCGAGGCGTCGGCCCGGCTGCTGCCGGTCGCCGTCCCCACGGTCGAGCTGGCCGGCGGCTCGGTGCGCTGCACGATCGCCGGGGTGCACCTCGAGCCGCGCACCGCGGCGGTCCCGGCCGCGGTCTGACCGCGGGGAGTCAGGAGACGCGGTCGGCCGCCGCCTGCAGCGAGCGGATGAGCAGCAGCTCCTCACCGGAGCGGCGCAGCCACTGCCGCAGCGCGGCGACGTCGGTGCGGGCGGCGTCCCGGACCGCCCCGAGCCGCAGCTGCCGGGTGTTGGCCTGCGCCCGCTGCGCCGGCGGCAGCGCGCGCCCCTCGGCCCGGGCCTGCGCGGTGAGCGCCGCGCCGACGTAGACCAGGTCGCGCACCTCCTCGACCTCGGCCAGCAGGGTGTCGGCTCCGGCGTCGTCGCCGGCCGCGAGGCGGGTCAGCAGCAGGTCGGCGCGCTCGCGCCCCAGGGCGGCGGGATCGGGGGAGGTCACCCCTCCACTGTGCCTGGCGGCCGCCGGAGGCCGGCGAGGTGTCCTCCGAGCGCGGTCGTGCTCTGCACACAGGTGTGTGCAGAGCACGACCGTCGGCGGAAGAGGTGTCCGACTCCGGCTCACGCGTCGCGGCGGGTGAAGGCGACCGCGGCGACGGCGAGGACGACGGCGACCTCGGCGGCGAAGACGGCGAACCCGGTCCACGGCTCGAGCAGCAGCGGGTTGAACGACTCCGGCATCGCGATCCGCGAGCCCGCGTTGCCCGGCATGAGCTTGGTCAGCCACTCGCCCAGGGCGCCCGGCAGCAGCATCACCAGGTTGCCGACGAGGAACACCAGCGCGAGCACCACCGACACCGCGGCGGCGGTGGAGCGGACCAGCAACCCGACGGCCATCGCGAACAGCCCGAGCCCG
Organism: Geodermatophilus sp. SYSU D00879; assembly: GCF_054050375.1. NCBI lineage: Bacteria > Bacillati > Actinomycetota > Actinomycetes > Geodermatophilales > Geodermatophilaceae > Geodermatophilus > Geodermatophilus sp. SYSU D00879. The sequence goes on from NZ_JBJGZF010000014.1 coordinate 16,525, forward strand.
GCCATGTAGAGGCCGCTGCCGAGCAGCGAGCGCAGCATCCCGTCGTCGCCGAGGGACAGGCCGATCCCCTCCGCGGACAGGAACGCGTTGCCGCCGAGCCAGCCGAGCGTCGCGGTGACCACCCCGGCGACGAACAGGACGGCGCTGAGCACGACCGCCTTGGCCACGAGCACGGTCCCGCGGCGGGGGGTGGCGGCCAGCGTCGCGCGGATCATCCCGGTGCCGTACTCGGCGGTGACGACGAGCGAGCCGAGGACGACGGCGGTGACCTGGGCGAACAGCAGCCCCCAGGTGATGAACGCGCCGACCGGCTCACCGGTCTCCCCGGCGGCGAGGTCGGGGGCGACCAGCGCGCACACCAGCGTGGTGAGCCCGGCGCCGAGGGCGACCATCGCGGCGATCGACCAGCCGGTGGAGCGCACCGACCACAGCTTGATCCACTCGGCGTGCAGGGCGCGGGGCAGCCCGGCGGTCGCGGCCGGGGCGGGGGAGGACGCGCGGCGCGCGGCCAGGGTGGAGGCGGTCACCGGGTCACCTCGGCGGGGCGGGCGGCGGCGTACTCGACGCTGCCGGCGGTCAGGGTCATGAAGGCGTCCTCGAGGGAGGACCGGACGAGGCCCAGCTCGTGCAGCACCAGGCCGGCGCCGGCGGCGAGCTCGCCGGTGGCGGCGGCGTCGACGCCCTGGACGCGCAGCTCGTCGCCGTCGCGGGTGACGTCGGCGCCCGCGCGCCGCAGCAGCTCGGCGAGGTCGGCGGGCCGGGGGGTGCGGACGCGCACGTAGGAGGCGGCGTGCTCGGCGATGAAGTCCGCCGTGGGGCAGTCGGCGAGCACCCGGCCGCGGCCGATGACGACGAGGTGGTCGGCGGTCAGCGCCATCTCGGCCATGAGGTGGCTGGACACCAGCACGGTGCGGCCCTCGGCGGCGAGGTCGCGGGCCAGGGTGCGCACCCAGCGGATGCCCTCGGGGTCCAGTCCGTTGACCGGCTCGTCGAGGACGACGACCGGCGGGTCGCCGAGCAGCGCGGCCGCGATGCCCAGCCGCTGGCCCATGCCGAGGGAGAACCGGCCGACGCGCTGCCCGGCCACCGCCTCCAGGCCGACCAGGCCGAGCACCTCGTCGACGCGGGCGGCGGGGATGCCGTTGGAGGCGGCCATCCAGCGCAGGTGCGCCCAGGCGGTGCGGCCCGGGTGCAGCGCGCGGGCCTCGAGCAGCGCGCCGACCGCGCGCAGCGGGGCGGGGCAGTCGAGGTACCGGATGCCGTCGACGGTGACCGAGCCCTCGGTGGGCCGGTCCAGGCCGATGACCATCCGCATCGTCGTCGACTTGCCGGCGCCGTTGGGGCCGAGGAAGCCGGTCACCCGGCCCGGGCGGACGGTGAAGGAGACGCGGTCGACGGCGACCCGGTCGCCGTAGCGCTTGGTGAGTCCGCTGGCGACGATCACGGGGTCACCGCCGGGGGAGGGGAGGGCTGCGAGGTCATGCCGGGAAGGCTCTCGGCACCGGGGTGCCCGGCACATCGGGGAGGACCCCCGGCCCGACCCTGGACCGTCCCCCACCCGGTGCTGGGGGACGCCCCCGGTCAGGCGCTGCGGGGCAGGTCCGCGTCGAGCAGCCGGCGCAGGGTCGCCGCCGCCGTCCGGCCGGCCCGGTTGGCGCCGATCGTGCTCGCGCTGGGCCCGTAGCCGACCAGCTGCAGCCGCGGCTCGTCGACGGCGGAGGTGCCGTCGAGCCGGATGACGCCGTCGCGGGTGCGCAGCCGCAGCGGGGCCAGGTGGCCGACCGCGGCGCGGAAGCCGGTGGCCCACAGGACCACGTCGGCGGCGACGGACCGGCCGTCGTCCCACGCGACGCCGTCGGGGGTGATCCGGTCGAACACCGGCAGGCGGGTGAGGACGCCGTCGTCCAGGGCGCGGCGCACCCACGGGGTGACCACCAGCCCGGTCGCGCCGACGACGCTGCCGGGCATCCGGCCGGCGCGCACCGCGGCCGCGACGCGGGCCACCGCCTCCCGGCCCTGCTCCTCGCCGAAGGGACCCTCGCGCCAGACCGGCGGGCGGCGGGTCACCCAGGTAGTGCGCGCGACCGGCGCGATCTCCCCGAGCAGCTGCACCGCCGAGGCGCCGCCGCCGACGACCACGACCGACAGCCCGGCGAACTCCTCCGCGCCCCGGTAGCCCACGGTGTGCAGCTGCCGGCCGCGGAAGGTCTCCTGGCCGGGGTAGCGCGGCACGAACGGCCGCGTCCAGGTGCCGGTGGCGTTGACCAGGCCGCGGGCCCGCCAGGTCCCCTCGGGCGCCTGGACCAGGAACCGCCCGTCGCCGGTGTGGCGCACCGCGGACACCCGCACCGGCCGCTGCACGGGCAGGGCGAAGCGCCGCTCGTACTCGGCGAAGTAGGCCGGCACCGCCTCGGCGGCGGGCAGGTCCTCCGACGCCGGCGCGAACGGCAGGCCCGGCAGCTCGTGCACCCGGTGGGTGGTCGCCAGGATCAGCGAGGACCAGCGGTGCTGCCAGGCCCCGCCGGGTGCGGCGTCGCCGTCGAGGACGACGAAGCCGCTGCCGGGCGCGAAGCCCTGGCGGGCCAGGTGGTACGCGGCGGACAGGCCGGCCTGGCCCGCGCCGATGACCACGACGTCGACGTCCCGCGGGCTGCTCACGCCCGCGGAACGCTCCCCGGGCCGCCGCTATGCCGGGGTGAGCCGGCCGAGGTCCGCGCCGGCCAGCGGCACCGACGCCGGGTCGTACCCGAACCGGACCACGACCGCCCCGGGCCGGGCCTCGACCAGCCACGCGGTGCGCGGCTCGCCGCGCTCGGGCGTGTAGGTCCAGCGCCCGGCGAGCAGCGCCAGGCCGCGCTCGCGCAGGAAGGCGACGGCCTGCTCGCGGGTGGGGAGGTGCCGCAGCGGCATGCCGGGGACGGCGTGCGCGGTCCACCCGTCCCGGCCGTCGATGGCGGTCAGGTGGCCGACGAGCTCGCCGTCCTCCGGACGGTGCACCGGCTCGAGCACGGGGGGAGTCGTCATGCCGTCCATGCTGGGGACGGGCTCAACCGGTTTCCGGCCGCCAGGCGTCGGCGTGGTCCTCGACGAACCGGCGCAGGGGAGTCGGCTCCCGGCCCAGCAGGCGGGCCAGGTCGTCGGTGGTGCGCGCGGCCAGCCCCAGCCGGGTGGTCGTGAACAGCAGAGTCATGACCAGCACCAGCCCGGGAGGCCTGCCCTCGGCCAGCTGCTCGCGTACGAAGGCGACCGCGCCCGGCCGCGGGTAGACGACCGGGCGGCCCAGCACCGCCGACAGGGTCGCCGCGATCTCGGCGAAGGTCGGCGCCTCCCGGCCGGTCAGCTCGTAGGCCCGCCCCTCGTGGCCCGGCTCCGTCAGCGCCGTGGCGGCCACCTCGGCGAGGTCGCGGACGTCGACGTGGGCGGTCCGCCCGTTCCCGGCCGGCACCGAGATCCGCGACCGGTCGCGGAACTCCTCGCGGTGCACGGTGAGCAGGTTCTGGAAGAAGTTGGCCGGGCGCAGGTGGGTCCAGGACAGGCCGGTGACCTCCACCCGCCTCTCCAGCGCCCGGTGGGGGAGCAGCGGGTTGCGCCCGGCGGCCTGCACCGACAGCACGACGACCCGCCGCACCCCGGCGGCGACGACCGCGTCGAGGAAGGGCTGCAGGCGTCCGACCCGGGCGACGTCCGGCGGGCGGAGCAGGAACAGCGCCTCGACGCCGTCGAGGGCGGCCGGCCACGAGGTGGGGTCCTCCAGGTCGAGCCGGACGGCGGGCACGCCGGCCGGGAGCGCGGGAGCCGCCCGCTCGGGGTCGCGCGCGCCGGCCCGGACGTCGGCCCCGCGGCCGGCCAGCCGGCGGACGACCTCGCTGCCGACCGTGCCGGTGGCCCCGGCGACGAGCACGGTCACCGGTCGCCGGCCACGACGAACGGCGCCGCCGAGAGCCGGTCCCGCCCCTCGGCGAGCTCCACCAGGGCGAGGGCGACGTCGGCCTTCGCCAGCGGAGCCGCGCGCAACCCCGGCGCCTCGGTCGTCAGCCGGTACCGGCCGGTGCCCGGCCGCTCGGCCAGGCGCGGCGGGCGCACCTGGGTCCAGTCCAGGTCCGAGCCGGCGAGCACTCGATACTCGCCCTCCTTGTCCTCGACGACGTCCCGTGCCAGCCGGTGGGTCAGGGCCGAGACGAGGCGGGCGCCGCGTCCCTTGCGGTCGCCGGGCAGGTCCGCCCCCGCGCCGGAGATCCCGACGAACCGCCGCACCCCGGCCGCGCGCATGGCCGCGACCACCCCGGGCAGCGCCGTCCGGCCGACGTCCCCGCCCGAGGACCGGGTGACCCCGACGCACCACAGGACGGCGTCGGCCCCGCGCACCGCTCCGCCCACCAGGGCGGCGTCGCGGACGTCCCCGGGGCACTCGACGACCCCCGGCAGGCCCGTCGCCCGGCGGGCCACGGCGACCACCGTGTGCCCGCGCTCGGCCGCCAGCCGCACGGCGTGGCGGCCGACGCCGCCCGCCGCTCCGAACACCACGATGCGCACTCCGACCTCCCTGTCAGGTCCCCTGACAATAGGATGTCAGGTAACCTGACGACCGTGCAACGGCGGGAGGAGCTGCCGCTGGCCCACCTGCTGCTGCAAGCGGGCCGGTCCTTCGACGCCGTCCTCCGGGACGAGCTGGCGGACCAGGGGTGGCCGCGGCTGTCGGCGGCGCAGTCCCTCGTCTTCGCCTTCCTCGAGCCGGGCGGGACCGCCCCGGCGGAGCTGGCGAGGCGGCTGGGCACCACCCGCCAGGCCCAGCAGGACCTCGTCGCCGGCCTGGTCCGCCTGGGCCTGGTCGAGACGGTCGCCGACCCCGCCCGGTCCCGCGGGCGCCTGGTCCGCCTGACCAGCGCCGGCCGGCGACTCGCCCGCGACGCCGGCGCCGTCCTCGCCGGCCTGGAGGAGGACCTCGGCGAGCACGCCGCGGAGCTGCGCCGGCTGCTCGACGACGTCACCCGTGCCACGGAGCGGAGGCGGTCCCGGGGCGCCGCCCGGGCGCCCGACTCGACGACCGCCTGAGCGGTGCGCGGCCCGTCCGGACGTCCGAAGCCGTTTCCGGCCGCCGGGCGCCGGGCACGGCTGCGGCAGCGCCGGTGTGCAGGGCCCGGCACGAGGAGAGGGGCGCTGCGTGCGCGCGATGGTCTACCGCGGGCCGTACAAGGTCCGCGTCGAGGACAAGGACGTCCCGTCGATCGAGCACCCGAACGACGCGATCGTCCGGGTCACCCTGGCCGCGATCTGCGGCTCGGACCTGCACCTCTACCACGGGCTGATGCCGGACACCCGGATCGGCCACACGTTCGGCCACGAGTTCATCGGCGTCGTCGAGCAGGTCGGCCCGTCGGTGCGGAACCTGCAGGTCGGCGACCGGGTGATGGTGCCGTTCAACGTCTTCTGCGGGTCGTGCTGGTTCTGCGCCCGCGGCCTGTACTCCAATTGCCACAACGTGAACCCCAACGTGACGGCGGTCGGCGGCATCTACGGCTACTCGCACACCACCGGCGGCTACGACGGCGGCCAGTCGCAGTACGTGCGCGTCCCGTTCGCCGACGTCGGCCCGGTGCGGATGCCCGAGTGGATCCACGACGAGGACGCCGTCGTCATGACCGACGCCGCGGCCACCGGCTACTTCGGCGCGCAGCTCGGCGAGATCGCCGAGGGGGACACCGTGGTCGTGCTCGGCGCGGGGCCGGTCGGGCTGGTCGCCGCGCAGTCGGCGTGGCTCATGGGGGCCGGCCGGGTGATCGTCGTCGACCACCTGCAGGAGCGGCTGGAGAAGGCGCGGACCATGGCCCACGCCGAGACGATCGACTACGACGAGCACGACGACGTCGTGGTCGAGGTGAAGAAGCAGACCGACCACCTCGGCGCCGACGTCGTCATCGAGGCGGTCGGCGCGGAGGCCGACGGCAACTTCCTGCAGCACGTCACCGGGACCAAGCTCAAGCTGCAGGGCGGCTCGCCGGTCGCGCTCAACTGGGCCATCGACGGCGTGCGCAAGGGCGGCACGGTGTCGGTCGTCGGCGCCTACGGGCCGATCCCCAACGCGGTGAAGTTCGGCGACGCGCTGAACAAGGGGCTCACGCTGCGGATGAACCAGACGCCGGTGAAGCGGCAGTGGCCGCGGATGTTCGAGCACGTCCGCAACGGCCACCTGACCCCGCGCGAGGTGGTGACGCACCGCTTCCCGCTGGAGCACATCGCGGAGGCCTACCACGTGTTCTCCAGCAAGCTCGACGGCTGCATCAAGCCGGTGATCCTGCCCGACGCGGCCTGAGGGGCGACCATGACCGAGTCCGACATCCCGAGCGCGTACGTCCGCGACAAGCGCACCCCGCCGCCGAGCCGCGAGGAGCTGCGGGCCCGCATCCCCGGGTGGGGCGCCGACCTCGACCCGGCCGACCGGCCCTCGTACCCGAAGCTGCAGTACCCGGCCGACACCGGCGCCCACTGGGACTTCCCCGAGCGCCAGCCCGGCAGCGAGGGCCGGGAGCGGTCGATCGAGCACGCCTTCGTGACGCCGGTGTTCGGCACCGCGCAACCGCTGCGCGGCCTGTCCGGGACGATCCGCCGGTTCGCCTACGCCCGCTTCAGCGAGGGCCGGCTCGCGCACTGGCTGCTGCTGGTCGTCGGCGACCGCGTCGACGCCTGGGAGCACCACCTGCGGTCCTTCGCCTCCGCCCGGCCCGACGTGCCCGCCACCGGCCTGCGGACCGAGTTCACCCGGGGCGGCCTGCGCTCGCGCCGCGGGCGCTCGGACGCCCGGCACCAGCTGCTCGACCCGGTGGTCGTCGCCGGGCCGTGGCTGGCCGGCGCCGGGGCCGCGGCGCTCGGCGTCCGCCGGGTGGTGCGCGCCGTCCGCGGCTGACCCGGCCCGCCCGGGGCCGCTACGGTCCCGGGCGTGACGCCGCTCGACGAGCTGCCCCGGATCGGCGCGCCGGCCACCCGTGCCCTGCAGCAGGCCGGGTACCCGGACCTGTCCTCGCTGGACGGCGTCCCGCGGGCGGCGCTCGCCGCGCTGCACGGCGTCGGCCCGAGGGCACTGCGCCTCCTGGACGAGGCGCTCGCCGGGCACGGGCTGCGGCTGGGCTGAGCCGGAGGTCCGGACCGGCGTGTTCGTGCGGATCTGGGAGTACGACGTCGCGCCCGCGGCCGCGGATCGGTTCGTCGCGGCCTACGGGGCGGACGGGGACTGGGCACGGCTGTTCCGGCGGGCCGGCGGGTACGCCGGCACGGAGCTGTTCCGCGGCGCGGGGGACGGCGGCCGCTTCCTCACCGTCGACCGCTGGCGGGACCGGGGCGCCTGGACCGCCTTCCTCGAGCGGGAGGGGGAGGCGTACCGGGCCCTCGACGCGGAGCTCGCCCCGCTCTCGACGCGCCAGCGCCCGCTGCTCGAGGGGACGGCCCCCGGCGACGGCCCCTGAGACGACGAGAGCGGCCCCTCCCGCCGGGGAGGAGCCGCTCTCGTGTGCTGTGCGCCATCAGGGACTCGAACCCCGAACCCGCTGATTAAGAGTCAGCTGCTCTGCCAATTGAGCTAATGGCGCGTGTCTCCCGGCTGCCCGGGTCACGAGGGAGAACGATACCAGCGGTCGACGGCGTCCCGCTCGGGGGTCCCCGGGTGGCGGACGCCACGGTTCCGTGATCCGCGTGGACACTGGGTGGGTACGGCCGTGCCCGGGTGCGGGCACGGTTCCGCGGGGACGAGGGGGCAACACGGTGCGACGGATGGCTGCGCTGGTCACGGCGGGGGCGCTGGTCCTGCTCAGCGGGTGCCAGGGCGGCGACGACGGCGGGTCGTCGTCGGCTTCGTCGTCGTCCGCGGCCCCGACCCCGGCCGACGCGGCGCCCGCGCAGCTGCAGCTCGCCCCGGCCGACGGCGCGGTCGACGTCGCCCCGGCCGACCCGGTGGAGATCTCCGTCGCCGACGGCGAGCTCGCCGACGTCACCGTCACCGACGGCGCCGGCGCGGACGTGCCCGGCCAGGTGGCCGACGGCGAGACCGAGGGCACCGACGTCTGGACGCCGGACGAGGACCTCGCCTACGGCAGCACCTACACGCTCACCGCCACCGCGACGAACGCCGACGGCGAGCAGGCCGAGGCGACCAGCACCTTCACCACCGTGGACCCGCAGACGGTCACCACCCCCTCGGTCGGCCCGCTGGACGGCCAGACGGTCGGCGTCGGCATGCCGATCCGCGTGTACTTCGAGCAGCCGGTCGCCGACAAGGCCGCCGCCGAGAGCCACCTGCTGGTCACCAGCTCCACCCCCACCGACGGCGTCTGGAGCTGGATCAGCGACACCGAGGTGCACTTCCGCCCGTCGCAGTACTGGCCGGCGCAGACCGACGTGACCCTCGAGGCCGACCTCTACGGCGTCGACCTCGGCGACGGCGTCTGGGGCGAGAAGGACCGCACGGTCTCCTTCCGCATCGGTGACCGGCACGTGTCGATCGCCGACGCCGCGACCCACCGCATGCAGGTCTACGACGGCGACACGCTGGTGCAGGACTGGCCGATGAGCGCCGGCAGCCCGGACAACCCGAGCTACAACGGCCCGCACGTGGTCACCGAGCTCAACGCCGACCGGGTCATGGACTCGAGCACCTACGGCGTGCCCGTCGACAGCCCCGAGGGCTACCGCACGCCGGTGAAGTGGGCCGTGCGGCTGTCCGACAGCGGCGAGTTCGTGCACGGCGCCCCGTGGTCGGTGGCACAGCAGGGCCGGGAGAACGTCTCCCACGGCTGCATCAACCTCTCGGACGAGAACGCCCGCTGGTTCTACGAGTTCTCCCAGCCGGGGGACGTCGTCGAGATCGTCAACTCCGACGCCGGCCCGCTCACCTCGTCGATCGCGGACTGGACGATCCCGTGGGACCAGTGGCAGGAGGGTTCCGCGCTGAAGTGATCTCGGTTTCCCGGGGCGCTCACCAGGGCACTCCCGAGTCGATCTCGGGAGGGAGAGCGTCGTGGACACCTGGTTGATCGTGCTCATCGTCGTCGTGGCGGTCGTCGTGCTGGCCCTGATCGGGCTCGCGCTGGCCAAGCGCAGCCGGGTCGCCGGCGCACGCCGCCGCGAGCAGCAGCGCGCCCAGGCGCGCGAGCACCTCGAGGAGGCCCGGCTGCGCGGCGTGCAGGCGGAGAAGGAACAGGCCCTGGCCGAGGAGCAGGCCGCCCGCGCCCGCCGCGAGCGCGCCGAGGTCGAGGAGCGCACCCGCCTGGCCGAGCAGGAGGCCCGCCGGCGGGCCGAGGCGGCCCGGGAGCACGCCTCGGCGGCGGACGAGCTGCGCGCGGAGGCCGAGCGGCTGGCCCCCGGCCTCGCCGACCGGCACGCCGGCGGGCACCCCGGCCGGACCGCCGAGGGCTCGGAGGGCTCCACGCGCCTCTGAGCGGGCCCACCGCTCAGTTCCGGCGCCGACCGCGGTCTGCCCTGTCGGGAGGGACCCGCCGGGTCCCGCCGACGCCGCGGAGGCACCGTGACCGACCTGCTCGCCATCGGGACGCGCAAGGGACTGTGGCTGGCCCGCAGCGACGACGGCCGCCGCACCTGGACCGTGGACGGGCCGCACCTGCTCGCGCAGGAGGTGGCGGCGGTCGGCATCGACACCCGGGGCGGTGACACCGACGGCGGGGCGCCGCGGGTGCTGGCCGGGGTCCAGTACGGCCACTGGGGCCCGACCGTCACCTGGTCCGACGACCTCGGCCGCACGTGGACCGAGACCGAGCAGGGCGCCATCCGCTTCCCGGCCGACACCGGAGCCGCGCTGGCGCGCGTCTGGCAGATCCGCCCGGACTCCGCCGGCCGCCCCGGCGTCGTGTGGGCCGGGTGCGAGCCGCACTCGCTGTGGCGCAGCGACGACGGCGGCCGCACCTTCGCGCTGGTCCGCGGCCTGTGGGACCACCCGCACCGGCCGAGCTGGGAGCCGGGCGGCGGGGGCGGCGCGGTGCACACCGTCCTGCCGCACCCCACGACCGACCGGGTGCTGGTGGCGATGAGCGCCGGCGGCGTCTACGCCAGCGACGACGGCGGGGCGACGTGGGCGCCGCGCAACGCCGGCATCACCGCGCCGTTCCTGCCCGACCCGCCGCCGGAGTACGGGCAGTGCGTGCACAAGGTGGCCGCCGACGCGGGCGACCCCGACCGCTTCTACGCGCAGAACCACTTCGGCGTCTTCCGCACCGACGACGGCGGCGCGTCCTGGACCTCGATCGCCGAGGGCCTGCCCGTCGACTTCGGCTTCCCGGTGGCCGCCTCGCCGCGCACCCCGGGCACCGCCTGGGTCGTGCCGCTGGTCGCCGACGCCGAGCGGGTGCCGCCGAACGGGCGGCTGCGGGTGCACCGGACCCGCGACGCCGGCGCCACCTGGACCGAGCTGGGCGCGGGGCTGCCCGACGCGTCCTGGACCTCGGTGCTGCGCGACGCCGTCTGCGTCGACGAGGGCGACCCGACCGGCGTCTACGTGGGCACCCGGGACGGCTGCGTCTACGCCAGCGCCGACGAGGGCGACACCTTCACCACGGTCGCCGAGCACCTGCCCGACGTCCTGTGCGTCCGCGCGGCGGTGCTGCCGTGAGCGTCGAGGTGCTGCTGCCGGGCGTGCTGGCCGACCTGGCCGGCGGCTCCCGGCGACTGCGGGTGGACCCGGGCGACGCGACGCTGGCCGGCCTGCTCGACGCCCTGGCGGCCACCCACCCGGTGCTGGAGCGGCGGATCCGCGACGAGGCGGGGGAGGTGCGCCGCTTCGTCAACGTCTACGTCGACGGCGACGACGTCCGCTTCTCCGCGGGCCTGGCCACGCCGGTGCCCGCCGGGTCGGTGGTGCAGGTGCTGCCCTCGGTCGCGGGCGGCTGAGGACCTCAGAGGCGGGCCAGCTCCGCGCACTCCGGGCAGAGCTGGTGCTCCTCGTACTCCTCCGGTGGCCACTCCGTCTGCTCGTCCACCGCCACGTACGCGCCGCACAGCGACTTGCGGCTGCGGCCGGTGACCCGGCCGATCGTGGCGTGCGCCGGACCGATCTGCCGGGGCTGCAGGCCCTCGGGGCTGCCGACCGAGCCGACCATCACGACCGCGTGCGCGGTCCCGTAGGAGAAGGCAGTGGTCATGCCGCCAGGGTCCGAGGCGGCGCGGCGGCGGGCCAGCACCGCCCGGTGCGTGTCCGGATCGGGGCGGCGCACCCGCCCCTGCCGTCACAGGCGGCACACCGGGGTCAGGCGCCCGGGGCCCCGTCCGGGGTCGCGCTGATCCGCGCGGCGGCCGCGTCGATCCACGGCTGGCCGGTGTCCAGGCCCTCCGCCGTCGCGACGGCCCGCACCGCCGCCGTCGTCACGTCCAGCGGCTGCCCGGGCACGCGGTCGGAGGCCAGCTCGTACACGAGCAGGGCCTTGAGCCGGCTCTCCAACGGCAAGCCGTCCAGCTGTTCCCGCCAGTCCCCCACGGGGGAGCGGTGCCCGGTCCGGGCCCGGTCCATGCGCGTTTCCGGAACTCCGGCGGCGTGGTTCCGGCGGGCGGCGGGAGGGCGGCCCGCGCCGCGGGGCACCATGGGCCGGTGACCGCCTCCCCGCGGGCGCTGGCGCCGCTGCGCTCGGCCGCCTACCGCCGGCTGGCGCTCTCCCTGGCCCTGTCGCTGGTGGCCAACGGCGCCTGGGCGGTGACCGCCGTCTGGCAGGTGGTGGCCCTCGGCGGCGGCCCGGCGGAGCTGTCGCTGGTGACCGGCGCCTCCGCGGTCGGGACGCTGGCGACGGCGCTGCCCGGCGGGGTGCTCGCCGACCGGGTGCCGCAACGCCACCTGCTGGTCGCGGTCACCCTGCTGGCGGCGGTGCCGGTGGGCCTCGCCGGGGCGCTGTCGGTGGCCGGCGCGCTGCCGCTGCCGCTGCTCGCCGTCGCCGGGCTGCTCGGCGGGGCCGGACTCGGGCTGCACTACCCGGCCTACTCGGCGCTGGTGCCCGCGCTGCTGCCGGAGGAGCAGCTGCTGGCCGCGAACGGCCTCGAGGGCGCGATGCGGCCGCTGCTCTACCAGGTCACCGGGCCCGCGCTGGCCGGGCTGCTCGTGGCGGCGGCCTCCCCGGGCGCGGCGCTGCTGGCCACGGCAGCCACCTCGCTCGCGGCCACCGTCTGCGTCCTCGGGCTGCCGCTGCTGCCCGTGCACCGCGCCGCGGACGGGCCGGCGCACCCGGCGCGGGCGCTGCTGGCCGACCTGCACGAGGGGCTGACCTTCCTCGTGCGCACCCGCTGGCTGCTCGCCACGCTGCTGTTCGGGGCGCTGATGCTGCTGGTCACCACCGGGCCGCTGCAGGTCCTGACGCCGTTCGCCCTGCGCGAGCGCGCCGGCGGCGGCCCCGTCGAGCACGCCCTGGTGCTCGCCGGCTCCGGCGTCGGCGGCGCGCTGAGCTCGCTCGTCGTCGCCTCGCGGCCCCTGCCGCGCCGCTACCTCACGACGACCGTGCTGCTGTGGGCCGCCGGCTGCCTGCCGCTGGTCGCGTTCGGCACCGCGACGTCGGTGCCGGTCATGGTCGCCGCCGCGGTCCTCGTCGGCGCCGGGGTGCACGGCGGGATGACGATCTGGGGCACCCTGCTGCAGCGTCGCGTCCCACCGGCGCTGCTCGGCCGGGTGTCCAGCCTCGACTTCGTCGTCTCGGGTGCGCTGGTGCCCGTGTCGGTGGCCCTGGCCGGGCCGCTGGGCGAGGGCGCCGGCCTGCGGGCGGCGTTCCTCGTGGCCGGTCTGGCGCCGCCGGTGCTGGCCGCGGTCACCCTCCTGGCCGCCCGGCTGCCGGCCGACGAGCGCGCCCACCCCCTGGACCGGCCGCTGCCCGCACCGGACGCCGGACGCTGAGGCAGGGGCATCGGCTACCGTCCGGGGAAACGACCAGGGGTCCAGCCACGGGCACCCGGTGACGCGGCCCCTCCGCCCCGCCCGCACGGAGACCACCCGTGGTTGACCACGCCCCCGCGGAGCGCCCGCCGGCCGGCGCCGGCGGCCGGTCGCGTCCCTCATCCGGCCACACCTCGGCGGCCGTCGCCGCCGCCCTGCAGCGGGCCGCCGACGAGGTCGCCCGCATGGAGAAGAACCTGCTCGTCGCCGACGAGCAGATGACGCACCTGCGCGTCGCCCTCGAGTCGAACCGGCGGATCGGCATGGCGATCGGCATCCTCATGGCGCTGCGCAAGGTCGACGAGGAGGCCGCGTTCGTCCTGCTCAGGACCGCCAGCAGCCACCGCAACGTCAAGCTGCGCCAGGTGGCCGAGGAGGTCATCCGCACCGGGACGCTGGACTGACCGCTCCCCGCGCTCAGCGGTCCTGCGCCCGGTCGACCGCGGCCTGCTCCCGGTCGATCCGGGCGGCGGCCCGGTCGCGGGCCGCCGCGTCCCGGTCGGCCGCGGCCGCCGCGCGGTCACGGGCCGCGGCCCTGCGGTCGGCCTCCTGGGCGTCGCGATCGGAGCGGGCGGCCTCCCGGTCGGCCGCCCGGTCCCGGCCGACGGTCGCGTGCCGGTGCCCGGCGGCCGTCATGCGCTCGAGGGAGCGCTCGTCGCGGCCCTCGGCGTCCCGGTCGCGGGCGCGGGCGTCGGCGTCCCGCTCGGCAGCGGCGTCGTCGCGGTCCCAGCCGGCGGTGACGGGGTCGCCGGTGCCGGTGTGCCGTCGTCCGGCGCGGGGGGCAGAGGTGCCAGGCACGGGGACCTCCTCGCCTCGGCGGTTCCTGGGGTCATCCTCGTCCGACGGCCGTCCCTCCGCACCTCCGGGGAACGGCAGAGGCCCTGGCCGGGAACCCGGCCAGGGCCTCTGCGTGCGGGGTGAGTGACGGGGCTCGAACCCCCGAGTGAGGTCGGTCCCGGGCCTGGTGACCCGGCGAACGCCCAGGCTACGCGTGTCCTCGGACGTCCTGGAGCGGTCCTGAGCGGTCTGCAGTGGTCCTGAGCGGTCGGTTGCCCCCCAGTCTGCCCCCCACTTCGGACGTTGCCGCGGGGCTGCTCCGGGTGGGGACGGTCAGAGGGACAGGTGGTCGATGATGGCCGCGGTGACGTCCTCCGTGCTGGCGGTCCCGCCGACGTCGCGGGTGCGGATGCCCTTGCCCGAGGTGACCTCGATGGCGTGCTGGACGGCTTTGGCCTCGTCGTGCAGGCCGAAGTGCTCGAGCATCAGCGCCGCGCTGCCGATGGCGCCTACGGGGTTGCAGATCCCCTGGCCGGCGATGTCGGGTGCGGAGCCGTGGACCGGCTCGAACATCGAGGGGAAGCGCCGCTCCGGGTTGAGGTTGGCGCTGGCCGCCAGGCCGAGGCTGCCGGCGAGGGCGCTGCCGAGGTCGGAGAGGATGTCGGCGTTGAGGTTGGACGCGACGACGACGGAGAGGTCCTCGGGGCGCAGGACGAACTTGGCGGCCATAGCGTCGACCAGCACGCTCTCGGTCTCCACGTCCGGGTACTCGGCGGCGACGCGCTTGAACACGTCGTCCCAGAGCACCATGCCGTACTGCTGGGCGTTGCTCTTGGTGACGCTGGAGACCTTCTTGCGGGGCCGGGTGCGGGCCAGGTCGAAGGCGAACCGGATGATCCGCTCGCAGCCGACCTCGGTGAACACCGCGGACTGGACGGCGACCTCACCGCGGTCGTCGCGGCCGGCGAAGTTGCGGCCGCCGAAGCCGGCGTACTCGCCCTCGGAGTTCTCCCGGACGACGACCCAGCTCAGGTCGGTCGTGTCGGCCTTGCGGAGCGGGCTCTGGATGCCGGGGAGGAACTCGACGGGGCGGACGTTGGCCCACTGGTCGAAGTTCTGACAGATCTTGAGGCGCAGGCCCCACAGGCTGACGTGATCGGGGACGGTCGGCCAGCCGACGGCGCCGAAGTAGATGGCGTCGAAGTCCTTGAGCTGGTCGAGGCCGTCCTCGTCCATCATCCGGCCGTGCTGGGCGTAGTAGTCCGCGCCCCAGGGGAACTCCTGCCAGTTGAAGGTGAAGCGGCCGTTCGAGGCCTCGGCGAGGGTGTCGAGGACGGCGCGGCCGGCCGCGACGACCTCGACACCGACTCCGTCGGCGGGGATGGCGGCGATGTGGAACGTGCGCTGGGCGGTCATGACGGTCTCCGTGGGGACGACTGCTGCGGTCGTCATCGAGTGAACGGCGTCACGTCGCTGCCCGTCCAAGACGTGTTGTCGATCCTTCGGATAGCCCGGGCCTATCGATCCCCGCGGCCCGTGCCCGCCTCCGCGTCGGACACGTACTGCTCGACGCACGTGACGAAGGCCTGGGCGGCCGGCGTGAGGGTGCTCGTCCGGGAGACGAGAGCGATCCGCAGCAGGACGGCGGGCTCGATCCGCCGGACCAGTGCGCCCGACCGTTGCGCCAGCGGCGCCCAGGACGACGGCAGGACTGCGTGTCCCACACCGGCGAGCACCAGAGGCATGATCGAGGTCCGGTGCTCGACCTCGACGACGATGCGCGCATCGACGCCGCTGGCCAGGACGTCGTCCACCAGCCCCCGCATGAGGCTGCCCTGCCTGCTCACGATCAGTCGCGTCCCGGCGAGGGCCGCACGGTCCACCGTGCGCATGGCCGGTTCCCCCATCGGCCCGCGGTCCTCGTGCTGCGGCGGCGCACCGTCCTCGGGCGGGGAGACCAGGACCAGGGGCTGGTCCTCGATCAGCAGGACACGCAGGCCACCGGGGTGCGGGGGCGAGGCCGCGCCGAGCAGCCCGAGCTCGGCCCGGCCGGTCCTGACTGCCTGGACCACCTCCTCGGGGGTGAACGCCGCGTCGGCCGTGACCGTCATCGCCGGATGGGCGGCGGTGAAGTCGCGGATCAGGGTCGACAACGGCTCCATGCCGGGACTGGGCATCGCGACGAGCTCGACCCGGCCGCGCTGCAACCCGCGAACGGACAGCGCCGCGGCCCGGGCGGCCTCCAGGTCACGGACCACCTGGCGGGCCGGTTCGACCAGTTGGGCTCCGGCGTCGCTGAGCCGGATGCCGCGGCCCACCCGGTGGAACAGCGGCACACCGAGCTCGCGCTCGAGTGTCCCGATCGCCTGGGACAGCGAGGGCTGCGCGATGTACAGCTGCTCCGCAGCGCGGCCGAAGTTCATGGTCTCGACGACGGCGAGGAAGTAGGTCAGCTGCCGGACGTCCACCGCGTCACCTCCCGCGGACCGATAGGCCGAACCTACCGGTGCGGTAGCGAACGCGTCTTGGACCGGTGTGGCCGGAGTCACCCACTGTGGCGGCTACCCCGTCCACCCCTCCGGCAGTGAAGGACCGAGGTGTCCCCAATGGACCTGTCCCACGCGCACACGCCACCGGCCGAGAAGAAGCGCTGGTACCGGCAGCTGTACTTCTACGTCCTCGTCGCCATCGTGCTGGGCGTCGTCGTCGGCGCCGCCTGGCCCGGCGTCGGGGTCGCGATGGAGCCCATCGGCACCGCGTTCGTGGGGCTGATGAAGATGCTGATCGGCCCCATCGTCTTCCTCACCATCGTCGGCGGCATCGCCAGCGTCGCGGACCTGAAGAAGGTCGGCCTGACCGGGATCAAGGCGCTGACCTACTTCCAGATCGGCACCATCCTGGCGATGGTCGCCGGACTGGTCGCCATCAACGTCTTCCGCCTGGGTGACGGCGTGAACGCCGACGTCAGCACGCTGCAACCGACCGAGGACGTCGGCTCGCTCGTGGAGGCCGGGCAGGAGCAGCACTGGTGGGACTTCCTGCTGCGCGTGCTGCCGGAGAGCGCCGTCGCCCCCTTCGTCGAGGGCGAGATCCTGCAGATCATCTTCATGGCCGTGGTCTTCGGCGTGGCGCTCAACGCGGTCGGCGCGGTCGGCGCACCGGTGCTGTCCGGCGTCCAGCGGCTGACCGCGGTGGTGTTCAAGGTGCTCGCGTTCATCATGAAGGCGGCCCCGCTCGGCGCGTTCGGGGCGATGGCCTACGCCATCGGCGAGTACGGCCTGGAGACGCTGACCAGCCTCGGCTCGCTCATCGCGCTGTTCTACGTCACCTCGGCGCTGTTCGTCTTCGTCGTGCTGGGGGCGGTGATGGCCTACCTGCGGCTGAACCTCTTCCATCTGCTGCGGTACCTGCGGGAGGAGCTCCTGCTCATCCTCGGCACCTCCACCGCCGAGCCGGCCCTGCCCGGGCTGATGAAGAAGATGGAGCACGCCGGCGTGGAGAAGTCCACCGTCGGCCTCGTGGTGCCGACCGGCTACTCCTTCAACCTCGACGGCGCCGCCATCTACCTGTCCCTGGCCGCCCTCTACATCGCCCAGGCCACCAACACCGACCTGTCGATCACCGAGCAGCTGGGCCTGCTCGCGGTCATGCTGCTGACGTCGAAGGGCGCGGCCGGCGTCGCCGGCGGCGGCTTCATCGCGCTGACCGCGACCCTGTCCACCGTCGGCACCATCCCGGCGGCGGGCATCATGCTCGTCTTCGGCATCGACAAGTTCATGTCCGAGTGCCGGGCGCTGGTGAACTTCTGCGGCAACGCCGTCGCCACTCTCTTCATCGCCGCCTGGGACAGGACGCTGGACCGCGACCGCGCCCGCCGGGTCCTGCGCGGTGACGACGTCCCGCCGCTGCACGAGATCGACGAGGTGCCGGCAGAGACCGTGGACACCGACGACGCCGCCGCATCAGCGGAGCCGCCGCCGGTTCCCGGCGTCGTCGCCGTCCCCGTTCCCGTGGTGGCGAGGGCCTGACATGCGCGTCCTCGTGGCTCCGGACAAGTTCAAGGGTTCCCTCACCGCCCTTGAGGTGGCGACGGCCGTCGGGCAGGGCCTGGAGGCGGCCGGTGTCGCCTCGAGGCTCCTGCCGCTGGCCGACGGCGGTGACGGCAGCGTGGCCGCCGCTCTGTACGCCGGCTCCGCTCCCCGCCCGGTGTCCGTGCGCGGCGCCGACGGACGCCGGCACACCACCGAGTTCGCGTTCGACGGCAGCACCGCGGTCGTCGAGGTCGCCAACACCTGCGGACTGACCACGCTTGCGCCCGGGGAACCGGCCCCGATGACCGCGTCCAGCTACGGATTCGGGCAGGCGGTGCTCGCGGCGCTCGAGGCGGGAGCACGACGCATCGTCCTCTGCCTCGGCGGCAGCGCCAGCACCGACGGCGGCGCGGGACTGCTCGCCGCTCTCGGCGTCCGGTTCCGGGACGACGCAGGACGTGACGTCGAGCCGACGGGGGGAACGCTGACGCAGATCGCCGAGATCGACCCGTCGGGAATCTGCGACCTGGACGCCGTCGAGCTCGTCGTAGCCACCGACGTGACCAACCCGCTGCTCGGCGCCGAGGGTGCCGCGGTCGTGTTCGGCCCGCAGAAGGGTGCCACCCCGGACCAGGTCCGCAAGCTCGAGGTCGGCCTGCGGCACCTCGTCGGTCTGCTGGACGCCTCCCGGTTTCGAGCGGCCGACGGCGGAGGGGCCCTCGCGGACGAACCCGGTGCCGGTGCGGCGGGCGGTCTCGGCTTCGCCTGCCGGTGGCTCGGCGCCCGGCGCGTCGCCGGCGCGGAGTTCTTCCTGGACCTCCTCGGCTTCGACGCCGCGGTCGCCGACTGCGCCGCCGTCGTCACCGGCGAGGGCCGCATGGACGGGCAGACCCTGGCCGGGAAGCTGCCCGCCGTCGTCGCGACACGATCGGCGCCGCGCCCCGTTTCCGCCGTCGTCGGGCAGTCGCTGCTGACCCCCGACGAGCGACGGCGACTCGGGCTCGACCAGGTGGTGGCGCTCGGCGAGCTGACCGACGGGGACCCGAGTCGGGACGCCGACCTCTCGAGGCGCCTGGCTGCGGTCGCGGGTGAACTCATCGGTCGACACGTCCGCTCCCCGGCCGCCGCCGCGCGTCAGGGCGCCGGAGTGGCCGTGTAGCACGCCGTCGTCGGCGGCGACGGAACGGAAGAAGGCCCTGGTCAGCGAACCGACCAGGGCCTCTCCCGATGGGGTGAGTGACGGGGCTCGAACCCGCGACACCCAGGATCACAACCTGGTGCTCTACCAGCTGAGCTACACCCACCGCGTGCTCCCGGCAGCGGACCCGCGCCGGAGGCAGGGACGAGGATACCGGAGCCGGTCAGCTCCCCGACGCAGCCGGGGGGGTGCCGTCCTCCGCGGCCGTGGCGGGCGGCGTGGCGTCGGCCGCGGAGAGCACGTCGGCGAAGCCGGCGACGACCTCCCCGGCGGCCCGCTGCGCCTGCGACGTCGACGGGCCGGGGGTGTCGACGAACAGCGTCCGGCGGTAGTAGGCCAGCTCGCGGATCGACTCGACGATGTCGGCGAGGGCGCGGTGGGCGAGGCCCTTGGGCGGCTGGGCGAAGTAGACCCGCGGGAACCAGCGGCGGGCCAGCTCCTTGATCGAGCTGACGTCGACCATCCGGTAGTGCAGGTGGTCGTCGAGCTCGGGCATGTCGCGGGCGAGGAAGCCGCGGTCGGTGCCGATCGAGTTGCCGCACAGCGGGGCGGTGCGCCGGTCGGGCACCCACCGCTTCACGTAGGCGAGCAGCTGCTGCTCGGCCTCGGCCACGGTGAGGGTCGAGGCGCGCACCGCGTCGGTCAGGCCCGACTTGGCGTGCATCTCGGTGACGACGTCGGCCATGTCCTCCAGATCGGCGTCGTCGGCGGAGATCACGAGGTCCAGGCCGGGGTCGAGGACCCGCAGCTCCGAGTCGGTCACGACGACGGCGACCTCGATGAGCTTGTCCCGGGTGAGGTCCAGCCCGGTCATCTCGCAGTCGATCCAGACCAGGTGCCCGCCGTTGTCCGCCACGTCGGCCGACCCTACGTCCCGTCAGTCCCGCACGCCTCGCGTGTCGGCCCACTACTCCATGCGCCACACCGGCGCCACTCGGGGGGTCGGCTTCGGCGACCTGCGCCGTTACGGTGGGTCCATCCCGTCAGCGAGACCAGGGAGTCCTCCCGTGCCCCACCCCGCCCCCGCCGCTCACGCCCGAGCGGTCCCCCCGGCACCGGGCTCGCTGGCGGCCGGGCTGCGGCACCCCGTCGCGCTGCTGCGCTGGCTGTGGCCGGCGTACATGACGCCGGGCCGGCCCGGGCGCCCGACGGGGGAGACCGAACTGCGCTGGATCTACACCGCCTGGCTCGGGGCCTTCCTGCTCAAGATGCTCGGCTCGTCCTGGGACGTCTCCTGGCACTTCAGGTGGCTGCGCGACGACCTGGCGCCCCCGCACCTGCTCAACTCGGCCGGCACCGCGGTGGTCGTCGCGCTGGTGGTCTTCCACAGCTACAGCGGCTACGGCGTCGACCGCCGGGCGCTGCGGCTCATGCAGTGGGGGATCGGCACCTTCCTCGTCGCCATCCCGGTCGACATCGTCAACCACCGGATCAACGGGCTGGACATCACCAGCTGGAGCCCGAGCCACGCGCTGCTCTACCTCGGGACGGCGATCATGCTGGCCGGCGCGATCCGCGGCTGGTGGCTGTACGCCGCGCCCGGCCGGGTCCGCACGCTCGTCTCGCTGGGCCTGTGGCTGTTCTTCGTCGAGAACGTCGTCTTCCCCAACCAGCACCAGGAGTACGGCGTCCTCTCGCTGCGCGCCTACGAGGCCGGGCGGACGACGGCCGAACCGCAGCTGCTGGACTTCGCCGCCGCGCAGGGCCAGACGCCGACGATGTTCATGCTGCCGGTGCCCTCCTGGGTGCACCCGGCGTGGCTCCTCTGCGCCGGCCTGCTCTCGCTGGTCGTGGCGCGCAAGGTCGTCGGCCTGCGGTGGACCGCGACGGTCGTCGCCGGCACCTACCTCGCCTACCGCGCCGTGATGTGGGCCGGGCTGGTGGCGATGGGCTTCCCACCGTCGGTGCTGCCGCTGGTCCTGCTGGCCGGCGCCGTCTGCGTCGACCTGGCGATCACCCGCGGGCTGCCCGGCTGGAGCGCCGCGCCGGCCACCGCCGTCGTCGTCCACGCCGCCGGCCGGCTGCAGGACGCCGCCGGGGGCCTGCCGCCGTGGAACTGGTCCTGGTGGTCGATCGCGCTCGTCGTCGCGGCGTTCACCGTCCTGTGGTCGGCGGTCGACGTCGTCGGCGGCAGCGCGCGGTTCGCCGGCTGGCGCCGTCCCGTCGAGCCGGGCCTCCCGGCCGCCGCGGTCCCGGCCGGCGGCGCGCCGTCCCGCTGAGGCGCGGGACCGGCCCGTCTGCTGACGTAACGTCGGACGGAGCCGCCCGCCCGGACCCCGCTCCCGGGCCGCGCCCCGCGCCCCCGCGCGCGCCCGGCCTCCCCCCGACCCCCACCCGCCCCCGGAGGACGACGTGCTGGCCCTGACGCCCGTGCCGCCGCAGACGGCGGGGGAGCGTGCGCTCTTCGCCGAGCTGACCCGCTGGGACCGCGGCGGAGCCGTCCGGGGCGCCGTCGTGGCGTCGGTGCCGGTCGTCGACGGCCCCATGGAGCGGCGCCTGTCCGACGCCGTGGTCTTCGTCCCCGAGGGCCTGGCCGTCGTGCGCGTGGTCGAGGTGGTCCGGCAGGCCGGCGTCGTCACCGCGACCCCGGAGGGCTCCTGGACCATCGGCCCGGGCGCCGGTCCCGGCGAGGTGCTGCGGCTGGCCGGCGGCGGCTCGACGCCGCTGGACGGTCTCATGCGGGCCGGGATGGACGCCGCGGTCCGGCTGCGCCGGGCCGGGCTCGAGCCCGGCCGCATCGCCCGGCTCACCGTCCTGGCCGGCGACCTCACCGGCCTGGTCCCCGCCGACGGCGACCTCGGCGACGGCGACCAGGTCGCGCTGCTGGAACCCCGCTCGCTGCTGCTCGGCATCTCGCGGGCCGCCCGCTACGCCGGGGTGGACAACCCGCGGCTGTGGACCACCGCCGACGTCCGCGCCGCGCTGACCGCGCTCGGCCTGCAGGGCCGCGGGCCCACGGTCGAGGAGCTCAACGGCGAGGGCTTCCCGTACTCGCCCTACGTCCTGCGCCGGCGCGAGCTGCTGGCCCCCGCGGCGATGGCCGCCTCGGCCGCCCCCGCGGCGCCGTCCACCCCGGTGCCGGCCCCGGTGGCCGTCCCACCGCCCGCCCCGGCCCCGGCCGGCCCGCTGGTCGACCCGGTCGCGGCCGCCGCCGTCGCCGCCGCCGCGATCCGGGCGGACGAGGAGGCCGCGTCGCGCGCGGCGGCCGCCCGGGTGGCCGCTCCGCTCGAGCCCGGTCCCGTCCCGCCTGCACCCGTCCCGCCTGCACCCGTCGCGCCTGCACCCGCCCCGGCGCACCCGGCCACCGCGCGGTTCGAGGCGCCCGCCGTCCAGTCCGGGGGCGGCGTCCCGGACGTCCCTCACGCCGCCGCCGACCCCGTTGCCGACGTCGCCGACGAGACCGGCGGCCTCGGCGGGCTGTTCGGCCGCGCCGACACCGCCGCCGGGTACGAGGCCCCGCCGGCCGCGCCGCCCGTCGCGCCGCCGGTCGCGGCGCCCGTCCCGGTCCCGCCGTCCCCGCCGATCCCGCTGGTGGGGCCGCGCCGCCGCTCGCCGGCCGCGCGGCGCCGGCTGGTGCTGCTGGCCGCCGCCGCGCTGGCCGTGGTCGTCGTCGCGGTGGTCGCGCTGGTGAGCCTCACCGGCGGCGGGGGTGACGCCTCCGCCGCCCCGCCGAGCACGAGCGCCCCGGCCGCGTCCCCGGAGCCGCAGGAGGCCGGCCCGCAGCCGGGCGAGCGCACCGTCCTCGACGGCCTGGAGTTCGTCCTGCAGCGGGTGCAGGTCGACGACACCTGCGTCGGCAACTCCTACGGCGACGTCGCCGACTCCTTCGAGCGGACCGACTGCACCGGCCTGGCGCGGGCGCTGTGGTCGACCGACGTCGACGGCCGGGCCGTGGTGGTCTCGGTCGCCACCGTGGACATGGGCGACACCGTCGCCGCCCGCGACCTGCGCGACCTGACCGACCGCAACGGCAGCGGCAACGTCAGCGACCTGCTGCGCGAGGGCGTGACCTACCCGGGGGCGCCCGCCGGGCTGGACGGCGCCGAGTACGCCAGCGCCGTCCAGGGCCCGGTGGTCACCGTCGTGGAGACCGCCTGGACCGGCCCCGGCGAGGGCGGCACCGCCGACCTCGACCTGGTCGCCGGCACCGGCCTGAGCCTGCCGATGCCCGACCCGTCCGCGGACTGACGACCCCGGCGACGACCCGGCGACGACGCCGCGTCAGGCGGTCGCGGCCGCCTCGGCCATCGCGGCGAGCAGCGCGGCCGTCCGCGCGCGCGGCAGCCGGCCGGCGCTGTGCGGCGTGGAGTTGACCAGCCCGAAGACGGCGTGCGCGCGGGCCCGGCTGGCGTCGGTGCCCTCCTCGGGCCGCAGCCGGGCCAGCACGTCCACCCACACCTCGACGTAGCGGCGCTGCAGCCGGCGCACCGCGGCCGCGTCGTCCGCCGGCAGGGAGCCGAGGTCGCGGTCCTGCACGGTGATCAGCGCGGGGTTGTCCAGCGCGAAGTCCACCTGGAAGGCGATCAGCGCCCGCAGCTGCGCGGCGGGGTCGGGACCGGCGGCGGCGACCTGCTCGCGCGCGCCGGCCAGCAGCCGCTGGCTGATGCCCTCGAGCATCTCGGCCAGCATCGCGTCCTTGCTGGCGAAGTGCCGGTAGATCGCCGGGCCGGTCACCCCGACCGCGGCGCCGACGTCGTCGACGCCGACCGCCCGCGCGCCGCGCTCGGCGAACAGCTGCGCGGCCGCCCGCAGGATCTGCTCCCGCCGGGAGGGCCGGGCGGCGTCGGCCGTCAGCGCCGAGTCGGGCTGGCTGGCGGTCACGCCGCGGATGCTAACCGCCGCCGTCTGGACCCCGATGTGAACCGTCGTTAACATCGCGGGGGAGCGGCCGGCCGACCGGTGCGGCCGCAGGCGGGCCCCGGGGAGGACCCCACCGGCGGCCCCGGCACCAGGGAGCACACCGTGCTGGACTACCGGCTCGACGACGAGACCGAGGCCCTGCGGCGGACCGTCCGCGAGTTCGCGCTCGAGGTGGTGGCCCCGCAGATCGGCGGCTTCTACGAGCGCGACGAGTTCCCCACCGCGATCGTGCGGCAGATGGGCGAGCTCGGGCTGTTCGGCCTGCCCTTCCCCGAGGAGTACGGCGGCTCGGGCGGGACCTACTTCGACCTGTGCGTGGCGATCGAGGAGCTGGCCCGGGTGGACAGCTCGGTGGCCATCACGCTGGAGGCCGGCGTCTCGCTGGGCGCGATGCCGCTGTACCGGTTCGGCAGCGAGGAGCAGCGGAAGCGCTGGCTGCCGCGGCTGTGCACGGGCGAGGCGCTGGCCGCGTTCGGCCTGACCGAGCCCGGCGGCGGCTCCGACGCCGGCGCCACCCGCACCACCGCGCGCCTGGAGGACGGGCACTGGGTGGTCAACGGCTCCAAGGCCTTCATCACCAACTCCGGCACCGACCTCACCGAGCTGGTCACCGTCACCGCCGTCACGGGCACCCGGCCCGACGGTGGCAAGGAGATCTCCGCGATCGCGATCCCGGCGGGGACCCCCGGGTTCGCCGTGGGCCCGCGGTACTCGAAGGTCGGCTGGAACGCCTCGGACACCCGCGAGCTGTCCTTCAGCGACTGCCGCGTGCCCGAGGACTCGCTGGTGGGGGAGCGCGGCCGCGGCTACGCGCAGTTCCTCTCCATCCTCGACGAGGGCCGCGTGGCCATCTCCGCGCTGGCCACGGGCCTCGCGCAGGGCTGCGTGGACGAGTCGGTGCGCTACGCCGGCACCCGCGAGGCCTTCGGCCGGCCGATCGGCCGCAACCAGGCGGTCCAGTTCATGATCGCCGACATGGAGGTGCGCGCCTCCACCGCGCGGCTGGCCTACTACCGCGCCGCCGAGAAGATGCTGCGCGGCGAGCCGTTCCGCCGCGAGGCCTCGATCGCCAAGCTCTACAGCTCCGAGGTCGCGATGGACAACGCCCGCGCGGCCACCCAGGTGCACGGCGGCTACGGGTTCATGAACGAGACGCCGGTCGGGCGCTTCTACCGCGACGCGAAGATCCTCGAGATCGGCGAGGGCACCAGCGAGGTGCAGCGGATGCTCATCGCGAAGGACCTCGGCGTCGGCTAGGCCGTGACGTCGACCAGGACCTTGCCGACGACGCCGTCCTGCACCGCCTGGTGCGCCTGCGCGGTCTCCGCCAGCGGGAAGACGTGCAGCGGCAGCCCGGCGTCCTCGCCCACCCGCAGCGCGCCGTCGAGCAGGGCGGCGTCGACGTCCTCGACGCCGAGGACCTTGGCCCGCTCGGGCACCGTGTAGACGTACACGAACTGCCAGCGGGCGTTGGGACCCATCTGCGCGCGCACCGGGACGGTGACCTCCGCGCCGCCGTCGTCGGCGTACATCGCCACCGCGCCGTGCATGCCGACGACCTGGGCGTCGACGGCGGCGTTGCGGGCCGCGGACACCTCCACGACCGTGTCGACGCCCTTCGGCGCGATCTTGCGGACCTCGGCGACGACGTCCTGCTGCCGGTAGTCGACGACGTGCGAGGCGCCGGCCGCCGCGGCCAGCTGCGCCTTGCGCGGGCTGCTCACCGTGGCGATGACCGTGGCGTCGGCCCAGCGCGCCAGCTGGACCGCCGCGTTGCCCACCGCGCCGGCGCCGCCCTGCACCAGCACGGTCCGCCCGGTCAGCGAGCCGGGGCCCATCCGGTCGGGCACGGACTCGCCGAGGGTGAGGCAACGGTGCGCGGTGAGGAACGGGATCCCCAGCGCCGCGCCGAGCTCGAACGAGGGCTTCGGGCCCATGGGCACCGCCTGGCGCGCGGGCACGACGGTGTACTCCGCCGCCGTCCCCCAGGGGCGCTGCCAGGCCGCCTCCCACACCCAGACCCGCTCGCCGCGGATCGCGGGGTCCACGCCCTGACCGACCGCCTCGACCGTGCCCGCGCCGTCCTGGCCGGGCACCTGGCCGTCCGGCCCGGGCTGCGCGTTGGTGCGGGACTTCCAGTCGGTCGGGTTGACGCCGGCCAGCGCCAGCCGGACGAGGACCTCGCCGGGGCCGGGGTCGGGGGTGGGCCGGTCGGTCAGCTGCAGGACCTCGGGGCCGCCGGGCCGGGTGTAGGTGATGGCACGCACCCCGCGGCCCTACCCCGTCCGGCGGGCCCCTTGCGCACGGCGCCGTTCCGGTCCGCGCTGGTCGGGGAGCCCTCCTCACCCCCTGGAGTGAGCACGGGGGAACGGAACTGATCCGGTACGGATGGGCGGCCGATGGGGGCACCATGGAGCTCCCCGTCATCGGCCGACTCCGCCGCGCGCTGCCCGAGGGGCGGCCCCTGCCGGACGAGGTCTGGCAGCGGCGGCACACGCTGCTGCTGCGGCTGGCCGCGGTGCAGGCCGTGGTGATCGGCGTCGTCGCGGTGGCCCGGGGCTGGTCCCCGGTCGCGGCGGTCGGTGCCGCCCTCGCCGTCGCCTACCCGCTGTCGTTCAGCCTGCTGCCGAACGCCGGCCGCACGCTGCGGGCGGCGGGGGTGACCGGGAGCCTGCTGGCCGCCTCGGTGCTCCTCGTGCACGCCTGCGACGGGCTGACCGAGGCGCACTTCCACTTCTTCGTCGTCGTCGGCCTGGTGTCGCTCTACCAGGACTGGGTGCCCTTCGGGCTCGCCCTCGTGGTCGTCATCGGGCACCACGGCGCGGTCGGGACGCTCTTCCCGCACTCGGTGTTCGACCACGAGGCCGCCTACCGCGACCCGTGGCTGTGGGCACTCGTGCACGGCGGGTTCGTGCTGGCCGCGAGCCTGGCGCACCTGTCCTCGTGGCGGCTCAACGAGCGGCAGGGGCTGCACGACCCGCTCACGGGGCTGGCCAACCGCACCCGCCTGCTGCAGACCACCGCCGCGCTGCTGGCCCGCCGCACCGGCCCGGTCAGCGTGCTGTTCCTGGACCTGGACGACTTCAAGGACGTCAACGACACCCGCGGCCACGCCGCCGGCGACGTCCTGCTCACCACGGTGAGCGACCGGCTGCGGGCCTGCGTCCGCGAGGGCGACGAGGTGGGCCGGCTGGGTGGCGACGAGTTCGCCGTCGTGGTCGACGGCGGCGCCGACGAGGCGGCGGCCGTCGGCGAGCGGGTCCTGGCCGCGCTCGCCGAGCCGGTCGACGTCGGCGGGCGTCCGCTGGCGGTGCACGTGAGCATCGGCGTCGCCGACACCGCGACCGCCGGCGACCGGCGGCCCGGGACACTGCTGCGCAACGCCGACCTGGCCATGTACCGCGCCAAGGCGCTGGGGAAGAACCGGCTGGTCCGCTACGTGCCCGGCATGGCCGAGGCGGCCGAGGACGAGGTCACCCTGCTGCAGGACCTGGCCGCCGCGGTCCGGGCCGGCCAGCTGGAGGTCCACTACCAGCCCACCGTCGACCTCGCCGACGGCCGCACCACCGGCTACGAGGCGCTGCTGCGCTGGCACCACCCGGAGCGGGGACTGGTGCCGCCGGCGGAGTTCGTGCCGCTGGCCGAGGCGAGCGGCGCGATCCTCGAGATCGGCCGCTGGGTGCTCGAGCGGGCGGTCGGCCAGGCGGCGGCCTGGACGGCGGAGGCCGGCCGGCCGATCGGCATCGCGGTCAACCTCTCGCCGCGGCAGCTGGCCGACGACGACGTCGTCGCGCTGGTGTCCGCCGTCCTCGCCGCGAGCGGCCTGCCGGCGGCGCAGCTGACGCTGGAGGTGACCGAGGGCGTGCTGCTGCGCGACGTCGACCGGGTGGCCGGCCAGTTGTGCGCGCTCCGGGAGCTCGGCGTGCGGATCGCGATCGACGACTTCGGCACCGGCTACGCGAGCCTGTCCTACCTGCGCCGGCTGCCCGCCGACGTCCTCAAGATCGACCGCAGCTTCGTGCAGGACCTCGGCGGCGACGTCCGCTCGACCGCGCTGGTGGCCTCGATGATCGAGCTGGCGCACAACCTGCGGCTGGAGGTGGTCGCGGAGGGCGTGGAGACCAGCGAGCAGCACGCCGTCCTCGGCGGCCTGGCGTGCTCGCACGCGCAGGGCTTCCTGTTCGGCCGCCCGCTGCCCGCGCCCGCGCACGACCCCGCCCAGCCGGCGGCCGCCGTCGTCGTCCCCGCGCCGCGGGAGCCGGTACCGACCGCCTGACCTGCGCGGGCGTCCGGGGTGGTTGCGGGTGAAACGGAACGGTCCCCTAACCTGTGTCCGCACCGTGACATCAGTCACACCGTGCGTACACCCCTCGACGATGAGGACGTCCGTGCAGCCAGCATCCCTCCCCCCGGCCCGCCGGCGCCGTCTCGGCGCCGTGCTCGCCGTCGCGACGGCCCTGTCCGTCTCGCCCCTCGCGGTGGGGGCGGCCTCCGCCGCCCCGCCGCCCGCCACCAGCCCGACCGCGCCGGCCCTCGGCGTGAACGTCACCGTGTTCGACCCCAGCACGCCCGTCAGCCAGATCCAGGCGACCCTCGACGCCACCTGGGAGAAGCAGCGGGACAACGAGATGGGCAGCGAGCGCTACGCCTACCTCTTCAAGCCCGGCGTCTACGGCACCGACGCCCAGCCGCTGCAGATCAAGGTCGGCTACTACACCGAGGTCACCGGCCTCGGGGACTCGCCGTCCGACGTGGTCATCAACGGCAAGGTCGAGACCTACAACCGCTGCCTGACCGAGACCAACTGCATCGCGCTGAACAACTTCTGGCGCACCGTGTCGAACCTGACGATCGACGTCAACGGCGCCGGCCAGGACGGCTGCCGGCAGAGCGCCAACTTCTGGGCCGTGTCGCAGGCGGTCTCGCTGCGCCGGGTGGACGTCACCGGCGGCAACCTGTCGCTGATGGACTACTGCACCGCCGGCCCGCAGTACGCCAGCGGCGGGTTCATCGCCGACTCGCGGGCGGGCACGGTCGTCAACGGCTCGCAGCAGCAGTGGCTGACCCGCAACAGCACGATCGGCAGCTGGTCCAACGGCGTGTGGAACCAGGTGTTCTCCGGCGTCGAGGGCGCGCCCTCCGAGGCGGCCTTCCCGAACCCGCCCTACACCACGCTGCAGAACACCCCGGTCAGCCGCGAGAAGCCGTTCCTCTTCCTCGACGACGCGGGCCGCTGGAACGTCCGGGTGCCCGCGGCGCAGCAGGCCTCACGCGGCATCAGCTGGGCCGCCGGGCTCACGCCGGGCCGCACGCTCTCCCTCACCGACTTCCTCGTCGCGACGCCGTCGACGCCGGTGCAGCAGATCAACAACCACCTCGCCCGCGGCGGCCACCTGCTGCTCACGCCGGGGGTCTACGACGTCGCGCGCAGCATCGACGTCAAGCGGCCGGGCACCGTGGTGCTCGGCCTGGGGCAGGCCACGCTCACCGCGGTCGGCGGGGCGGTCCCGCTGACCGTCGCCGACGTCCCCGGCGTCGTCGTGGCCGGCGTGACGATCGACGCCGGCACCGTCGAGTCGCCGGCGCTGCTGCAGGTCGGCAAGCCCAACGGCGACGGCGGGATCTCCAGCGCGGCGGACCCGACGACGCTGTCGGACGTCTACTTCCGCGTCGGCGGCCCGCACGTCG
Source organism: Geodermatophilus sp. SYSU D00879 (assembly GCF_054050375.1). Classification (NCBI taxonomy): domain Bacteria; kingdom Bacillati; phylum Actinomycetota; class Actinomycetes; order Geodermatophilales; family Geodermatophilaceae; genus Geodermatophilus; species Geodermatophilus sp. SYSU D00879. Next base: position 45,983 of record NZ_JBJGZF010000014.1, read on the forward strand.
GCAAGGTCGACACCGCGCTCGAGGTCAACAGCGACGACGTGCTCGTCGACCACACCTGGGTGTGGCGCGCCGACCACGGCGTCGAGCCCGGCTTCACCCAGGGCGTCAACGGCGACACCGACCGCTGGCGGACCAACACCGGCCGCGTGGGCGCCGAGGTCAACGGCGACCGGGTGACCGCGACCGGGCTGTTCGTCGAGCACTTCCAGACCCACAACACGATCTGGAACGGCGAGCAGGGGACGACGGTGCTCTACCAGAACGAGCTGCCCTACGACCCGCCGTCGCAGGCCGACTGGCAGCAGCCCGACGGCACGCTGGGCTGGGCCGGCTACAAGGTGGCCGACGACGTGCAGCAGCACCGCCTCTACGGCGGCGGCGTGTACGGCTACCAGCGCAACGCCGGTCCGGGGATCACCACCGAGAGCGGCTTCGAGGTGCCGACGACGCCGGGCGTCCGGCTGCACCACGTGATGACCGTCCACCTCGACGGTCTGGGGATCATCCGGCACGTGGTCAACGACGTCGGCGACCAGGTCGACGGCAGCCGTCCCGGCGCGCCGGCCTACGTGACCGACTACCCGGCGGCCTGACGCAGTGAGCCCGGTGGGCCGCCGCGGACCCCCGCGGCGGCCCACCGGTGCGTTCCGGCGGTGCCGGTGTCACCCGAGCGCCGGGAAGCGGCGCGACGGTCGACGGGGTGCCGCGGCGTCACAGGCAGTAGGGACAGCCCGTGCCGCCGGCGGCGACCGTGCGCACGCAGCGGAGCAGCGCGTGGAGACGGGTGCCCTTCGGCACCAGCGCGTGGGCGCCGGCGGCGAGCGCCTCGACTCGTGCCTCGCCGGCTTCCGCGGTCAGCACGACGACCCGGGCCTCGGGTCGAGCGGCACGCAGCGCCTCCGTGGCCGCCAACCCGTCCATCACCGGCATGGACAGGTCCATGCACACGACGTCGGGACGCAGGCGCGCAGCGGCCTCCACCACCTGTGACCCGTCCTCGCACTCGCCGACGACGACGAGGCCGTCCTCCTCGGACAGTGCCTCCACCAGGGTCCTGCGCAGGTGCGGGTGGTCCTCGACGAGGAGCACGCGGATCTCGGCGGTGGCGTCACCGCCGTGGTCAGCTCCGGTCATCCGTGCACCTCCTGCCCGTGCGGCGACGATCCTGGGAGACGTCGGCGCGCACCGCAAGCCCGACGGGCTGCCCTCCCCGGGCGGCCGGTGTGTCCCCGACGGGCCCGTCCGTCGGCCGGAACCCGGTCAGTCGTCCCGGGCGGCCCGCCGCGCCACCCGGCGACGGTGCCGGCGCAGCACGCCGAGCCCGAGCCACAGGATCGCTCCCAGGAACGCGTCCACCAGGGCGAACAGCCACAGCGGCCAGGTGAAGCTCCAGAACAGGAAGTCCAGCGTGACGTCCTGCCGGTTCTGCAGCATGAACACGAGCAGCAGCCCCCCGCCGGCGAGGGCCGCGACGACCCCGCCGCTGAGTCGGGCGCTGCTGGGCGTGTTCCCGGTCCCGCCGGTGCTCGCGGTGCTGGGGCTCTGCTGGACCATGACCGCCTCCTCCGCCGCGACCGGACGGTAGGGGCCGTCGGCGCGGGCGGGGATCACCCCGCGGGGACGAGTCGCCGGCAGGCGGCTCAGGCGGGGGTGATCGAGAGGGTCAGCGCGCGGCGGCCGGCCTCGGAGCGGGCGGTGCGCAGCCGCTCCTCCGAGGGGGTGCCGTAGTCGGTGGTGCGCTGCCGCGCGGGCCGGCCGATCGCCGCGGCCATCGCCTCGAGCTCGGCGATCGTCTTGAGCGAGCCGTTCTCGCTGCCGGCCATCCGGCTGATGGTCTCCTCCATCAGCGTGCCGCCGAGGTCGTTGGCGCCGCCCCGCAGCACCGCCTGGGTGCCGGCGTCGCCGAGCTTCACCCACGACGTCTGGACGTTGCGGATGCGGCCGTGCAGCAGCAGCCGGGCGACGGCGTGCACCGCCCGGTTCTCCCGCACCGTCGGGCCCGGCCGGGCGACGCCGGCGAGGTAGATCGGCGCGTTGTGGTGCACGAAGGGCAGCAGCACGAACTCGGTGAACCCGCCGGTCTCGTCCTGCTGGCGGGCGATGGTGCGCAGGTGCGCCACCCAGTGCGCCGGGGTGTCGACGTGGCCGTACATCATCGTCGACGTCGTCGCGATGCCCACCCGGTGCGCGGTGCCGATGATCTCCAGCCAGGTCGCCGCGGGCAGCTTGCCCTTGGTCAGCACCCAGCGGACGTCGTCGTCGAGGATCTCCGCCGCCGTGCCGGGGACCGAGTCGAGCCCGGCCTCCTTCGCGGCGAGCAGGAAGTCCTCGAACGACAGCCCGGTCCGCGCCGAGGCGTTGACGATCTCCATGGGGCTGAACGCGTGCAGGTGGATGCCCGGCTGCCGGCGCTTCACCTCGCCGATCAGGTCGAGGTAGGCGGAGCCCGGCAGGTCGGGGTGGATGCCGCCCTGCATGCAGATCTCGGTGGCGCCGGCGGCCCAGGCGCGGTCCACCCGGTCGCCCACCTCGGACAGCGACAGCGTGTAGGCGTCGGCGTCGGTGCGCCGCTGCGCGAACGCGCAGAACCGGCAGCCGGTGTAGCAGACGTTGGTGAAGTTGACGTTCCGGTTGACCACGTAGGTGACGTCGTCGCCGGTGACGTCGCGGCGGACGGCGTCGGCCAGGGCGCACAGCGCCTCGAGGTCCGGGCCGTCGGCGCCGAGCAGCGCGAGGTACTGCGCGTCGGTGAGGCCGGCGGGGTCGCGCTCGGCGGCGCGCAGCGCGGCGGCCACCTCGGGGTCGCCGACAGGGAGCGCGGTGGAGGAGCCGTCGCGGGCGGACTCGGTGCGCGAGCGCAGGTCGGCCCAGTCGCCGTAGACGGCGTCGAAGTCCCCGCGCCGGTCGCCGGTGCGGCCGACGGTGTCCACCTCGACGTGCAGGTCGGTGCGGCCGGAGGACACCCACGCCTCGTCCGGCTCCTGCCACGGCAGCCCGGCCGGGACCCGGCCCTCGACCGCGAGCCCGTCCGGCCCGGCCAGCGCGGCCACGTGCGGGCGCACCCGCGGGTCCAGCCACGGCTCGGGCTCGAGCACGTAGCGCGGCTGGGCGGCCAGCCGCTCGCGCAGCGTGAACCCGCCCTCCGCGGTGAGCGCGGCGAGCTTGTCGATGTTGGGCCAGGGCCGCTCGGGGTTGACGTGGTCGGGCGTGAGCGGGGAGACCCCGCCCCAGTCGTCGACGCCGGCCCGCAGCAGCAGCCCGAGCTCGGTGGAGTCGGACAGGTTCGGCGGCGCCTGCACCCGCGCCCGCGGGCCGAGCAGCAGCCGGGTGACGGCGACGGCGGCCACGTACTCCTGCAGCGCGAGGTCGTCGTGCGCGGCCATCGCGGTGCGCGGCTTGGCGCGGAAGTTCTGGACGATGACCTCCTGCACGTGCCCGTGCCGCTGGTGCGCGGCGCGGATCCGCAGGACGGCGTCGACCCGCTCGGCCGGCGTCTCGCCGATGCCCAGCAGCACGCCGGTGGTGAACGGGACCGCGGAGCGGCCGGCGTCCTCGAGCACCCGCAGCCGGACCGCCGGCTCCTTGTCGGGGGAGCCGTAGTGGGGGCCGCCGCGCTCGGACCACAGCCGGGTCGCCGTCGTCTCGATCATCATCCCCATCGACGCCGACACCGGCTTGAGCCGCTGGACCTCCTCCCAGGTCATCACCCCGGGGTTCAGGTGCGGCAGCAGCCCGGTCTCCTCCAGCACCCGGACCGCCATCGCGCGCAGGTAGGCCAGGGTGGAGTCGAAGCCGTGCGCCTCCAGCCACTCGGCGGCGACCGGCCAGCGGTCCTCGGGGCGGTCGCCGAGGGTGAACAGCGCCTCCTTGCAGCCCAGCGCGGCACCCTGCCGGGCGACGTCGAGCACCTCGTCGGGGGAGAGGAACGGCGCCCTCCCCTGGGCGCGCAGCTGCCCGGGCGTGGTCACGAAGGTGCAGTAGTGGCAGCGGTCGCGGCACAGGTGGGTGAGCGGGATGAACACCTTGCGGCTGTAGGTGACCACGCCGGGCCGGCCGGCCGAGGCGAGGCCGGCGTCGCGCACCCGGGAGGCGGCGGTGAGCAGGCGGTCCAGCGGCTCCCCGTCGCCGAGCCCGCGGGCCGACAGCAGGGTCTCGGCCTCGCCGGCGTCGAGGGTCACGCCCCGCTCGGCGCGGGCGAGGGCCCGGCGCAGCGCGGACGGCACGGGGGTCTGCGGCTCGGTCATCACCCCGCACGCTAGTTGACGGACCCCCTCGCACCCCATGGCTCGCACGCGCGCGACGGGGCCCGGCGAGGGGGCCGGCCGTCCCGCGTGCGCGGATCCGCCCGTCAGGGGGCGTCGACGTAGCGACCGCGCAGCCGGAGCAGGGGCGCGGCGTCCTCGCGCAGCACCGGCACGTCCTCGACGGCGAGCAGCGCCAGCACGTGGTCCCCGGCCGGCACCAGCCGGTCGAGCCGGCAGTCCAGCGCGACGACGCCGCCGTCGAGCACGATCGCGCCGCTGCCGCCCGCCCGCGACCACGGCACCGACTCGAGCAGGTGCCGCGCCGAGGGCCGCCCCGCGGAGGAGAACCGGCTGGCGAGGATCGCCTGCCCGGCGGCGAGCACGGTGAGCCCGCAGCTGCCCACGGCCTCCAGCACCTCGGCCGGGTAGCCGTCGGCGGTCAGCCCGACGGCGACCAGCGGCGGGTCGGCCGACACGCTCATGACCGAGGTGACCGTCGTCCCGACGTCGTCGATGTCGTCCCGGACGGTCAGCAGCGCCACCCCCGCGGCGTACTGCCGCAGGGCGGCGGTGAACTCGGAGGGTGACACCGGCATGGCGGCCAGTCGACCACACCGCCAGGATGGCCCGGTGAGCAGCGCGGACGAGGAGATCTACGACGTCGTCGTGATGGGAGCCGGCTCGACCGGCGAGAACGTCGCCGACGTCGTCGTGCGGGGCGGGCTGTCCGCGGTGCTCGTCGAGCAGCACCTCGTCGGCGGGGAGTGCTCGTACTACGCGTGCATGCCGAGCAAGGCGCTGCTGCGCGGCACCGAGGCGATCGAGGAGGCCCGCGCGGTCCGGGGCGCCGCGGCCGCGGTGACCGGCGAGCAGGACGTTCCCGCCACCCTCGAGCGCCGCGACTCCTTCGCGAGCCACTGGGACGACGCGGGCCAAGTGCGCTGGGTGCAGGGCGCCGGCATCGACCTGGTCCGCGGCACCGCCCGGCTCGAGGGCGAGCGCACGGTCGTCGTGACCCGCCCCGACGGCGGCGAGACCCGGCTGACCGCGCGGCACGCCGTCGCCGTCTGCACCGGGTCGGAGCCGGCGGTGCCGCCGGTCGAGGGCCTGGCCGACGTCGAGCCGTGGAGCCCGCGCGAGGCCACGAGCGCCAAGGAGCCCCCGCGCCGGCTGCTGGTGGTCGGCGGCGGCTACGTCGGCTGCGAGATGTCCTCCGCCTGGAACGCCCTCGGCTCGCGGGTGACGCTCCTCCAGCAGGGCGACCGGCTGCTGCCCGGCGCCGAGCCGCAGGCCGGGGACGCCGTGCTCGCCTCGCTGCGCGACCGCGGCGTCGACGTCCGGCTCGGCGCCGAGGTCCGCGCGGCCCGCCGCGAGCACGACGAGGTGGTCCTCACGACCGCCGAGGGCGAGGTCCGCGGCGACGAGGTGCTCGTGGCCGTCGGGCGGCGGGCGCGGACGACCGCGATCGGCGTGGACAGCGTCGGGCTGGAGCCGGGGGAGTACCTCGACGTCGACGACACGCTGCAGGTGCGCGGGCTGCCCTGGCTCTACGGCGTCGGCGACGTCAACGGCCGCCGGCAGCTCACCCACATGGGCAAGTACCAGGCCCGCCAGGCCGGCGCGGCGATCGTCGCGCGCGCCCGCGGCGAGGAGGTGCGCGGGGAGGACTGGTCGCCGCACACCGCCACCGCCGACCGCGCCGCCACGCCCTCGGTCGTGTTCACCGACCCGCAGGTGGCCAGCGTCGGCCTGACCAGCGCCCACGCCGAGGAGCGGGGCCTGCCGCACCGCGTCGTCGAGTACCCCATCGGCTCGGTCTCGGGCGCGGCGCTGTTCGCCGACGGCTACGAGGGGACCGCGATCGCCGTCGTCGACACCGAGCGCGAGGTGCTGCTCGGGCTGACCTTCGTCGGCCCGGCGGTGGCCGAGCTGCTGCACGCGGCGACGATCGCCGTCGTCGGGGAGGTGCCGATCGCGCGGCTGTGGCACGCGGTCCCGGCCTACCCGACGGTCAGCGAGATCTGGCTGCGCCTCCTCGAGACCTGGCGCGGCTGAGCGCCGGGATGCGCCTCGGGCTGGTCCTGCACCCCACGCGGGACTCCTCCGCCGCGGTCCGGCAGGTCACCGAGTGGACCGCCGGCGCCGGGGTGCAGCTGCTGGCCGATCGCGACGACGTCGCCCGGCTCGCCCTGACCGGCGTCACCGCGGTGGCGCCCGAGGAGCTGGCGGGCACCTGCGACGGCGTCATCGCGCTCGGCGGCGACGGCACGATCCTCGGGGCGATGCGGATGGTCAGCGCCCGCCCGGTGCCGGTGCTCGGCGTCAACCTCGGCCACCTGGGGTTCCTCGCCGAGGTGGAGGGCCGCGAGCTCGGCGAGGCGCTGGCCGCGCTCGCCGAGGGCCGGGTCACCACCGAGTCGCGGGGCTGCCTGGTGGTCCGGCTGCGCGACTGGGAGTGGCTGGCGTTCAACGACGCCGTCCTCGCGCGGGTGCCGGGGGAGGGGATGGTCAGCGCCGACCTGTCGGTGGGCGGCCGGCGGCACGGCCACCTGCGCTGCGACGCCGTCATCGTGGCCACCGCCATGGGCTCGACGGCCTACAACTACGCCGCCGGCGGCCCGGTGGTCAGCCCGGAGGTCGACGGCATCCTGCTCACCCCGGCGGCGCCGATGCAGGGCATCTCGCGCACGGTGCTGCTCGGCGCCCGGGAGACCCTGGCCCTGACCATCGGCGCCGGGCGGCCGGCGATGGAGTTCGACGGCGTCCTCGGCGGCCGGCTGCAGCCCGGCGACGAGGTGACCGTCTCCTACCGCCCCGGCGCCGGGCAGCTCGTGCGGATCGAGGGCTCCCGCTCGGCACAGCGCAGCCGGGCCAAGCTCTCGCTGCTGGACCTGCCGTTCCTGCCCGCCGAGATGGTCGAGCTGCTCCCGCGCGACCTCCGGGAGCGGCTGCGCGAGGCGCCCGAGGAGGGCTGAGCGCTCAGGGCAGCGGGAACGGCGCGCCGTCGGGTGCGGGCAGGTCGCCGTCGACGGCGGCGGTGACGGTCATGCCGAGGAACCGCGCCCCGCCGAGCGTGGTGAGGAAGGCGGTGTCGGCGGCGTCGCGGCCCGAGCAGATCCGCACCAGCGACGACGTCGGCGCCAGCCGCGTCGCGTCGACCACGCACCACGTCCCGTCGACGTCGGCCTCGGCGACGGCGTGGAAGTCCATCGGGTCCAGCCCCGGCGCGTAGACGGCGACCAGCCGCGCCGGCACCTCCAGCGCGCGCAGCAGGGTGACCGTGAGGTGCGCGTAGTCGCGGCACACGCCGCGCCCGGCCAGCAGCGTGTCGACGGCGGTGTCCACCGGGCGGCTGGCGCCCGCGGCGTAGACCAGCCGGCGGTGCACCCAGTCGGTCACCGCGCCCACCAGCTCCGCGCGGGGCAGCGAGCGGTCGAACTCGGCGGAGGCGAACCCCTCGAGCTGGTCCGACGGGCAGTAGCGGCTGGGCCGGATCGCCTCCGCCCACGCCTCCGGCGTCACCGCCCGGCCCGGGCCGCCGCGCTCCGCGGTCGCGGTGTAGGTGACCTCGGTGGTGCCCGCCTCCAGCCGGACCCGGTGCACCCGCGCCTCGCCCACCTGGACCTCCTCGACCTCCAGCGGGCGCCCCTCGCACAGCACGGTCAGCGTCTCGGTGGCGGGCGCGGCCACCGCCACCTGCAGCAACGCGGTGGCCGGGCCGGCCGAGGAGAGGGTGAGCGAGGCAGCGACGGAGGTCGGCATGCCCGGAATCGTCGCCGCGGCCGGGGTCCCGGCGCGCTGTGTGCTCGCTCACCGTGCTGCAGTGGATCCGTGCCCGCACCGTCCCGCAGCTCCTGGCGCCGCTACGTCGCCCTCGGCGACTCCTTCACGGAGGGGCTCAGCGACCCCGACCCGGCCCGCCCCGGCGAGTACCGCGGCTGGGCCGACCGGCTCGCCGGGCACCTGGCCGAGGCCTCGCCGGGCGCCGACGTCGAGTACGCCAACCTCGCCATCCGCGGGCGGCTGCTCCCGCAGGTGCTCGCCGAGCAGGTGCCGGTCGCCCGCGCGGCGCGGCCGGACCTGGTGAGCCTGGTGGCCGGCGGCAACGACATGCTCCGCCCCGGCGCCGACCCCGACGTGCTGGCTGCCGCGCTGGAGGAGGCGGTGGCCGGCTTCCGCGCCGGCGGCGCCGACGTGCTGCTGGCCACCGGTGTCGACCCGCGGCTGACGCCGATCATCCGGCGCACCCGCGGCCGGGTCGCGGTGTTCAACGCCTCGCTGTGGTCGATCGCCGCCCGGCACGGCGCCGTCGTCCTCGACCAGTGGGGCGCGGACTGGCTGCTGGACTGGCGGCTGTGGGACAGCGACCGCATCCACCTCACCGCCGAGGGGCACCGGCGGATGGCGCTGGCCGCGGCCGACGCGCTCGGCGTCCCGGTCCCCGGCGACGGCGAGTGGCGCACCCCGCTGCCGCCGGCCCCGCCGCGGGCGCTGCGCGCGGCGCTGGCCGAGGAGGCCGCGTGGGTGCGCGGGTTCGTCGCGCCGTGGATCGCCCGCCGCCTGCGCGGCCGGTCCTCCGGCGACGGCCGGGCCCCGAAGCGGCCGGTGCCGCAGGCGCTGCCGCGCGGCTGAGCGTGCACGTCCGCGGAGGTGCACCGGGCACCTCCGCGGACGTGCCCGGAAGGCTCAGGGCCGGGACTCGTCCTCGTCGGCCGGCTCGTCGTCGTCCGGCTCGTCGTCGTCCTGCTCGTCGTCGGTGGTGGTGTCCTCGACGACCACGAGGAACGGCCGGGAGGCCGGGGGCTCCCCGGCGTCCTCCAGCGGGAACAGGTCGACGCCGTCGCCGCCGGCCGGGTCCGGCACCGGGGGCAGCTCGCCGGTGACCGCCTCCAGCTCGCCGGTCACGGCCTCCAGGACGGCGGCGGCCTCCTCCGCGGCCTGCTCGACGAGCACCTCGGCCATCAGCGCCTCGGCGCGGCTGGGCAGCGGCGCGGGCCGGCCGAACGCGTAGCCCTGCGCCATCGCGCAGCCGTGCCGGCGCAGCCACTCGGCCTGCTCGAGGTCCTCGATGCCCTCGGCGATCACCTGCAGGCCCATGCCCTGCCCGAGCTGCAGCAGGCCCTGGACCAGCGCGGCGGTGGAGGGCCGGGTGACGACGTCGGCGACGAACGACCGGTCGATCTTCACGGTGTGGATCGGCAGCCGGTGCAGCGCGGTGATCGCCGAGTAGCCGGTGCCGAAGTCGTCGAGCGCCAGCGTGACGCCGCGCGCGGTCACCTCCGACACCGCCTGCAGCGTGGCCTCGGCGGCGAACAGCGCCGTCGACTCGGTGATCTCCAGCTCCAGCCGCTCGGGCGGCAGGCCGGACTCCTCCAGCGCGGCCGCGACCAGGTCGCTGAAGCCCTCCTCGGCCAGGTGCCGGGCGGAGACGTTGACGTGCACCCGCAGCCCGGCCGGCCAGCCGGCGGCGTCGGTGCACGCCTGGCGCAGCACCCAGGCGCCCAGGCGGGAGGTGAGCCGGTTGTTCTCCGCGGCGTCGAGGAACGCGCCGGGCGGCAGCAGCCCACGGGTGGGGTGCTGCCAGCGGATGAGCGCCTCGTAGCCGAGCAGCGTCTCGTCGGCCAGGGAGACGATCGGCTGGTAGAACAGCCGCAGCTCGTCGCCGTCCAGCGCCCGGCGCAGGTCGGTCTCCAGCTGCAGCAGGTCGACCTCGTCCTCGGTCAGGCCGCCGTCGTGCACCTCGATCCGCGCCCGGCTGCCGTCCCGCTTGGCGCGGGTGAGCGCGCTGTGCGCCTGGCGCAGCAGGTCGTCGGGGGCGACGTCGGAGCCCATGGTCAGCCCGACGCTCGCCGACAGCACGATCTCGCGGTTGCCCAGCTGGAACGGGTCGTCGAGCACCGACAGCAGCCGGTCGGCCAGCGCCCGCAGCCCGTCGAGGTCCTCGACGTCCTCGGCGAGGATGAGGAACTCGTCGGCGCCGAGCCGGACGGCGGTGTCCTCGACGCGGGTGCTCCAGCGCAGCCGGTCGGCGACCTGGCTGAGCAGCTGGTCGCCGGCCTCGGTGCCGAGGGTGTCGTTGACCGCCTGGAACCGGTCGAGGTCCAGGTGCACCAGGCCCACCTGCAGCCCGCGGCGGCGGGACAGCGCGAGGGCGTGGGCGAGCCGGTCGGTGAGCGCGCGGCGGTTGGGCAGCCCGGTGAGCTGGTCGGTGAAGGCCCGGCGGACCAGGTCCTCCTCGGCGCGTCGCCGGTCGGTGACGTCGACCAGCGACAGGACGACGAAGTGCGGCTCGCCGGTGGTCCGGTGGACGACGGTGTGCGACTGCTGCACCCACAGCTCGGTGCCGTCGGCGCGGCGCAGGCGGCGCTCACCGTCCCGGCGCAGCCACGGGTCCAGGGCGGCCTCGTCGCCGGGAGCGCCGTCGCCGTCGGGGATCGGGGCCTCGTCGGGGTGGGCGAGCAGGTCGACGTGGCGGCCCACCACGTCGTCGATGCCGCGGCCGGACAGCGCGCACAGCGCGTCGTTGACGACGAGCAGGTGGCCGTCGAGGCCAACCAGGGCCTTGGGGACCGGCGAGTTGAGGAACAGGGCGCGGAACACCTGGCCGCGGTCGGCCAGCAGCGTGTCGATGGCCCGCAGCCTCGTCCCCGCCGGTGCACCGCTCGGCTCGCCGGGCTGGTCGGCCCGGGGCCGGGGCACGTCGGGGGCGCTGAGAGTCACCTCCACAGGGTGGCCGACCGGACGGCCGGAGCTGCGGAACCCGCACACGGAGAGTCGTGGTCGGTCGCTCACGTTCCGTCACGGCGAGAGGCTGCCGTGTCGTCCGGTGCGCGTGGGACGTCGCCGTGAGCAGCGCCTCCACCCGGACCCGCGGCGTCCGGACCCCCGGGTCTCCTCCACCGCGCCCGGGAGGGTGCCCACGACCCGCTCCGGGGAGCAGGGTGGGCGCCCCGAGCGGAGGAGTACGTCATGGACTGGAAGCTCGAGCTGGTCGCCGTGCCGGTCAGCGACGTCGACCGGGCGATCACCTTCTACACCGAGGGCGCCGGGTTCCACCTCGACCACGACCACCGGGTGAGCGACGAGGTCCGGTTCGTGCAGCTCACCCCGCCGGGGTCGGCGTGCTCGATCGCGATCGGCACCGGCCTGCTCGACGTGCCCCCCGGAGCGGCGCAGGGGCTGCAGCTCGTCGTCCCCGACGTCGAGCTGGCCCACAAGGAGCTGACCGGGCGGGGCGTGGAGGTCAGCGAGGTCCAGCACCTCCCGTGGGGGTCGTTCGTGTTCTTCAGCGACCCGGACGGGAACGGCTGGGCGGTCCAGCAGCTGCCGCCGCGCTGACCGCCGGGGAATCCCGCGCCCGGCCCGCGCGCTGTGCCGGGCATGGACGTCGGCAAGCGCATCGGGTTCCTGTCGTTCGGTCACTGGCAGCCGCTGCCCGGCTCGGAGGTGCGCACGGCGCGGGACGCGCTCGTGCAGACCGTCGAGCTCGCCGTCGCCGCCGAGGAGCTCGGCCTGGACGGCGCGTTCGTCCGGGTGCACCACTTCGCGCGGCAGCTGGCCTCGCCGTTCCCGCTGCTGGCCGCCATGGCCGCGCGGACCTCGCGGATCGAGCTCGGCACCGGCGTCATCGACATGCGCTACGAGAACCCGCTGTACATGGCCGAGGAGGCCGCGGCCACCGACCTGCTCGCCGGCGGCCGGCTGCAGCTCGGCGTGAGCCGGGGGTCACCCGAGACGGCGCTGCGCGGCTCGGAGGCGTTCGGCTACGTCCCGCCGGAGGGGTCCTCGGACGCCGACCTGGCGCGGGAGAAGACGGCGCTGTTCCTCGCCGCCACCCGGGGCGCGACCGTCGTCGACGCCGACCCGGGGATGACCGGCGGCGCCCGCGGCCGGCTGGCGGTCCAGCCGCAGTCGCCGGGCCTGGCCGACCGGATCTGGTGGGGCGCCGGCACCCGGGCGACGGGGGAGTGGGCCGCCCGCCAGGGGCTGAACCTCATGAGCTCGACGCTGCTGTCCGAGGACACCGGCGTGCCCTTCGACGAGCTGCAGGCCGAGCAGATCGCCCGCTACCGCGCCGCCTGGGCCGAGGCCGGGTGGGACCGCGCGCCGCGGGTGTCGGTGAGCCGCAGCGTGATCCCGATCGTGTCCGACCTCGACCGCGCCTACTTCGGCGACGAGCGCCGCTCGTCCGACCAGGTCGGCCTGCTCGAGGGCGTGCGCGCCCGCTTCGGCCGCAGCTACGCCGGCGAGCCCGACCAGGTGGCCGAGGAGCTGGCCAAGGACGCCGCCGTCCGCGAGGCCGACACCCTGCTGCTCACGGTGCCGAACATGCTCGGCGTCGAGTACAACGCCCGGCTGCTGGAGAACGTCGCGCGCCACGTCGCGCCGGCGCTGGGCTGGACGCTCGCCGCCGCGCGCTGACGCACGCACGCGAGAGGCCCGGGACCGCGGTGCGGTCCCGGGCCTCTTCCGTCCTGCGGGTCACTCGAAGCTGACGTTGCCCTCGGCGTCGAGCGTGGCGACGACGACGACGCTGTCGGACGGGTCGTCGGCCGCGGCCACCTGGCAGTCCAGCGTCAGGCCGTCCTCGGCGACGAGCACGGTGCGGTCGCCGGCGTCGCAGGTGGAGACGACCTCGAGGCCGGTGCTCGCGGCGAACTGCTCGGACAGCGCGGACTCGACGTCGGTCACGTGCACGTAGACCTGGTCGCTGTCGATGGTCACGTTGCCCTCGTCGTCGGTCTGCTCGACGGTGAAGGTGACCTCCTGGCCCTCCAGCTGCGCGGTGCAGGTGGTGACCGTGCCGGCGGCGAGCTCGACGTCCTCCGGGCAGCTGACGTCGGTGACGGTGACGCCGGCCTGCTCCTGCGCGACGGCGGCGATCTGCCGCTCGGCCTCGGCGGTGTCGAGCACCTTGCTGCCGAGGAGGAAGAAGGCGCCGACGCCGAGCCCGGCGACGACGAGCACCGCGAGGATGCTGCCGACGATGGCGCCGGTGCGCTTCTTCGGGGGCTGCTGGCCGTAGGGGGCACCCGGGGCGGAGCCGGGGCCGTCCCAGCCGTTGGGGGCGGGGAAGGGCGCCGGGGCGTAGGGGCCCTGCGGGGCGTACGGCTGGGCGTTGCGGGGGTCGTGGACCTGGGTCACGGGGCGCTCCTCGGTGCGGTCCCGGGGCCGTCCCCGGGTGCTCGGGAGCACCGTCCCGCCGCCCGCTTGCGGCGCTCTTCGAGATCACTTGCAGCCCACCGCCAGTGACCCGGACCCGCCGGCGACGGCGCGGTGGGGCGCGTCGGAGGGGGAGCCGGCCGAGGGAGCTCGGCCGCATCGTGGACCACGAGGTCAGGGGGCCACTCGGACACCACCGGCAGCAGGTCCCTCAGCATCGCCGGTGCCGCGATGCGGCCGAGGAGGCGCCCGAACACCCGTCCGGCAGCCGCTCACGGGGCAGCCGGCGGGTGTCCTCGGGTGGAGCGGACAGGCGTCGGCAGGACGTCCTGCTCGACGCCGGCGGGCAACGTCCGCACTCCGGCCGCGTGCAGCCGGCCGCAGCTGTCGGCCCCGGTGGCCCCAGCGCACGTCGTGGCCACGTCGTTGCACGGCCCCGGCGGGCGGCAGCATCGGATCGTCGCGGGCCCCGATCGCAGGGGCGGGGCACGACCTCGGGCGGCGCCCGCGTCCCCGCCGCTAGGGTGCGGTGCCATGCACGGGGGACCGGGGCGGACCGGTGGGCGCCGGATGACGTGGGCGCTGCTCGCGGTCGGCGTCGTCGCGGTCCTCACGCTCGTGGGCGTCCTGCTGACCGGTGCGGACGGCGACGCCGGCAGCTCCGCGGCCACCGGCAGCGCGCCCGCCGTCCCGTCGGCGACGGGTGGCGAGGTGCCGCCGGTGTCCGGGGGCGGCGACGCCACCGAGGAGCTGCGGGCCGCCGCGGGCGCCGCCGTCTGGGGCGCGGCCGTCGTCTCCGCCGAGCAGACCGCGCCCGGCCGGGTCGAGGTCCGGACGAGCATCGCCGCGGCCGGACCCGAGGTGCAGCAGGCGCTCGCGGTGTGCGAGGGCGCGGTGGCCTGGCTGCAGGCCCAGGGGGCGACCGACCCCTCCGTCGACGTCCTGGCGGCGGACGGCACCGGCCTCGCCCGCTCCGGGCACCCCGCCGGGGAGTGCACCGGGCCCTGAGGACGCAGGCGCCAGGTGGGTCCCTGTTCACCCGTCCGGGATCGGGACGGGGAGATCGTGAGCCCACCCGCCGCACCACTTCTCGGGAGGTCCCCCGTGACCACCACGCCGAGCGCCGGGGGTGGCTGCACCGCTCCCACCACGAGGTGCGGAGGCTGAGCGACGAGGCTCGCCGGTAGCTCGCCCGGATGTCCCTGGGCCCGATGAGGATGTGGTCGACGTTGCCGTTCACCCGCCGTTCGACGTCGTGGACGGCGTGCCGGCCGTCGCACTCCGGTTCGCGAAGTGCCTTCGCAGTGCGCCGCTCACCTGCGGTCGCTCGGGCATGGCGCTCCACGTCGTCCGGCGGGGAGTTCCACGCCGCGATGAAGAAGGCCATCGGCGCACCGAGCACGAAACCGGCCCATCGCCACGTTCCCCCACCGAGCCACGAGAGCAAGAGGGGCGTGACCCTGACCGGTGGGAGACCGAGGCTCAGCCCCAGGGCCACCCGTCGCCGGAAGCTCCGACGGCCCTCCCGGTACTTCTGTTCCCGGTATCCCGCCGGCACGCGACGACCGACGCCCCCGCTCGGCACGGCCAGACGCCGGCGATCTGGAGTGACGCCGGAGGCGATGCGCAGCGGCAGGCCGGCTGCACCCTCGACGACGGAGCCGCCCGCGTGGCCGACCGCTCCGGTCCCTGGCGCGACGACGACCGTGTCGTCGACCGCCGCGGACCTCCTGGGCCTCGCCGAGCGCGCCCGGCAGGGATCGAACCTGCGACCAAGTGCTTAGAAGGCACCTGCTCTATCCGCTGAGCTACGGGCGCTCGGCCGCGATGATGACACCTCCGCTGCGGCGGGCGTGAGCCGGTGACGGTCGGGCCGCTCGCCGTCCACAGGCGCCGGGCGCTCCACAGGTCGCTCCCCGCGCCGCCACAGGCGCCTGAGCGGCGGCGAGGGTCGGGCCCGGACCGGCACCGTGCCGGCTCCTGGGACCCGAGGAGCACCGTGAGCACCACCGAGATCACCGTCGTCGGCAACGTCGTCACGTCACCCAGCCGCGTGCGCACGCAGAGCGGCACCGTCACCAACTTCCGCGTCGCCTCCACCGAGCGGCGCTGGGACGGCACCGCGGGGAGCTTCGTCGACGGCGCGTCGTTCTTCGTCGACGTCGAGTGCTGGAACGAGCTGAGCGGCAACGTGTCGCACAGCGTCAGCAAGGGCGACCCGGTCATCGTCCGGGGCACACTGCGCACCGACGAGTGGGAGAACGACACGGGCCGCCACAGCCGGCCGCGGGTCCGGGCCCGGACCGTGGGCTTCGACCTCAGCAAGGGCACCGCCGAGTTCCGCAAGACCCGGCGGCCGGCGGCCGCACCGCCGCCGGCCGAGCCGGTCGACGACGCCGCCGACGAGCGGGACTATCCGGAGCCCGTGCAGCCGTTGTACGAGTTGGACCCCGACTCGTCCGCGGCCGGTGCGGCGCTCGACGCCCTGCCGGAACCGGCTCTCCGCTAGCCGCCGCGAACTGGGAGGATCGGGGACGAGAACGCACGGGGGCCGGGCCGGAGCACGCGCCGGCCCGCCCCTCCTCGCGCACCGACGGAAGGCTCGAACGCCCAGTGGCTCAGTACATCTACACCATGGCCCGTGCCCGCAAGGCGCACGGCGACAAGGTCATCCTTGACGACGTCACCCTGTCGTTCCTGCCCGGCGCCAAGATCGGCGTCGTCGGTCCCAACGGTGCGGGCAAGTCGACCGTCCTCAAGATCATGGCCGGCCTGGACCAGCCCTCCAACGGCGACGTCATGCTGGCCGCCGACGCGACCGTCGGCATCCTGCTGCAGGAGCCGCCGCTCAACGAGGAGCTCGACGTACGCGGCAACGTCGAGGAGGCGGTGAAGCCGCTGCGCGACGCGCTGACCCGCTTCGAGGAGGTCAGCGCGGCGATGGGGGAGCCCGACGCCGACTTCGACGCGCTGCTGGCCGAGCAGGGCGAGCTCATGGAGGTCATCGAGCAGCACGACGGCTGGGAGCTCGACGCCCGCATCGAGCAGGCCATGGATGCGCTGCGCTGCCCGCCCGGCGACGCCGACGTCAGCGTCCTGTCCGGTGGTGAGCGCCGCCGCGTCGCGCTGTGCCGCCTGCTGCTCGAGGCGCCCGACCTGCTGCTGCTCGACGAGCCCACCAACCACCTCGACGCCGAGAGCGTGGCGTGGCTGGAGCAGCACCTGGAGAAGTACGCCGGCACCGTCGTCGCCGTCACCCACGACCGGTACTTCCTCGACAACGTCGCCCAGTGGATCCTCGAGCTCGACCGCGGCCGGGCCTACCCCTACGAGGGCAACTACTCCACCTACCTGGAGACCAAGGCCGCCCGCCTCAAGGTCGAGGGCGCCAAGGACGCCAAGCGGCAGAAGCGGCTGGCCGAGGAGCTGGAGTGGGTGCGGTCGGGCGCGAAGGCCCGCCAGGCCAAGAGCAAGGCCCGCCTCCAGCGCTACGAGGAGATGGCGGCCGAGGCCGACAAGTTCCGCAAGCTGGACTTCGAGGAGATCCAGATCCCGCCGGGCCCACGGCTGGGCAACGTGGTCGTCGAGAGCCACGACCTCACCAAGGGCTTCGGTGACCGCATCCTCATCGACGACCTGTCCTTCACGCTGCCGCGCAACGGCATCGTCGGCGTCGTCGGCCCCAACGGCGCCGGCAAGACCACGCTGTTCAAGATGCTGGTCGGCGAGGAGAAGCCCGACGACGGCGACATCAAGGTCGGCGAGACGGTGAAGATCTCCTACGTCGAGCAGACCCGCAGCGGCATCGACCCCAAGAAGACGCTGTGGGAGGTCGTCTCCGACGGTCTGGACCACATCAAGGTCGGCAACGTGGAGATGCCCTCGCGGGCCTACGTCGCGGCGTTCGGCTTCAAGGGCCCGGACCAGCAGAAGCCGGCCGGCGTGCTCTCCGGCGGTGAGCGCAACCGGCTGAACCTGGCGCTGACCCTCAAGCAGGGCGGCAACCTGCTGCTGCTCGACGAGCCGACCAACGACCTCGACGTGGAGACGCTGACCAGCCTGGAGTCGGCGCTGCTGGAGTTCCCCGGCTGCGCCGTGGTGGTCAGCCACGACCGGTGGTTCCTCGACCGCGTGGCCACCCACATCCTCGCCTACGAGGGCGAGTCCACGTGGTTCTGGTTCGAGGGCAACTTCGCCGACTACGAGAAGAACAAGGTCGAGCGGCTCGGCCCCGAGGCCGCCCGCCCGCACCGCGCGACCTACCGCAAGCTCACCCGCGACTAGCGGCCCCCTCCGGAGGCTCGGCCCGAGCTTGCGAGGGCTGAGGGGGAGGGGGGCCTCACCGGCCGGCCGGAGCACGTGCTCCGGCCGGCCGTCGCCGTCTGCAGGCGCGGTGTGTGCACACAGCGCGGTCCCGACCTCCCCGGCGTGGTTCGTGCACACGGCGCGGTCCGGGCACACGGCGCGACGAGCCGCGGTCGACGGGTGCGGGCGGCGTGCGGCAGGGTGTCGGACCGTGCGGTTCACGGTGCAGGTCCCGATGCGCTGGTCGGACATGGACGCCTACGGCCACGTCAACAACGTCGTCTACCTGCAGTACTTCGAGATGGCGCGGGTCGCGCTGTTCTTCGAGCGGGCGTCGCTGGAGGAGCGCACAGGGCTGCGCCGCGGCACCGTCGTCGCCGCCCACGCGATCGCCTACAAGCGGCCGGTCGTCTACTCCGCCCGGCCGCTGGACGTGCAGATCTGGGTGTCGGACGTGCGTGCGGCCGCCTTCACCTGCCACTACGAGGTCTTCGACCACGAGCGGCTCGCCGTCACCGGCAGCACGCTCCTGGTGCCCTTCGACTTCTCCATCGAACGGCCGCGCCGGCTCACCCCGGACGAGAAGGAGTTCCTCGCCCGCTGGGCCGACGAGCCGGAGGCCTGAGCCCCAGAGGTTCGGGCGCCGGCGTCGTCAGCGGGCGGGTGCGCCCTGCACCACGCCGCTGCCGGCGTGCATCCAGTCGCGCGGGGGAGCGGTGTCCACCACCCGCTTGCCCAGCGGGAACAGCCCGACGGCGGCCAGCTTGAACGACGCGATCCCGAACGGGATCCCGATGATCGTCACGCAGAAGGCGATCCCGGCGACCACGTGCAGCAGCGCCAGCCACCACCCGGCGATCAGGAACCACAGCAGGTTCCCGATCGCCGAGGCGACGCCGGCGCCCGGTGCCCGCACCGTCGTCCGGCCGAACGGCCACGCCACGAACCCGGCGAGCCGGAACGAGGCGATGCCGAACGGGATGGTCACCACCAGCAGACAGGCCACCACGCCGGCGAAGGCGTAGGCCAGCGCGAGCAGCCAGCCCTGCAGGACCAGCCAGACCAGGTTCAGCAGCGTGCGGAGGGTGTCCACACACAGACGACGGACCGCGGGCGCGCCGGGTTCCGCGCCGGCGGGGCGTCCCGCGGGCGGACGGCGGGCGCCCGCCCACGGCAGGATCGCGACCGCCGGCGCGGTCGGCCGACCGGCCGGGGCCACCCGAGAGGAGCCGGTCCGCGATGACCACCGACACCCGCGCCCCCGCCGCCGAGGACGAGGCCACCGGCGCCCTCGCCGGGCGCCTGCTCGACACCGTGCTGGCCTGCCTGGACGCCCAGGCGATCGCGCTGGGCGACCGGCTCGGCTACTACCGCGCCCTCGCCGACGGCGACGCGCTGACCTCCGCCGAACTGGCCGGGCGCACCGGGACGGCGGAGCGCTACGTGCGCGAGTGGCTGGAGCAGCAGGCGGTCACCGGGATCCTCACCGCCGCCGACGACCCCGACCGCCCCGGCGACGCGCGCGCCCGCCGCTTCACCCTCCCGCCCGGCCACCGCGCCCCGCTGCTCGACGTCCTGAGCGGCGACCACCTGCTGCCGCTGGTCCGCTTCGCCGTCGCCACCGGCCGGCACGCCGACGCGCTGGCCGAGGCGCACCGCACCGGCGGCGGCCTCTCCTGGGCGCAGCAGGGCGCCGACGTCCGGGAGGCGCAGGCCGCCGCGAACCGGCCGCTGTTCCTCGGCCCGCTGGGGCGCGAGCACCTCCCGTCGATCCCCGACGTCGACGCGGCGCTGCGGCGCGGCGGCCGGGTCGCCGACGTCGGCTGCGGGCACGGCTGGTCCTCGATCGGCATCGCGCTGGCGTATCCCGCGGCGACCGTCGACGGCTTCGACGTCGACGCGCCGTCGGTGGAGGCGGCCCGCCGCAACGCCGCCGAGGCCGGGGTCGCCGACCGGGTCCGGTTCGCCGTCGCCGACGCCGCGACGGTGTCGGGCACCTACGAGGTCGTCACCGCCTTCGAGTGCGTCCACGACCTGCCCGACCCGGTGGCGGTGCTCGCGGCCCTGCGGCGGCTGGCCGGGGACGGCGGCGCGGTCCTGGTCGTGGACGAGCGCGTGGCCGAGGAGTTCACCGCCCCCGGCGACGAGGTCGAGCGGCTGATGTACGGCTACAGCCTGGTCTGTTGCCTGCCCGACGCGCTCTCCACCCGGCCCTCGGCCGCGACCGGCACGGTCATGCGGCCGGCCACGCTGCGCCGGTACGCGCGCGAGGCGGGCTTCGCCGACGTCGAGGTGCTGGACGTCCGGGACGAGGTCTTCCGCTTCTACCGGCTGGTCTGAGCCCTCAGCCGGCCACGATCCGCGGCACCGGCCGGTCCGCCCCCGTCGGCGCCCCGCGCCGGGCGGCCTCCTCGTCCGGCACCGGCCGGACGACGGCGCCCTCGGCGATCTCCGCCCCCGCGAACACCGCCGCGTTGATCCCGCCGCGGTGCACCATCGCCTTCACCAGCCGGGCGCCGGTGAGCCGCTCCAGGTGCGCGCAGGGCGGGCAGCGCTTCACCCCGAACAACAGCGCGTCGCCGACGGCGAACCACCGGCCCACCAGCGCGGGCAGGTCGACCCCGGTGGTGACCAGGTTGCGGCGGGTGTCCCCGGGCGTCAGCGGCACGCCCACCTCGGCGGCGACCGCCGCGACGTCGTCGGCGTCGACCAGCGTGAGCTGCTTCTCCAGGTCCGGGTAGCGGGCCCAGGTGCCGCCGCCGAGGGCGTAGCGGTCGCCCTCCAGCCCGCGGCCGGCGACCAGCCGCGCGGTGGGGACCCGCCGCATGGGCGCGGCGGCGGCCGGGGTCGTCCAGATCTCGAGGACGGTCATCGCGGGACCTCCGGGGCGGGGGAGCGCCGGCCGCGGCGCGGGGGCGGGACGTCGTCGGCGCCGCGGGCGTCGAGCGCCTCGCTCACGTCGTGGGCCATCTGCAGGACCTGCACCAGCAGCGGGGCGACCGTCGTCCGCAGCCCGCGCAGGCCGCGGGGGGAGCCGCCGCGGGCGGCCTGCGCCTCGCGGATGCGGTCGGCCCGCTCGACGAGCACCGGGATGAACCGCAGCGCCATCGTGACCACCAGCCCGACCCGCGCCGGCCGCACGCCGACCAGGCGCAGCGGGGCGGCCAGCCGCTCGACCACCGCGACCATCGCGCTCACCCGCGTCGTCGCCGTCACCACGGCCGCGGCCAGCACCAGCGCGAGCAGGCGCAGCGCGACGTGCGCGCCGGTGCGCAGGTCGGTGGTCAGCGCGTGCACGACCAGCAGCGCCAGCACCCACCACACCACCGCCCGCGCCTGCCGGGCCAGCACCGCGACCGGCAGCCGGGCCACCAATAGCCCGACGGCCAGCACGCCCGCCAGCGCCGCGCCGGCCGCGGCCGGCCCGGGCAGCCAGAACAGGGCGACGGCGAGGGCGGCGAGGGCGAGCAGCTTGACCCCGGCCGGCAGCCGGTGGACGACGCTGGCCCGCGGGACGTACAGCGCGAGGGTCACCGGGCGGCCATCAGCGCGCGGTAGGCGGCCACGGCGGGGCCGGGGGCGGCGTCCTCCACCACCCGGCCGCGGTCGACGACCAGCACCCGGTCGAACCCGTCGAGCAGATCCAGCTGGTGGGTGACGACGACGACCTGCTGCTCCAGCCCGGCGACCAGCTCGGCCACCCGCCGGGCGTTGACCAGGTCCAGCAGCGTCGTCGGCTCGTCGAACACGATGCGGGCCGGGCGCATGACGAGCACGCCGGCGATGGCCAGCAGCTGCTTCTGCCCGCCCGACAGCAGGTGCGCGGGGTGGTCGGCGTGCCCGGCCAGGCCGTAGCGGGCGAGCACCTCGGCGACGCGGGCGGCCCGCTCGTCCGGCGGGACGCCCTGGTTCTCCAGCCCGTAGGCGACGTCCTCGGCGACCGTCGGGTGCACGATCTGCGCGTCGGGGTCCTGGAAGACGAACCCGACGCGGCGCCGCACCGCGCGCACCTGGGTGCGGGTGTCCAGCCCGTCGACCAGCACCCGCCCCTCGGTGGGCACGACCAGGCCGTTGAGCAGCCGGGCGAAGGTGCTCTTGCCCGAGCCGTTGGCGCCGATGACGCCGACCCGCGGCTCGGTCAGGGCGAGGTCGAGGTCCTCGAGCACCACCCGCTCGCCGTACCGGTGCCCGACGCCGCGCAGCTCGATGCCGCGCCCCGGCTCCGCGACGTCGTCCGCGGCGGGCGCCGGACCGGGACGGCGGAGCCTCACCGGGTGCCGGCCGCCCGGCGGGGACGGTCGATGACGGGGTAGCTGCGCCGGACGACGTCGGCGACGGCCGCGGCGACGAAGGCCTTGAACAGGTCGCCGGGGATGAAGACGGCGGCGCCGGTCCACAGGGCGGTGTCCCACGGCAGGCCGGCCACGGCCTTGAGCACCGGGACGCCGACGGCGTAGACGACCACGATGCCGCCGACGACGTTGGCCACCAGGCCCCAGCCGACGTTGTAGCGGTCCCAGACCCGCTCGGTCAGCCAGCCGACGACGAACGCGGCGAGCGGCCAGCTGAACAGGTACCCGGCCGAGGCGCCGGCGAAGGGCGCCAGGCCGCCGGCGCCGCTGGCCAGCAGCGGCAGCCCGACCGCCACCAGGACCAGGAACAGCAGGACCGCGAGGAAGCCGCGGCGGGCGCCCAGGACGCTGCCGGCCAGCATGACGCCGAGGGTCTGCGCGGTGATCGGCACCGGCCCGACGTTGATCGCCGGCAGGGTCCCCAGCGCCGCGATGATCGCGGCGAAGAGGGCGACGTAGGCGAGGTCCCGGGTCTTCACGGCGTCTCCTCCACAGGTGGCGGGACGGGCCCGCGCGGTCCCCGCGGAAGGTACCCGAGGGGCGGGCGGGACCCGTCCGGTGGGCGTTCCGGGCCCGCGCCGATCCCGTCGCCGTCGGTGTCCGCGCGCTCACCTGCAGATACGTCCGCCGGTTTGCCCGGGCCGCCCGCGCCGTGTTTTCTGGGGTCGCTGAGGCCTTCGGCGGAGGCGAGGAACAGGCGGAATCTGCATGGCAACCGGGTGGTGGGCGGCACTGTGGTCGCGGGGGCGTCACGAGCCGCGCAGTGCCACCCCGGGAGCCACCCGGGAGCCGCACCAGGACCCGTGGCCCGGGCGCGCCGGCGCCGGCCGGTCCGCCGCGGCAGCACCTCCGCCGCAGCCCCCGCCCCCCGCCGTCGAGGAGCCGGTCACCCGGCCCGCGCCCCGGCCCACGCCGCCCCCGGCCCCGCCGGGTGCGGCACACGACGCCCCGGCGGCCGAGCCGCCGCGGGACGCCGTGCCTCCCCAGACGCCCGGCCCGTCCGGTCGACCCGGGTCGCCTCCCGGCCCGGTGCGCAGCCCGTCGCTGCGCCCCCCTCTCGAGACGACAGGAGCCCTTCCCATGGCCTCACTCGACAACGTCATCGCGGACCTGCTCGCGATCGAGGGCGCCAACGGCGCCGCGATCGTGGACATCGACAGCGGCATGGCCCTCGCGTCCGGCGGCACGCCCGGCTTCGACCTCAACGTGGCCGCCGCCGGCAACTCCAACGTCGTGCGCGCCAAGCTGCGCACGATCAACGACCTCGAGCTCAAGGACGAGGTCGAGGACATCCTGATCACGCTGCAGAGCCAGTACCACCTGATCAACGTGCTCAAGGGGCAGGGCAACGCCGGCCTGTTCATCTACCTCGTGCTCAACCGCGTGACCGCCAACCTGGCGCTGGCGCGGCACAAGCTGCGCGCGGTCGCGGCGACCGTCAGCGTCTGAGCCGGCGGCGTCGGCACCCGACCCGGACGGGGGCCGGGGAGGGTGCCGACGCAGCAGCACGGAGATTCCGCTCTGCCGGCCTCCCTGCAGGGGCCCGCCGCGAGCGTGCGAGCGGTGGGGGGCAGGGAGGTCCTTCGTCAGGCGGCGGCGGTCGCGGCCTCGACGATGCGGTCGCGCACCGCGTCCACGGCGAGCTCGCCGGTGTCGATCCACCGGGCGACCCGGCCGCCGGCGACGATGCCGACCCGGTCGCAGCACTCGGCCAGCTCGTCGGGGTCCACCGACACGACGACGACCGAGGTCCCGTGCGCGGTCGCCTCGTCCAGCAGCTGGCGGACCTGCCGCCGGGCCCGCACGTCCAGGCCGCGGGTGGGCTCGTGGAGGACGACGACGTCGCGCGCGCACTCCGACATCCACCGGGCGAGCGCCAGCTTGTGCTGGTCGCCGCCGGACAGCGCGCCGAACACCGTGCGGATGCTCAGCGTCTTCACGTCCATCCGGTGCACGGTCCGGATGACCCCGCGCAGCTGGGCGATCTCCTTGCGCAGGTCCGACAGCGAGCCCCAGGCCTCCTGGGTCATCGTCCGGGCGATCGTCTCGCCGGGGTCCACGCCGTAGGCGTCCTCGTCCGGGCGGTACACCGGCAGCTCCAGCCCGGGGGCGTCCGCGGAGGGCCCGAGCGAGCGCTCCTCGCCGAACAGCTGCAGCTCGTCGGTGACCGCCGGCAGCTCCCCGGACAGCGCATCGGCGATCTCCCGGACGCCGGAGGACCGGTGCCCGGTCAGGCCGATCACCTCGCCGCGGCGCAGCAGCAGGTCGACGCCCTCGACCGCGCCGGGCACCCGCAGGTTGCGGACCCGCAGCACCACCTCGTCGGAGGGCACCAGCCGCGGCGAGAGGCGCACGGGGGCCTCCTCGGTGGGCGCGGGCTCCGGCGCCGAGGCCACCCGGGGCTCCGGCGGCGTGACCGGCTCGCCCACGGTCTCCGCGGCCAGCCGGACGGGGTCCAGCCGGTCGGCCGGCGCGTCGAGGGCGATCCGCCCGTCGCGCAGCACGAGCACCCGGTCGACCACCTCGAGCATCTCCGGCAGCCGGTGGCTGATGTAGAGCACGCCGCGGCCCTGCCGGCTCAGCCGGCCGGCGACCGCGTGCAGCCGGCCCACCTCCGAGGGCAGCAGCGGCGCCGACACCTCGTCGAGCACCACCAGCCGGGTGTCCTCGGCGAGCACGCGGGCGATCTCGACCAGGCCGTGCACGAAGTGCGGCAGGTCCCCGACGGGGGTGTCCGGGTCGACGTCGAGGGCGACCTCGGCGAGCAGCACCTGCGCCTGCCGGCGCAGCTCCCGCGGCGGCAGACCGGCCTGGGTCGTGCCGCGGAAGACCGCCTGCGCGACGGTGAGCGCCGGGTCGATGTGCACCAGCTGCTGGACGACGCCGACGCCGAGGTGGCGGGCGTCGTCGGCGGACAGCGGCGCGTAGGGGTGGCCCTGCAGCGTCATGGAGCCGGCGTCGGCGGGGGTGATGCCGGCGATGACGTCGCCGAGGGTCGACTTGCCCGCCCCGTTGGTGCCGACGAGTCCGACGATCTCGCCCTCGGCGAGGGCGAAGGAGACGTCCCGCAGGACACGACGGGCCCCGAAGGACTTCGTCAGGCCCTGGACCTGCAACAACGTCATGGGTGGGCGCGCCTCCCCCGGCACAGGGCCGCCGACACTGGGTCGGTCGACCGCGGCGTCAGCGTCCCCCCGTGACGCTCTGTTCCGGTCCCGATGCTACCCGCGCGCGGGGACGGCGCCTCCCGAGGCGGAGGGCGCCGTCCCCGCCCTGCTCAGGCGTGCAGCCAGACGGCGGCGTCGGCCGGCAGGGCGCCGCCGGCGACGTCGGTGCTGGCCAGCAGGACCCGGCCCTCGGGCAGCGGCACGGCCTCCGCGGAGAGGTTCACCAGGCACACCAGGCCGCCGGGACGGCGGAACGCCAGGCACCCCTCGGGCGCGGGCAGCCACTCCAGCGACTCGCCGGTGAAGGCCGGCGACGAGGCCCGCAGCGCCAGCGCCGCCCGGTACAGCGACAGCACCGACGACGGGTCCGCGGCCTGCGCCTCGGCGGTCAGCGGCCCCCAGCCCTCGGGCATCGGCAGCCAGGTCTCCCGCTGCGCGGAGAAGCCGTAGGAGGGCTCGGTGCCCGACCACGGCACCGGGACGCGGCAGGCGTCGCGGCCGCGCTCGGTGTGCCCGGACCGCTCCCAGATCGGGTCCTGCAGCACCTCGTCGGGCAGGTCGACGTCGGGCATGCCGAGCTCGTCGCCGTTGTAGACGTAGGCCGCGCCGGGGAGCGCCAGCTGCAGCAGCGCCGCCGCCCGCGCCCGCCGGGTGCCGGTCTCGCCGCCGTAGCGGGTCACGTGCCGGGGCCGGTCGTGGTTGGACAGCACCCAGCAGGCCGGCGCCGGGGTCCCGTCGACGGTGGCCAGCGAGTGGACGACGGCGTCGCGCAGGTCCTCGGGCGTCCAGTCGGCGGTGAGCAGCTTGAAGTTGAACGCCAGCTGCAGCTCGTCGGCGCGCAGGTAGTCGGCCAGCCGGTCGTCGTCGGAGACCCACACCTCACCGACGGCCATGGTGCCGGGGTAGCCGTCGAGGACGGCGCGGATGCGGCGGTGCACCTCGTGGACACCGTCGTTGTCGAACCGGTGGTCGCCCGGGCCGTGGTCGTCGAGCAGCCCGGTGTCCTCCATGGGCTCCATGTCGGGCAGGCCGTCGGGCTTGGCCATCCCGTGGGCGACGTCGATGCGGAAGCCGTCGACGCCGCGGTCGAGCCAGAACCGCATGGTCTCCTCGAGGTCGGCGAGCACCTCGGGGTTGGTGAAGTCCAGGTCGGGCTGCTCGGGCGCGAAGATGTGCAGGTACCACTGGCCGTCGGGCACCCGCGACCACGCCGGCCCGCCGAAGACCGACGGCCAGTTGTTCGGCGGCTCGGCGCCGTCGGGCCCGCGGCCGTCCCGGAACAGGTAGCGCGCCCGCTCGGGCGAGCCGGGGCCGGCGGCCAGCGCCGCCTGGAACCACTCGTGCTGGTGCGAGCTGTGGTTGGGCACCAGGTCGACGGTCACCCGGATGCCGGCCGCGTGCGCCTCGGCCAGCAGCGCGTCGAACTCGGCGAGGTCGCCGAACACCGGCTCGACGTCGCGCGGGTCGGCGACGTCGTAGCCGTGGTCGGCCATCGGCGAGGGGTAGAAGGGCGTGATCCACAACGCGTCGACGCCGAGGTCGACCAGGTGCGGCAGCCGGGCGCGGATGCCGGCGAGGTCGCCGACGCCGTCGCCGCTGCCGTCGGCGAAGCTGCGGATGTAGACCTGGTAGAAGACCGCGTCGCGCCACCAGTCGGCGTCGGTGCGGCGGAACGGGCGGGCAGGGGTGAGGGAACTCACCGGGCTCCTAGGTGACGTGGGGAACGGCCCCCTCGCGGGGGCGGGGGCCTCGTTCAGGCGGGGGAGAGGTCGCCGGGCGCGTCGTCGGGCCAGCGGTTCTGCATGCTGCGGGCGGCCATCTGCAGGTAGCCCCACAGGGTGGCGTCCTGCTCCTCGGTGAGGTCGAGGGTGTCGACGGCGTCCCGCATGTGCCGCAGCCACGCGTCGCGCTCGGCCGGGCCGATCGCGAACGGGGCGTGCCGCATCCGCAGGCGCGGGTGCCCGCGCTCCTGCGAGTAGGTGGTGGGGCCGCCCCAGTACTGCTCGAGGAAGCGCCGCAGGCGGGTCTCGGCGCCCTCCCAGTCGTCCTGGGGGTAGAGCGGGGCGAGCACCGGGTCGGCCTTGACGCCGGCGTAGAAGCGGGCGACGAGCCGCCGGAAGGTCGGCTCCCCGCCGACCTCGTCGTAGAAGGTCCGCGCCGACGGCAGGGACCGGCTCGCCTCGCTCATGACACCGATGGTCCCGCAGCCGGGCGGTCCTCCGCCACGAGGGCCCGGGTGCGGCCGTAGGCGAGCAGCGGCGGCACGACCGCGACCAGCCCGATCCCGCCGGCCAGCGCGACGACGGCGCTCGGCGGCAGGCCCTCGGCGGCGAGCCCGGCGGTCAGCGCACCGACGCCCTGGATGCCGTAGAGCCCGCTGACCGCGACGCCGAAGGCCCGGCCGCGGTAGGCCGGCGGCACCGCCTGCACGAAGGCGACGTTGAGGGGGATGGTCCAGGAGGCGCCGAGCCCGGCGACGAACATCAGCGCGACGACGACGGCGAACGCGCCCCGGCCGGGGCCCGCGGTCGCGGCGACCAGGCCGGCCAGCAGCACCGGCACCAGCGACAGGGTCACCAGCACCGGCATCAGCCGGTCGCTGCGCGCCGTCCCGAGGAAGCGGGCGACCACCAGGCCGCCGACGGTGACCCCGAGCGGGTTGGCCGCCAGCAGCACGCCCACCTGGACCGCGCCCTCCCCGAGCTCGTCGGTCAGCGGGGCGGCGATGCCCTCGGCGGCGTTGGCGAACAGCGTGCCGACCCACAGCAGCGCGATGATCGCCACCAGCCGCGGGCTGCCCCCGATCAGCCGCAGCCCCTCGGCGGCGTCCCGCCACACCGACGACGGCGCCGCGAGCTCCTCGGTCGGCGCCGGGCGCCGGTGCAGCCCGAGGGTCAGCCACACCGCGGACACGGCGAAGGTGGCGGCGTCGAGGAGCAGCACCACCGAGGGGCTGAGCACGGTCACCAGCCCGCCGGCGGCGAGGAACCCGACCACCTGCGCCACCTGCAGGCTGACGTTGGTCAGCGAGGTGGCGACGGCGTAGCGCTCGCCCTCCAGGACGTCGGCCATCAGCGCCGAGCGCGCCGACTCGAACGGCGGCGCGCACAGCGCCACCAGGAACAGCAGCGCCAGCAGCACCGGCAGCGGCGTCCCGGGGATCGCCATGCCGGCCACCAGGACCGCGCGGACGACGTCGCTGGCGATCAGCACACGGTGCCGCGGGAAGCGGTCGGCGATGGTCGCCAGCACCGGGCCGCCGAGCGCCCACGGCAGGAAGCCCAGCGCGAAGGTGAACGCCGACAGCAGCGGCGAGTCGGTGCGCTGGTAGACGAGGACGGTCAGCGCGACCCGCGCGAGCTCGTCGCCGATGGTCGACAGCGTGTAGGTGCCGAACAGCGGCCGGAACTCGCGGACGGCGAAGACCTCACCGAACGTCGCGCGCCGACCGTCCCCGGTGCTCATCGGGCGCCGACGGCCGCGGCGCCGGAGGACGCGCCGATCAGCGGGGGCGGGGTCTTGATGCCCTCGGCGACGAACCGCTCCTTGAGCCGCATGCGCAGCTCGCGGCCGACCCGCCACTGGTCGGCGTTGGTCGAGCGCACCTGCACCCGCATGAAGACGCCCTCCGAGAGGATCTGCTCGACGCCGAGGGACTCCGGCTCGGCCAGCAGCACCGCGGCCCACTCGTCCTCGGCGTACATCGCGTCGGCGACCTCCTGCATGACGGTGCGGCACCGCTCGAGGTCGGTGTCGTGCGCGACGGGCATGTCGATGACCACCTGCGCGTAGCCCTGGCTCTTGTTGCCCACCCGCAGGATCTCGCCGTTGCGGGCGTACCAGACGACGCCGTTGACGTCGCGCAGCCGGGTGATCCGCAGGCCCACCGCCTCCACCGTCCCGCTGGCCTCGCCGAGGTCGACGACGTCGCCGACGCCGTACTGGTCCTCGAGGATGATCCCGATCCCGGCGATGAAGTCCTTGATCAGGTTCTGCGCGCCGAAGCCGAGCGCGACGCCGACGACGCCCGCGCTGGCCACGATCGGCGCCAGGTTGATGCCGAGCTCGCCGAGCACGAGGACGACGGCGATGCCCATGACCACGAACGAGGCGAAGCTGCGCAGCACCGAGCCGATCGCCTCGGCGCGCTGGGTGCGCCGGGCGGCCACCTGCTCGAGCGGGTCGCCGCCGGCGGCGGTGCGGTTGCGCAGCGGCCGCAGGATCGTCGGCATCGACCCGGTGGCGGTGCGGTCGGTCAGCCGCCGGATCGCCCGGTGCAGCAGCAGCCGGACGACCGCGGCGAGGACCACGACCAGCAGGATCTTCGCCGGCTTCTCGATCAGCGCCTCGGCGTTGTTCGCGAGCCAGTCGATGCCGAACAGCTCGTAGACCTTGGCGCACAGCGTCGTCGGGTCGGAGACGCAGTCGGGCATGGTGCCGGCGAGCCCGCTGTCAGCAGCGGCGGTCACTACGGAGGGTGGAGCAGTCATCACTCTCCATGGTGTCAGGTCGGAGCGACGGATCAGGAGTGATCCGCGCGCCACCCGGACAGACCGGTCGCGGCGGCGAGGAAGGCCAGCTGGTCCGCGGCCAGGCCCACGGTGCGGCTGACCGCCCGGGCGCCGTGGCCGACCGACGTCTCCCGGCGCAGCAGCACCGGCGCGTCGGCACTCGTCGCGGCCTGCAGCGCGGCGGCGAGCTTGCGCGCGTGCAGCGGGTCCACGCGGGTGTCCGACTCGAAGGTGGTGAACAGCGTCGCCGGGTAGGCGGCGCCCTCCCGGACGGCATGGTACGGCGAGTAGCCGAGCAGCCAGCCGAGCTCCTCCGGGTCCTCCGCGGTGCCGTACTCGTCGTTCCAGGTGCGGCCCAGGCCGAAGCGCTCGTACCGGACCATGTCCAGCAGCGGCGCGCTGCAGACCACGCCCGCGGCGAGGTCCGGCCGCTGGGTCAGGGTGGCGCCCACCAGCAGGCCGCCGTTCGAGCCGCCCATCACCGCGAGCTGCCGGTGCGTCGTCCAGCCCTGCGCGACCAGGTGCTCGCCGGCCGCGGCGAAGTCGTCGAAGACGTTCTGCTTGCGCTCGCGCATGCCGGCGCGGTGCCACTCCTCGCCGTGCTCGGAGCCGCCGCGCAGGTTGGCCACCGCCCACACCCCGCCCGCGGCCACCCAGGCCAGCGCCTGCGCCGAGTAGGACGGGGTGAGCGCGACGTTGAAGCCGCCATAGCCGTAGAGCACCGTCGGCCGCGGGGTGTCCGGCGTCCCGGTGGCCGAGAGCACGAACAGGTGCACCGGGGTGCCGTCCGCCGAGGTCGCGTGCGTCTCGACGACCGTCACCTCCGGCACCTCGCCGGCCACGGGGGCGCGCTCGTCCTCCACGAGCGCCGTCGGCTCGGCGGCGTCCCAGCGCAGCACCGACGGCGGCGTCGCGTGGTCGGTGTACCCGACCCAGGCCGTCGTCCCGCCCTCCGGCGGGGCGCTGACGCCGGAGACGCTGCCGGCGCCCAGCCCGGTCACCTCCGCCAGCCGGCCGGAGCCGTCACCGGCCCAGACCGAGAGCCGGTCGGTGGCGTCGACCGAGTGGACGGCGAGCACCTGCAGCGAGCCGTCGGCGCCGTCGACGAGCGCGACGTCGGACAGCACGCCGTCCTCGGCCTGCGGGACGACGTCGGCCCACGCCTCCACCGCCCAGGTGGCCGGGTCCTCCGGGTCGGCGACGGCGAGCCGCCAGCGCGGGGTGCCGCGGTCGCTGAGCAGCCACAGCCGGCCGTCGCGGGCCACCCACGCCGCGGTCTGCGCGTCGACGCCGACCTGGAGCTCGCGCAGGGCGCCGTCGCCGGCGAGGTCGGCCAGCCAGACGTCGTCGCGCGGGGCGGTGCCGGCCGACGCGGAGACGACCAGCCAGCGGCCGTCGCGGCTGGTGCGCACGCCGTAGTAGTTGGTGGGGTCCAGGGCGGGCGGGTCGAAGGTGCCGCCGTGCACCAGGACGTCGCCATCGGGGTCGGCGCCGACCCGGTGGCGCCACACCCGGCGGTGGAACTGCTCCTCGCCGGCGGGCACCTGGCCGGGGGCGAGCCGGCGGACGTAGAAGAGCTCCTCGCCGCCGGGCAGCCAGGCGACGGGGGAGTAGCGGCACCGGTCGACCGGCCCGTCCAGCCGCTCGCCGGTGGCGACGTCGAGGACGTACAGCCGCGACTCCTCGTCGCCGCCGGTGGACAGCTGGTAGGCGAGCCGGTCGCCCTCCCACGACGGCGCCCAGGCGTCGAGCGTCGTCGTCCCGGACGGGTCGACCGCCATCGGGTCGACCAGCACGCGGACGCTGCCGTCGGCCTCGCGCACCCGCAGGACGGCGTGCTCCTGGCCGGGGTCGCGGCGGGTGGAGAAGGCGCGGCCGCCGCGGTGCACCGGGACGCCGACCGCGCCGGCGTGCACCAGCCGCTCGAGCCGGGCGGCGAGGTCGGCCCGCAGGGGGAGGGCGCCGAGGACGTCGGCGGTGAGGCCGTCCTGGGCGGCGGTCCACGCCTGCGTCCGCGGGTCGTCGGGGTCCTCGAGCCAGCGGTAGGGGTCGGCCACGCGGTGACCGTGCAGGTCCTCGACCAGGTCGAGTCTCTCGGCGTCGGGGTAGCGCACCCGCACCACCGTAACGGCGGGGCCGACAGGAGCCCGGCACCTGTCGGGACCGGTTCCCCCGCGCGCCGGAGGCCCAGGTCAGGGCAGGATGGGCACAGCCCTGTGCGGCCGCCCCGGTACGGCGGTCCGGGGTGTCGGAGGTGATCCGTGTCGCGTTCCGCGTCCGGGTCGTCGCCGGCGGGCCACCCAGGTCCGCGGCGCGACCCCGTTCCCGTCCCCCGGCTGCCCGTGCCCTCGTCCGGCACGACGTCGGCCACGCTGCTGCTCAACGCCACCTACGAGCCCCTGTGCGTGGTCTCCAGCCGCCGCGCGATCGTCCTGGTCCTGGCCGAGAAGGCGGTCCCGGTGGACGACTCCGCGGAGGTGGTCCACGCCGAGCGGGTGGCGCTCGCCGTCCCGGTGGTCGTGCGGCTCACCCGCTTCGTGCGGGTGCCCTACCCCGCGCAGGTGCCCCTGTCCCGGCGGGCGGTGTTCACCCGCGACGGGCAGACCTGCGTCTACTGCGGCGGGTCGGCCACGAGCATCGACCACGTCGTCCCGCGCAGCCGCGGCGGCACGCACACGTGGGACAACGTGGTGGCCGCCTGCCGGAAGTGCAACCACACCAAGGCCGACCGGTCGCTGGCCGAGATGGGCTGGCAGCTGCCGCACCCGCCGCGGACCCCGAGCGGCGCGGCCTGGCGGCTGCTGGGCGCGCGCGCCGTGGACCCCCGCTGGCGGGAGTGGCTGGGGATGCCGGAGAGCGTGAGCGCGTGAGCTCCCCCGGGACGGCCCGGCGGCTGTGGGCGCTGGGCGAGCCGTACCACGCGGTCACCTACTTCGCCGACGAGGCGCGGTCCGCGGCGGAGGAGGCCGGCCTGTCCGGCTTCTGGGCCGCCTACTTCGCGCTGCGCGCGGCGCCGCTCGGGCCGGTGGGGCCGGCGGTGGTGACGGCGGCCTTCTACAACTTCGCGCCGGCGTTCGTCGCCCGCCGGGTGCCCCGCGTCTGGTCGGCGGTGACGCCGGAGCGGGCGCTGCGGGTCCGGCTGGCCGCCGTCGACGCCGTCGTGCGCCGGGTGCTGGGGGAGTGGGCGTCCTCGGCCGACGCCGCGGAGGCCGCGGAGCTCGCACGCATCGCCGCCGAGGCGGTCGACCTGCCGGGCCGGCCGCTGGCGGCGGCGAACGCGGCGGTGGCCGAGCCGGACGAGCCGCACCTGGCGCTGTGGCAGGCGCTCACCACCCTGCGGGAGCACCGCGGCGACGGGCACAACGCGGCGCTGCTCGGCCGCGAGGTGTCCGGTGTCGGCGCGCACGTGCTGGTGGCCGCGGCCGGCCGGGTCGACCGCGACTGGCTGCAGAAGGCCCGCGGCTGGGACGACGACGCGTGGGCGGCCGCCGGCGAGGAGCTCGCCCGGCGCGGCTGGCTGGACGGGGACGAGCTGTCCGCGGAGGGCCTGGCCATGGTCACCGCGATCGAGGCCGACACCGACCGCCTCGCGCTCGGCCCGTGGCGGGTGCTCGGCGACACGCGCTGCGACCGGCTCGCCGAGCTCCTCGTGCCGGTGCGCCGCGCCGTCGTCACCGCCGGGCTCTTCCCCGACCGCAACCCGATCGGCGCTCCCGACCCGGGCTGACCCCGCCGTCGCCGTGGGCACCTGACGAACCGCGATCGGGTGGTCCGGCAACATCCGGCGTTCCGGGTGGGGCCGGTGTGACGGGTGGGACCCGGCTCGGCGTCGCACCCCTTCCCGCGTGTTCACTACCGACAGGTGTCATCGCGTCGCCGTACGTTGCGCCCCAGTCGGCGCCACCTGGGCGCTGTAGTCGCCGGAAGGTGTCCTCCATGTCCAGCTCCACCCAGCGCCGTGTGGTGCAGCGCTTCGGCCTCGCCGGCATCGGCACCGCCGTCCTGCTCGTCGGCATCGCCTCCCCCGCCCTGGCCGCGACCGACGTCGTCATCCCGCTGGAGCCCACCGAGGTGGCGCTGAGCGCCGTCCCGGTCGACGGGTCCGGCGGCGCGATGGACCCGTCGACCGGCTGGGACGGCGCGTCGGGCGCGCCCGTGGACGTCCAGTACGGCGGCACGATCACCGTGGACCTGCCCGACGGGCTCGACGGCTCCGACGCCGGCGCCGAGCTCGTCTTCGACGACAACGGCGACGGCACGCCGGAGGCGACCTACTCCTCCCGGTTCGCGGCCGGCAACCCGAACCGCCTGGTCGTGGTCCCGACCGCCGACAGCGTCACGATCACCCTGCCGGCCGACGACCCGATCGCTGGCGACGCCGCCCGGCTGGACATCGAGCCGCTCGAGTCGACCCTGAGCCCGGCGTTCAGCTACTTCGACCCGCTGTCGTACGAGCTGGCGTTCGACCCCGCCGCGGCGCCTGGCGCGGAGACCGTGGCGCCGGTGCTGCTCGGCTACTCGACGCTGCCCTGCGCTCTCTTCTCCCAGGACCCGTGCCCCTTCCCGACCCCGGTGACGGCCGGCTCGACCGTGACGCTCGACCTGAGCGAGCAGTCGGCGCTCCGCGAGCTGGGCCTCACCGACCTCGAGGGCGTCGAGCTCAGCCTCGGGCCGGTCGACGCGGACGGGAACCCCACGGGCGCCCTCGTGCCGGTGACGGCGCAGGTCAGCGGGACGACGGCGAGCTTCGTCGTCCCGGCCGGTACCGCGCCCGGCCAGTACAGCCTCCTCGTCGTCGACCAGGCCTCGTCGGGCAACGTGGGGGTGGTCGAGATCGGGCTCACCGTCGAGGCCGCACCGGCCGCCGCGCCGACCACCACCGCCGCGCCGACCACCGCCGCGCCGAGCACCCAGGCCGTCGTCGCCAACACCGGGCTGAAGTCCAACACCGGCGTGTACGAGGCCTCGGCGGCCGAGGAGTCGGGCAGCCCGGCGGTCGTCGCCGCCGGAGCGGGTCTGCTGCTGGCCGCCGGCGTCGGCGGCGTCGTCGTCGCCCGCCGCCGCCGTCCGGCGGTCGAGGCCGGGACGGGCGAGGCCTGATGCGGCCGGGGCGGCGCACCGCCGCGATCGCGGCGGTCGCCGCCCTCGGCATCGCCGGCGGCACGCTGCTCGCCACCGGGCTGACCGACGACGGGCGGGCCGCCGTGGCCACCGGGTCCGCCGACCCGGTGGCCACGGCCGGCGTCCCGGTCCCGGAGCCGGCGCAGCCGACGCTGCCGCCTGCGGGGACGACGCTGCCGACGCCGTCCTCCGACGTGCACGTGAGCGTGCCGGCGCTGGGCCTGGACCTGCCGGTGCTGCCGCTGACCCCGCGCGACGGGGTCATCAACCCCCCGACGCTGACCGCGGCCTACTGGATCGAGCCCTACGGCGACCCGGTCGGCGCGGCGGCGGAGGCCGACAACACCCTCTACATCGCCGCGCACGCCACCGGCACCGGCCGGTACGGCTTCGACGCGCTGGTGGACGCCGAGGCCGCCGGCGAGGGGCTGGTGCCCGGCGACGTCGTCGAGGTGAGCACCCCCGGCGGCACGGTCGACTACACCGTCGAGCGGACCGAGCGCTACGGCAAGGACGAGCTGGTCGGCGCCGCCGACGTGTGGGAGGCCGATCCCGGCCGGCTGGTGCTCGTCACCTGTCTCCAGCGCGCCGGGCGGGCCTCCACCGAGAACCTCGTGGTCTTCGCGCACGCGTGACCGCTCCAGGGGTGGATCGCCCCTTCCCACGGCGATCATCGCGCCGGGGGGCAACGCGCCGACGTCGACCGGCGTGTCGCCGTCACGATCCCATGATCGTCTCCGGCGACCGCGGCGGTGCCGCCCGACCGGTCAGGTGACCCGCGCGCGCTCGGCGGGGTAGGCGCGCCAGCCGCCCTCCTCGAGCAGCGCCCGGAACCGGTCGACGGCGTCCCAGACGTCGGCGAACCGCGTGTACAGCGGCGCGACGCCCAGGCGCACGCGGTCGGGCGTGCGGAAGTCCGGCACCACCCCGCGGTCGACCAGCGCCCGGGTCAGCCGCCAGGCGTGCGGGTGGGCGAGCGTGACGTGCGACCCGCGCCGCGCCGGGTCGCGCGGGCTGGCCAGCGCCACGCCGTGCGACGCCAGGTGCGCGTCGGCCAGGTCGACCAGCAGACCGGTCAGCGCCCGCCCCTTCGCCGCCAGCCGGCCGATGCCGGCCTCGGCCACCAGCCGCGCGCCCACCTCGACCGCGGCGGCGGCGAGCACCGGCGGCGTCCCGGTGGCGAACCGCCCGACGTCGGGCACCGGGTCGTAGGCCGGCCCCATCGCGAACTGGTCGCGCTGGCCGAACCAGCCCCAGATCGGCTGGCGCAGCGTCTCCTGCAGCTCCCGCCGCACGAAGAGGAACGCCGGGGCGCCGGGCCCGCCGTTCAGGTACTTGTACGTGCACCCGACGGCGAGGTCGACGCCGCTCGCGGTGAGGTCCAGCGCCACCGCGCCCGCCGCGTGCGAGAGGTCCCAGACGACCAGGGCACCGGCGTCGCGGGCCGCCGCCGTCACCGCCGCGACGTCGGCCAGCGCGCCCGAGCGGTAGGCGACCGCGGACAGCACCACGACGGCGACCCGCCCGTCCAGCGCGGCCGCGAGCACCGCCGGGTCCAGGCCCTCGTCGACGTCGGCGGGCACCTCGCGCACGGTCATCCCGCGCGCGGCGGCGACCCCGGCGACGACGTACCGGTCGGTGGGGAAGTCGTCGGCGCAGCAGACCAGCACGTCCCGGCCCGGGCGGGCGTCGGCCGCGGCGACGAGGAGCTTGTAGAGGTCGACGGTGGTCGAGTCGCTGAGCAGCACCTCGCCGGGCCGGGCGCCGAGGACGCCGGTGCCGATCACGTCGCCGACCCGCGTGCCGACGTCGATCCAGGACGCCCACGAGCCGACCAGCCCGCGGCCCCACTCCTGCCCGGCCACCCGTGCCAGCGCCGCCGGGGTGTCCACGGGCATCCGGCCCAGCGAGTTGCCGTCCAGGTAGAGCAGGCCGTCGTCGACGCCGGCGAAGCGGGCGCGGAACCCGGCCAGCGGGTCGGCGTCGTCGAGGGCCACGGCGTGCGCGCGGGAGAGGTGCACGGCGACGTGTCTACCGGGCGGGGCTAGCGTCGCCGCCCGTGACCGGTACGCAGGTGCACGAGCTCACCGCGCTGGAGCAGGCGGCCGCCGTCCGGGACCGGACGCTCAGCCCCGTCGACCTGGTGGAGGCCGCCCTCGCCCGCATCGAGGCCCTCGACGCCGGCCTGGGCGCCTTCGTCACCGTCACGCCCGAGCGGGCGCTGGCGGCGGCGGCCGAGGCCGAGGCCCGGGTGCTGCGCGGCGGCGACCTGCCGCCCCTGCTCGGCGTGCCGACGGCGATCAAGGACCTCAACAACACCGCCGGCGTGCGCACCACCTTCGGCTCCGCGGTGTTCGCCGACTTCGTGCCCGAGGTCGACGACGCCGTCGTCACCAAGCTGGCCGCCGCCGGGACGATCAGCCTGGGCAAGACCAACACCCCGGAGTTCGGCTACCCCTGCTACACCGACAACGACGTCGCCGGCCCGGCCCGCTGCCCGTGGGACCCCACCCGGCTGGCCGGCGGGTCCAGCGGCGGCGCGGCGGTGGCCGTGGCCGCCGGGATGGTGCCCTTCGCCCAGGGCAGCGACGGCGGCGGCTCGATCCGCATCCCGGCCAGCATCAACGGGCTGTTCGGCATCAAGCCGACCCGCGGGCGGATCAGCAACGGGCCGCTGGGCAGCGACGTCACCGGGCTGGGCACCAACGGGCCGCTGGCCCGCACCGTCCGCGACGCCGCCGCGATGCTCGACGCGATGGCCGGCCCGGTCACCGGTGACTTCGCCTGGGCGCCGCCGCTGCCGCCGGGGGAGACGTTCCTCGCGGCCGCGGACCGGCCGCCGGGGCGGCTGCGGATCGGCCGGGTGCTGGAGTCGGCGATGCCCGGCGCGGTGCTGCAGCCCGAGGTGGCCGCGGCCCTCGACGACGCCACCGCGCTGCTCACCGACCTCGGGCACGAGGTGGTCGACGTCCCGCCCGGCCTGCTCGCCCCGGAGGTGCTCGGCGCCTTCGAGCGGGTGTGGTCGCTGTCGGGGACCACGCTGCCGGTGCCGCCGGACCGGGTGGGGGAGCTGCGGCCGCTCACCCGGGAGCTGCGCGCCCGCGGGCTGGCGCTGTCGGCGCAGGCGGCGATGGAGGCGCTCAACGCGCTGCGGCTGTTCGCCCGCCGCTACGTCGAGGCCACCGACGGGTTCGACGTCCTCGTCGCCCCGGTGACGACGATGACGCCGCGCCCGCTGGGCTGGTTCGACGCCGACGGCGACGGCGCCGAGGACTTCGAGCGCAACAAGCGGTACGCCGCGTTCACCGCGCTCTACAACGTCACCGGCCAGCCCGCCGTCAGCGTGCCGCTGCACTGGACCGGCGACGGCCTGCCGGTCGGGACGATGCTCGTGGGGCGGCCCGCGGACGAGGCCACGCTGATCGGCCTCGCCGCCCAGCTCGAGCAGGCCCGGCCGTGGGCGCACCGGCACCCGCCGGGCTGGGACACGCGCGCACAGCCGACCACGGACACCGGTAGATTCCGGGCGTGACCGTCGTCGAGACCCTGCTCGTCTTCCTCGTGGCTCCGCTGGCGGTGTTCGTGCTCCTGTGGGCGCTGACCTACCTGCCGGGCGGGCGCAAGCGCCAGGGCGTCCGGTACAAGCCGGGTCAGCCCTGGGAGCACGAGCCGGTCTGGTACGAGCCGCAGCCGAAGGACGCCCCGACGCACGCCGCCGGCCACGG
Organism: Geodermatophilus sp. SYSU D00879; assembly: GCF_054050375.1. Lineage (NCBI taxonomy): Bacteria > Bacillati > Actinomycetota > Actinomycetes > Geodermatophilales > Geodermatophilaceae > Geodermatophilus > Geodermatophilus sp. SYSU D00879. The sequence continues at coordinate 84,570 of NZ_JBJGZF010000014.1, forward strand.
CGACACCCAGGCCGTCGGGTCCTCGCTGTACGGCGAGCCCGCGGCGCTCGAGGGGGGCCACGGCGGGCACGGCACCACCACCGGCTCGCACGTGATCGCCGGCTCGCGCGGCGCGACCGCCGTCTCCGCCGGTGCGCCGGCCCCGTCCGCCGGCGGCCCGCTCGGCGGCGCCCGCGGCACCTGGTGACCGCCCCCGTGACCCCCATCCACCTCGCGACCGCCTCAGGAGGCCGGCGATGACCCGCGTGCTCGATGCCGACGCCCACGACACCGGGACGGTCGACACCGCGCCCAACCGGGCCGACGAGGGCTACGACACGATCTTCAGCTACCGCGAGCTGGCGCGGCTCGACGAGGCGCTGACCATGTCCTCGCGCGAGACCGGCCTGCGGTTCACGCTGTGGATCGGCGACCTCGGGCCCCGGACCCGCATCCGCGCCGAGGAGCTGCACGCCCGCGGCGGCGACCCGGCCGAGTCGGTGCTGCTGGCCGTCTCGCCCGGGCAGCGGGTCATCGAGGTCGTCACCGGTGCCTCGGCCGCCCGCCGGCTGCCCGACCGGGCGTGCGCGCTCGCGGTGCTGTCGATGACGAACTCCTTCGCCTCCGGCGACCTCGTGGGCGGGATCGTCAACGGCCTGCGGCAGCTGTCCGACCAGGCCGGCCACCCGCGGAGCGCCCGCACCCACTGAGGAAGGACCCCCCGCCCCCCCACTCGCAGGCTCGCGGCGGGCCCTGCAGGGGGCCGACACGACGGCTGGAGAGGAGAGGCCCAGGACCCGGCGGGTCCTGGGCCTCTCGCGTCCCGCGGGTCAGGCGCTCTCGGCGGCGTCCCGCGCCCGGTTGCGCAGCGCGCGGGCGATGCCGTCGCGGCCCTCGGAGACCAGCCGGCGCAGCGGCGCCGGGTGCCCCTCCTGGCCGAGCCACCGGTCGGCGGCCTGCAGCGTCCGCTCCTCGACCACCGGCGGGAACAGGTACTGCACGGCGTTCTTCGCGATCTCGCCGGGACGGCGCTCCCACACCGGGCCGACCTCCGCGAAGTACCGGTCCACGTACTCCGCGGTCAGCTCCCGCTGCGCCGGGTGCCAGAAGCCGCCGACCAGCGCCTCGTGGACGGCGTTGGGCACCGACGTGTCGTGGAACGCCTGCTGCCACGCGTCCGCCTTGGCCTCCGCGGTCGGGCGCAGCGCCCGCGCGGTCGCCGCGCGCCGGACCCCGGTGGCGGTGGCGTCCCGCTCGGCCTCGGCGTCGATCTCGGCGTCGCCGGCCGCGCCGATGGCCACCAGGCCGTTGAGGAAGGCCCAGCGGGCGTCGGCGTCGACGGCCAGCCCCTCGACGGTGCGGGAGCCGTCGAGCAGCCCGCGCAGCACCGCGGCGTGCTCCTCGGTGCGGGCCGCGGCGGCCAGGGTGCGCGACCACTGCAGCTGCTCGTCGCTGCCCGGCTCGGCCGACTCCAGCGCCTGCAGCGCCTTGTCCGCCAGCGCCGCCCAGCCGGTCTCGGCCCACGCCGGGTCGGCGTAGGAGGTGAGCGCCGACTGCACCCGCGCCAGCAGCGACTGCACCACGCTGATCTCGGTCTCGGCGTCGATGCCGGCCAGCACCAGCTGCACCCACTCGCGGGCGGGCAGCTCGGCGTCGCGGGTCATGTCCCAGGCGGCGGCCCAGCACAGCGCGCGGGCGAGGGAGTCGGGGACCGCGCCGATCGCCTCGCGCAGCGTGGCCAGCGAGCGGTCGTCCAGGCGGAGCTTGGCGTAGGTGAGGTCGTCGTCGTTGACCAGCACCAGGTCGGCCACCGGGTGCCCGGCGAGCTCGGCGACCTCGGTGCGCTCGCCGTCGACGTCCAGCTCCACCCGGGTGGTGCGGGTCAGCCCGTCCGGCCCGCGGTCGTAGAGGCCCACGGCCAGCCGGTGCCGGCGCAGCACGGGGTGCTCGGGGACGGCGGTCTGCTCGATGGCGAACGAGGCGTAGCGGCCGTCGTCGGTGAGCTCGTACACCGGGCGCAGGGTGTTGACCTGGCTGGTCTCCAGCCACTGCGCCGACCACTCGGTGAGGTCGCGGCCGGTGGCCTCCGACAGCGGGTCGAGCAGGTCGGCCAGCGTGGTGTTGCCGTACTCGTGGGTGCGGAAGTAGCGGCGGATCCCGGCGAGGAACTCCTCGCGGCCGACGTAGGCCACCAGCTGCTTGAGCACCGAGGCGCCCTTGGCGTAGGTGATCCCGTCGAAGTTCACCTCGACGGCGGCCACGTCGACCATGTCCGCGGCGATCGGGTGGGTGGAGGGCAGCTGGTCCTGCGCGTAGGCCCAGGCCTTCTCGGTGTTGGCGAACGTCGTCCACGCGGTCGTGTACTCGGTCGCCTCGGCCTGGCACAGCGTGGAGATGTAGGTGGCGAAGGACTCGTTGAGCCACAGGTCGTCCCACCAGCGCATGGTCACGAGGTCGCCGAACCACATGTGCGCCAGCTCGTGCAGCACCGTCTCGGCGCGCCGCTCGTAGCGCGCCCGGCTGGTCCGCGACCGGAAGACGTAGTCCTCCAGCACGGTGACCGCGCCGGCGTTCTCCATGGCGCCGGCGTTGAACTCCGGCACGAACACCTGGTCGTACTTGTCGAACGGGTACGGGTAGTCGAAGACCCGGTGGTAGAACTCGAAGCCCTGCTTGGTGACCCGGAACAGCTCCTCGGGGTCCAGGTACTTCGCCAGCGACGCCCGGCAGAACAGCCCCAGCGGGATGTCCTCGTAGCAGTCGGTGACCCGCGCGTAGGGCCCGGCGATGAGCGCGACCAGGTAGGTCGACAGCCGCTTGGTCGGCTCGAAGTGCACCAGCTGCGAGCCCGCGGGCCCGGCCTCGATGGTGCGGCCGCCGGTGTTGGACACGACCTGCCAGTCGAACGGCGCGACGACGTGCACCTCGTAGGTGCCCTTGAGGTCGGGCTGGTCGAAGCAGGCGAACACGCGCTTGGCCTCGGCCGGCTCGAAGTGCGTGTAGAGGTAGACCTGCCCGTCCTCGGGGTCCTCGAAGCGGTGCAGGCCCTCGCCGGTGTTGGAGTACCGGCAGTCGGCGTCGACGACCAGGGTGTTGTCGGCGGCGAGGTCGGGCAGCGGCAGGCCGCCCTCCTCGGTCCAGGTGGAGACGTCGAGCTCGACCCCGTTGAGCGTGGCGGACCGGACGGTCTCGGCGACCAGGTCGACGAACGAGGCGGCGCCGGGCTCGCGGCAGGTGAACCGCACCGTCGTCGTCGAGCGGAAGGTCCCGCTGCCCGGTCGCCCCTCACCGTCGGTGAGGTCGAAGCGGAGGTCGTAGCTGTCGACGTCGAGCAGGCGGGCGCGCGCGGCGGCGTCGTCGCGGGTCAGGTTGGGTACGGCCACGCCCGGCAGCCTCCCACGGACGGCCGACACGCCCGCAGGGCACCGGGAACAACCGGCCGGACGGGGCACTTGGCAGCGGGCAGTGGCCGGAGGTGCGCCCCGGCCCCGAGGACGACGGATCAGAGGAGAGCGATCGATGACCGAGGCAGTGCAGAGCGCCCCGACGAAGGCCCGGGTGGACTTCTGGTTCGACCCGCTGTGTCCCTGGGCCTGGCTGACCAGCCGCTGGGTGCTGGAGGCGGCGAAGGTGCGCGACATCGACCTGCACTGGCACGTCATGTCGCTGGCGGTGCTCAACCGCGGGCGTGACCTGCCGGAGGAGTACCAGCGGATGATGGAGCAGGCGTGGGGCCCGGTGCGGGTCGCGATCGCCGCGGCCGAGAAGCACGGCGACGAGGTCCTCGGCGACCTCTACACGGCCATGGGCACGCTGCGGCACCACGAGGGCCGGGAGCTCGACGAGCTGATCGCCCCGGCGCTCGAGCGCGTCGGCCTGCCGGCCGAGCTGGCCGAGGCGGCGATCTCCACCGAGTACGACGAGGCGCTGGAGAAGAGCCACCACGCGGGCATGGACCGGGTCGGCGACGACGTCGGCACCCCGGTCATGCACATCGACGGCGTCGCGTTCTTCGGCCCCGTCATCAGCAGGGTGCCCACCGGTGAGGACGCCGGCCGGGCCTTCGACGGCGCCGTCCTGCTGGCCAACCTGCCCGACTTCTGGGAGCTCAAGCGGACCCGGACCGCCGGCCCGGACATGGACTCGGTGCCGGCCGACGCCCTGGAGCTGAGGAACGGCTGAGCCCGCCGGCGCACGTCCGCGGACCTGCACCGTGCAGGTCCGCGGACGTGCGCGGCCGGCGGGCGGGTCAGGTGGCGGGGGCCTCGGTCGCCTGCTCGATCCCGGCGGCGGCCCGGGGCTCCGGGACGGCCGCCGCGGCCTGGCCCAGCCCGAGCTGGGCGATGACCTCGACCTGGTCGTAGTACATGCGGTGCGAGATCGCCGCGCCGTCCCGCACCGTGAGCAGGTCGCACTCCCGCAGCCGCATGCTCCGGCCGGTCGGCGGCACGTCCCCCTCCAGCAGGGCCGGCACGCCGGTGTGGGTGCCCACGAGCCAGCCCTCGTCGATGGCGGTGTCGCCGCTCTCGAACTGCGTCTTCGGTTCCCAGGTCAGGTCGGGGAACGCCCGCCGGAACGACAGCAGGTGGTCCGCGATCGCCTCGCCGCTGTCCAGGTCCCGGCCCTCCGGTGTCTCGGCGACGGCGTCGGCCGCGTAGGCCCGCAGGAGGGCGTCCCGGTCGCCGGCGACGACGGCGGCGGTGATGCGGTCCATGATCTCTCGTGCCCGTCCCATGACGACTCCTCGGGTCGTCCGGTCGCCGGCCGGTCTCACCGGCTGACGGCACCACACTGGCCTCCCTGCCCGCGCGGGGTGCAAGGGACCGAGGGCCCCACCGTGCCGATCCGCGGACGTGCACGGCTGGCATGCTGCCGGGCGTGCCGCGACCGACCCGCCAGCGCATCCTGATCACCGGCGCCAGCTCCGGGCTGGGCATGGGCATGGCCCGCCGCTTCGCCGCCCGCGGCCGCGACCTGGCGCTGGTCGCCCGCCGCGAGCACCTCCTCGAGGAGCTGCGCGAGGAGCTGCTCGCCGCCCACCCGGGCATCCGGGTGGTCACCGCGGCCCTCGACGTCGACGACGCGACGGCCGTGGCCGAGGGCGTCCCGGCGCTGGCCGCGGAGCTCGGCGGCCTCGACCGGTTCGTCGCCAACGCCGGCATCGGCAAGGGCGCGTCGGTGGGCACCGGCGCCGGCTGGGCCAACCGCGCGACGCTGTTCACCAACGTCCTCGGCACCCACGCGCAGTGCGAGGCCGCGGTCGAGCTGTTCCGCGCGCAGGGCTCGGGCCACCTCGTCGTCGTCAGCTCGGTCGCCTCGGTCCGCGGGATGCGCGGCACCCGCACCGCCTACGGCGCCAGCAAGGCCGCGCTCAACGCGCTCGCCGAGGGCATCCGGTCGGACCTGCTCGGCACCGGCATCCGGGTCACCACGGTGCTGCCCGGCTACATCGAGACCGACATCAACGTGGGCCGGCGCGGGCCGTTCACCGTCGACCTCGACACCGGCGTCGACGCGCTGGTCGCCGCGATCGAGCGGGAGCCGGTGCGCGCCTACGTGCCCGAGTGGCCGTGGCGGCCGGTGTCGGCGCTGCTGCGGGCGCTGCCGCTGCCGGTGGTCCGCCGCCTCACCTGAGCGCGGGCGGGTCCACCGCCCGCCGCGCCGCGAGATCGGCGATCTCGTGGCGATCAGCGCCGGATCGCCACGACACCGCCGATCTCGGCGCGCGTGGCCCGCCGCCTCACCCGAGGCGGGACGCCGCGGTCCGCATGGTCGCCTCGTCGTAGGGGCCGCGGTCGAGCCGGCCGGCCCGGACGGCGGCCAGCACCGCCAGCAGCTCCTCCCGCTGGGCGCCGACGAAGTCCGCGTCCACCACCGCGCCGTGGCCGGGGACCACCGGCCCGCGGGCCAGCGCGTGCAGCCGGCCCAGCGTCGCCGGCCACTCGGCCGGGAAGGCGTCCTCGAACGCCGGCGGGGCGCCCTCCTCCACCAGGTCCCCGGCGAAGACGGTGCCGTCCTCCACCTCGACGACCAGGTCGTGCCCGGTGTGCCCGCGGCCGAGGAAGCGCAGCACCACCTCGACGCCGCCCACGTCGAGCACCGCGACGTCGTCGACCAGCGCGTCGGGCGGGTCCAGCGGCGCCCGCCGCACCTGCTCCGCGGCCGCGTCGTCCCCGGCGGCCAGCAGCTCGGCCACCCGGGCCGCGCGCTGCGCCTCGCCGGTGGCCAGCAGGTCCGCGGCGCAGCCGCGCGTGCCCCACACCGTCGCCGGCCGGAACGCGGCGTTGCCGAAGCAGTGGTCGTAGTGGGCGTGCGTGTTGACGACCGTCCACGGGTGCGCGGTCACGCGGCGGACGGCGGCGGCGAGGTCGGCGGCCTCGGCGGGGGAGGAGCGGGTGTCGACGACGAGGCACGCGCCGTCACCCACGACCAGCCCGCAGTTGAGGTCCAGCGACCCGTGCCGGCGGACGAAGACGCCGTCGGCGACCTCGGTGAACGTCACCAGCAGATCCGCATCGGCCGGCCGCGGGCGTCGAGCGAGCCGTCGCCCACGCACTCCGCGGCGCCGTCGGCGACCCGCCGGGCCGACCACGCGGCGGCGCAGGCGTCGAGCGCGTCGACCGCCGGCACCCGCGGCGGCGCGGCGAGGAGCGCCGCCTCGACGTCCACGACGGACCGGAGCGCCGCCAGCCGCTGGGCCAGGCCCCGGGCGGTGACCTTCGGGTCGGTGACGCCGCCCAGCCCGCGCCGAAAGGCGAGCTCCGGGTGCACCTCGACGACGTGGCCGGGCGGCGGGGCGCCGAGGGCTTCGTCGAGCGCCCGGATGGACGCCGTCAGCTGGAACGCCTGCGCCGACAGCGAGCGCCCGCCGGTGGCCGCGATCGAGAGCTCCCGGGCCTGCGCGTAGTCGCGGGCGCCGAGGACCGCGCGGACCGGGGCGGGGAAGACCGAGCTGCCGGCCCGGCCGAGCAGGCGGCGGGCGGCCTCGTCACAGGCGCGGGGACCGTCGTCGGACAGGCCGATGGGCATGTCGACGCCGACCACCTCGACGTCCGGCACCGCGAGGACCGCCGCGACGTCGCGGAGGTGGAGCAACCGCACCGTGCGGCCCTCGAGGAGCGCGCCGACCCAGGCCCCGCGCCAGCCGTCCACCCCGAGCACCGCCACCACCCGACCCTGACAGACTCGGCGCATGCGCGTCTTCGTCGGCACAGACCACGCCGGGCTGGACTTCAAGGAGCACCTCAAGCAGGCGCTCACCGAGGCCGGGCACGAGCCGGTCGACTGCGGCGCCTTCGAGTACGACCCGCAGGACGACTACCCGCCGTTCTGCTTCGAGGTCGGCGAGCGCGTGGTCACCGAGCCGGGCACCCTCGGCGTGGTCATCGGCGGCTCGGGCAACGGCGAGCAGATCGCGGCGAACAAGGTGCCCGGCGTGCGCGCGGCGCTGGTGTGGAACACCGAGACCGCCCAGCTCGCCCGGCAGCACAACGACGCCAACGTCGTCTCGATCGGCGCCCGCCAGCACTCGATCGAGGAGGCCACCGCGCTGGTGCTCGAGTTCCTCCGGACGCCGTTCAGCCACGACGAGCGGCACGTCCGCCGGATCGGGCTCATCCACGACTACGAGCAGAACAGGCACCGCCCGGCCGGTGGCCTGCCCACGCGGGAGGACGTCGTCTAGAACTGGTCCGGGCAGTGGGGGCTGACCGGCCAGGAGAACGCCGTCGCGGCCTGGGTGACCGCGCCCGGGCTCACCTCGGTGACCCGGCCGGCCGCCTGCAGCGTGCCCAGCGAGACGCCGCCGAGGTAGGCCGCGGCCAGCGCCTCGACGTCGACGACCAGGTCGGGGTCGCCGTCGGTGGGGGCGCAGAAGGCCCCGGCCGGGTGCCCGCGCAGCCACCAGCGCCCGTCGTTCCACGGGCAGAACCGGTCGCGCACCTCGAGGACCATGTCGATCGGCGCCGGGTAGCGGCGCGCGGCCAGCGCCCGGCCGACGTCGACCAGCCGCAGCCACAGCCCGTCCAGCGGGCGCACGTGCAGCGCGCGCGGGTCGGCCAGCAGGTGGCGCAGCGGGTCGTCGGCCGGGGCGTAGCCGGCCTCCACCGTCCGCACCAGGTCCAGGTCGAGCAGGTACCGCCACAGCGCCGCGTACGCGGGGGTGCTGCGGGCGCGCAGGTCGTCGACGACGACCGTGCCGTCGGGCAGGCCGTCGTCGGTCCACCGTGAGCGCACGCGGAAGGACGCGAAGCCGGTGACCTCGCCGTCGGCCTCGGTGTGCAGCACGTACCGGCGGGCGCTGGCGCCCTTGCGGCGCTCGGCCGGGTCGCGCAGCTCCCGCTCCCACCAGCGCTCGTCGCGCTCGAACGTGCCGGGCACCCAGCGGCGCAGCGCCTCGTGCACCCGCGCGGCGCCGGCCCGCCAGGCCTCGGGGTCGGCCGGGGCCACCGTGCCGGTGCCCAGGTCGACGCCGGGGCGGAAGGCCGTGTCCCGCGTCGAGCCGCGCAGGTTCCCGCGCTGCGTCGCGGGCGCGTAGCCGAAGCGGCCGTAGATGGGCCCCTCGGAGGCCCACAGCGCGGCCAGCGGCTCGCCCTGCCGCTCGTGCAGCTCCGTGAGCTGGCGGCGCATCATCGCGGTCAGCACCCCCCGGCGGCGGTGGGTGGGGGAGACGGTCACCCAGGTGACGCCCGCGCACGGGACGACGGCGCCGGGCACCGTCACCTGCCGGCTGTAGATGCCGCCCGTGGCGGCCACCCGCCCGTCAGCGGCCCACAGCGACAGCGACCGGTCCAGCTCCGCCGTCGGCGGGACCCGCTCGGTGAAGTCGCCGATCGGCTCGTCGCCGAAGACCTCGAGCATCGCCCGGCTGAAGGCGGGCCACTCCTCGGCGGTGACGGGGCGGAGGTCAGCGGGATCGGTCACTCCTGGTGTCTACCGGGCGGGGACGACGGCCCGCGACCGCGGTCAGCCGCGGAGGTAGGCCAGCGTCGCCATCACCCGGCTGTTGCGGTCCTCGTCGGGCGCGAGGCCGAGCTTGGCGAAGATCCGCTGGGTGTGCTTCTCCACCGCGCCCGGAGTGACCACCAGCTGCCGGGCGATCGCGGTGTTGGAGTGGCCCTCGGCGATGAGCCCGAGCACCTCCCGCTCGCGCGGGGTGAGCCGGCGCACCGGGTCGTCGGCGCGGCGGCGGGCGAACAGTTGGGCGACCACCTGCGGGTCGAGCACGGTGCCGCCGGCGACCACCTCGGCGAGCGCGGCCAGCAGCTGGTCGAGGTCGGTCACCCGGTCCTTGAGCAGGTAGCCGACGCCGCCGCGGCCGTCGGCCAGCAGCTCGTCGGCGTAGGCGACCTCGACGTACTGCGACAGCACCAGCACCGCCGTCCCGGGCACCACCCGCCGCACCTCGACGGCGGCCCGCAGCCCCTCGTCGGTGTGCGTGGGCGGCATCCGCACGTCGACGACGGCCACGTCCGGCCGCTCGGACACCACCGCGCGGACCAGCGACGGGCCGTCGCCGACGGCGGCCGCCACGGTGGTGCCCGCCTCCTCGAGGAGCCGGACCAGCCCCTCGCGGAGCAGGACCGAGTCCTCGCCGAGCACCACGCGCAGCGGCTCGTCGCCGGGGCTCACGCCCACGGCAGCTCCGCCGTCGTCCGGGTCGGGCCGCCGCGCGGGCTGTCGACCACCAGCACGCCGTCGACCGCGCGCAGCCGGTCGGCGAGCCCGGCCAGGCCGTGCCCGGGCACCAGCAGCGCCCCGCCCTCGCCGTCGTCCTCGACCACGACGCGCAGCACGTCGCCGGCCCGCCGCACCTCGACCCGGCACACGCCGGCCCCGCTGTGCTTGGCCACGTTGGCCAGCGCCTCGCTGACGACGAAGTACGCGGTGTTCTCGGTGACCGGCGCCGGCCGCTCGTCGGGCAGGTCGACGGCCAGCTCCACCGGCACCGGTGAGCGGGCGGCCAGCGCGGCCAGCGCGGCGGGCAGGCCGCGGTCGGCGAGGACCGGCGGGGCGATGCCGCGGGACAGCGCGCGCAGCTCCTCCAGCGCCTCCTTGGCGAGGACGCCGGCCTGGGCGAGCGTCGTGCGGGCGGCGGCGGGGTCGCGCTCGAGCTGGCGCTGTGCGCGGGAGAGGTCCATGCCGAGGCGGACCAGGTGCTGCTGCGGGCCGTCGTGGATGTCGCGCTCCAGCCGGCGCAGCGCCACCGCCTCGGCGGCGACGGCGGCGTCGCGGCCGCGGGAGAGCCGGCCGATCTCGGCCTGGGTGGCCGCGCGGGAGGTCAGCACCACCCGGCCGAGGTGGGCCTGCAGCAGCGCGACCGCCCGGACGGCGAACGGCAGCAGCACCGCGAAGACGGCGCCGATCAGCGTGTAGAGCAGGATGCGCCGGCCGGCGGTGCTCTCGAGGCCGAGCAGCTCCAGCAGGTCGGTGTTCTCCGGGTCCCCGGAGGCGTCGGGCAGCGCCCAGTCCCACAGCCCGTAGGTGAGCCCGCCGAGCGCCCCCGCCCAGAACGTCACCGTGACGACGAAGGCCAGGACCGCCAGCGGGAACCGGACGACGGCGTGCAGCACGTCGAGCCAGGACTGCGGGTCGCGCAGCGGGGTCAGCAGCCCGCGCACCCGGCCGCCGTCGGGGGTCAGGTACGCCGGGCGGGGGACCGGGCGGCCGAGCACCGCGGGCAGCTGCGCCCGCTCGAGCGCGGCGAAGCCGCGCGAAGCGAGCAGGGTGAGCGCCAGGACGGCGAGGCCGACCCAGATCACCAGCGTGCCGACGCCGACGGCCACGCCGGTCACGGCGACGACGAAGGCGGCGATCCCGACCGGCAGCGACAGCAGCGCGTAGCCGGAGTCGACGAGCAGTCGGCGCAGCAGGCCGGCGTGCGGCGGGGCGGTCGTGGAGGGCATCACGAGGGTGTCGGTGGTCATGCAGCGAGCCTGCTGGCGCGGGGCCGGCCGGCCGATCCCGTCAGCCGGTCGATCCGCTGTCGGGCTGGCCCGACACCCGCTGCGCTCCTCATGTCGCCGGCGATGCTCCCGGTCGCGCCGGGCCGGTGTCCAGCGCCCTGGCTAGTGTCGGGCGCGATCCCCGTGCACGCCCGACGGCGCCGCGCTCCCGCGCGGCCGCGTGCCCGGTGGGACGGAGGTCCGCCCGTGCGCCCGAAGTCGGTGCCCGTCGCGCTCAGCGCGCTCCTCCTGGCCGCCGGGTGCACGGCGTCGACGGCGGCGGAGGGGGACGGGGGCGGCACCGCCTCGGTCGCGACCTCCGCGCCCGGCCAGCGGCTGACCGTCGTCGCCGACGCCGAGCCCGCCGCGTCGGCCGTCAGCGCCAGCCGCGCGCTGTTCGACGAGGCCGGCGTGGTCGTCGTCGCCCCCGAGGACGACCGCGCGGCCACCCTGCTCGGCGCCTCGGCCGCGGTCGGCCTGGGCGTGCCGCTGCTGCTGGACCCCGAGGGCGAGGACGGCGCCGTCGCCGAGGAGATCGGCCGGCTGGGCGCGCGGACGGTCCTCGCCGTGGGCGCCGACACCGCGCCCGGGGACGCCGACGTCGTCGCCGCGCCGGCGAACGCCGAGGCGGTCGCCGCCGCCACCGGCCTCGACCTCGCCGACGCCGACCCGGTGCCCGCCGACGGCGAGGCGGCCGCCGTCGCCGCGCTCGAGGCCGAGGCGCCGGCCGCGCTGCGCCCCGAGGACGACGGCGCCGCGGCCGAGGGCGAGGCCGACGGGGAGCTGCCCGCGGTCACCCGCGCCGAGCCGCTCGAGGGCACCGTCGTCCTGGCCGACGGCGCGCCGGAGTCGCTGGCCGGCGTCGCCACCGCCCGGGCCGCCGGGGCGCGCGTGCAGGTGACCGGCGGGCAGACCGACCCGCGGGCGTCGGCCGACGCGGTCGAGGCGGTGTCCGGCGCGGAGACCGTCGTCGCCCTGGGCGCGGGCTTCGGCGCCGAGGACGGCCTGGACTGGAAGCTGGAGACCGCGGCCACCGGCACCCAGCTGCCCGGCGGCGGGCAGACGCTGTTCCCGCAGCACTTCATGGTGGCGCTCTACGGCCACCCGGGCACCGGCGCGCTCGGCGTGCTCGGCGAGCAGGACGTCGACGCGGCGGTCCAGCGGGCCCGCGACCACGCGGCGCCCTACGAGTCGCTGGTCCCCGACGCCACCGTCGTCCCCGCCTTCGAGATCATCGCCACGGTGGCCTCGGAGTTCCCGACCGACGGCAACGACTACTCCTACGAGGCGCCGCTGGAGCAGATCCGCCCGTGGGTGGAGGCAGCGGGGGAGGCCGGCCTCTACGTCGTCCTGGACCTGCAGCCCGGCCGCACCGACTTCGTCACCCAGGCCGAGCTTTACCGGCCGCTGCTGGAGCTGCCGCACGTGGGCCTGGCGCTGGACCCGGAGTGGCGGCTGGCGCCGAACCAGGTCCACCTCACCCAGATCGGCTCGGTCGGCGTCGACGAGGTGAACCGGGTCGTGACCTGGCTGGCCGACCTCACCCGCGAGAACCGGCTGCCGCAGAAGCTGCTCGTGCTGCACCAGTTCCGGGTGGACATGATCCCCGCCCGCGAGCAGGTCGACCTGTCCCGCGACGAGGTCGCCGTGATGGTGCACGCCGACGGGCAGGGCCCGCAGGGCAGCAAGCAGGACACGTGGCGGGTGCTGCACGGCACCGGTCCCGAGGGGCTGGCCTGGGGCTGGAAGAACTTCTACGACGAGGACACGCCGATGCTCACGCCCGAGGAGACGATCGCGCAGGTCTCCCCGCGACCCCAGCTGATCAGCTACCAGTAGTTCCCCCTGTGTGACGGAGTCGTCACCCCGAGGAGTTAGCGTCGCCCCCGCGCCCGGGACGCACGGGCGGCACACCGAGGGGAATCCGCACACATGCAGCGACGCAGGTACTGGGCCGCGGTCGCGGCCGCACTCGCGGTGACCGCCGGGGCGGCGACGCCCGCGGCGGCCGCGCCCGCGGCAGCGGCCACCGACGAGCTCGACATCACCCTGCTGGCCACCACCGACCTGCACGGCCGGGTGCAGGACTGGGACTACTTCAAGGACGCCCCGTACACCGAGTCGGCGGGCTTCGCCACGGGCCTGGCCCGGGTCGGCTCGGTCGTCGACAGCGTGCGTGACGCGCGCGGCGAGGAGAGCGTGCTGGTCGTCGACAACGGCGACTTCCTGCAGGGCACGCCGCTGAGCTACTACTACGCGCGGCAGGAGCCGGTCACCGAGACCGGCGCCGAGCACCCGATGGCCGCCGCCTACGACGCCATCGGCTACGACGCCCAGGTGGTCGGCAACCACGAGTTCAACTACGGCCTGGACCTGCTGCAGGCCTACACGGACGACGTCGACCACCCGGTGCTCGGCGCCAACGTCCTCGACGCCGCGACCGGTGAGCCGTACCTGCCGCCGTACACCCTGCAGCGGGTGCACGTCCCCGGCCACAAGCCGGTCACCGTGGGCATCCTCGGCCTGACCACGCCGGGCTCGGCGATCTGGGACCGCGGCAACGTCGAGGGCCGGGTCGAGTTCCAGGACATGGTCGAGGCGGCGGAGAAGTGGGTGCCGATCGTCGACGAGCAGGCCGACGTCGTCGTGGTGCTCTCGCACGCCGGCGTGGGCGGCGGTTCGTCCTACGACGAGTCGCAGGCCCCGACGGAGAACCCGACCGACGTCATCGCGCGGACGGTGCCCGGCATCGACGCGATGGTGGTCGGCCACACCCACCGCAACGCCCCCGGCCAGGTCGTCGTCAACGAGGTCACCGGCGACGGCGTCCTGCTGACCCAGCCCTACCGCTGGGGCGCCACGGTGTCCCAGGTCGACATCGGGCTGGAGAAGGTCCGCGGCCAGTGGGACGTCGTACGCACCGCGGCCACGGCGCTGCGCACCGACGCCCACCCGCAGGACCCGGAGGTGCTCGCGGCGACCGACGAGGCGCACGACCGCACGGTCGAGTACGTCAACCAGGTGGTGGCGACGTCCACCGAGGAGCTCTCGGCCGTGACCAGCCGCTACGAGGACACCGCGATCCTCGACTTCATCCAGGACGTGCAGACCGACACCGTCGACGCAGCCCTGGAGGGCACGCGGTACGCGGACCTGCCGGTGCTGTCGATCGCCGCGCCGTTCAGCCGGGACGCCGTCTTCCCGGAGGGCGAGGTGACCATCCGCGACATCGCCGGGCTCTACGTCTACGACAACACGCTGCAGGCGGTGCAGATGACCGGCGCCGAGATCCGCGACTACCTCGAGTACTCCGCGAAGTACTTCGCGCAGACGTCGGACCCCGCTGTGGACCCCACGGCGATCGCCGGGGTCGACGGGACGCCGGACTACAACTACGACGTCCTGTCCGGGGTCTCCTACGACATCGACGTGGCCAGGCCGGTGGGCGAGCGCATCACCCGCCTGCAGCACCCGGACGGCTCGGCGGTCGAGGCCGACGACGTCTTCGTGGTCGCGGTGAACAACTACCGGCGCTCGGGCGGCGGCGGTTTCCCGCACGTCGCAGCCGCACCGGTCGTCTACGACCAGCAGCTGGAGATCCGGCAGCTGCTGATCGACGGTGCCCAGGCGTCCGGTGAGATCGACCCGGCCGACTTCGCGGTCGACAACTGGCAGCTGGTGGTGAACGGGCAGCCGCTGGTGCCCTGACGCACCCGTCCCACCTCACCCGACCGCCCCGCCGGAGCCCTCCGGCGGGGCGGTCGGCGTCCGGGGGCGATCAGCCCGCCGGGGACTCCCGTTCCGTCGGTCCTCCGTGGTGGACTACCGCCCGTCGACGGGGATGGCGACCGAGGAGAGGTGGTCCGCGTGACCAGCGTGCTGAGCGGGGTGTCCGACGAGCTCGACCCGCGGCTGCTCGAGCACCGGCGGGAGCTGACCGGCTACTGCTACCGGATGCTGGGGTCGTCCTTCGACGCCGACGACGCCGTGCAGGAGACGCTGGTCCGCGCGTGGAAGAGCTTCGGCTCCTTCGAGGGCCGCTCCTCGCTGCGGTCCTGGCTGTACCGGATCGCCACCAACGTCTGCCTCGACCAGCTCTCCGGGCGGCAGCGCCGGGCCCTGCCCATGGACCTCTCCGGCTCGCCGTGGTCGCCGGTGGAGGCGTCCCTGGCCGCCAAGCGGCCGGCCGAGGCGTGGGTTGAGCCGGTCCTCGACCGCGCGGTGCTGCCCGAGGACGGCGACCCGGCCGAGCGCGCGGTGGCCCGCGAGTCGGTGCGGCTGGCCTTCGTGGCGGCGCTGCAGCACCTGCCGCCGCGGCAGCGCGCCGTCCTCCTGCTGCGCGACGTGCTGCGCTGGCACGCCGACGAGGTCGCCGCCCTGCTCGAGACCACCGTCGCCTCGGTCAACAGCGCGCTGCAGCGGGCCCGCGCCACGCTGGCGGCCATGGGCGGCACCCCGGAGCAGCGGCCGCTGGACCCCGACCACCGGGACCTGCTCGACCGCTACCTCGACGCCTTCGAGCGCTACGACATCGACGCCTTCGTCGCCCTGCTGCACGAGGACGCCACCCAGCACATGCCGCCGTTCGAGATGTGGCTGGGCAGCGCCGCCGACATCGGCACCTGGATGCTCGGCCCGGGCAGCGGCTGCCGGAACTCCCGGCTGCTGCTCACCGAGGCCAACGGCAGCCCGGCGGTGGCGCAGTGGCGCCCCACCGGCGACGGCGGCCACACGCCGTGGGCGCTGCACGTGCTGGAGATCGAGGACGGCCGGATCCGGCACATCACCAGCTTCCTCGACCTGGACAACGACCTGTTCGCCCGCCTCGGCCTGCCGCCGACCCCGGACGCGGCACCCGCCGCCGGCTGACCTCTCTCGGGCCGACCCCGCACCTCCCCGCCACCGCCTCCCACCCCGCCCGGGGTCGGGAGGCGGTGGCGCGTCCGGGGGCACCCTGCCGGTCAACCGCCGGCTGGATGGGGCGCGGCCCCGGCCACGCCGTCGTCCACGCCCACCACTGACCGCCGCTCACCGCCGCTGGGCGGGCCGCTCGCCGTCGAGCGGGCCGGACGGTCCCGAGGTCGCCGGAGCGGTCGCCAGGCCGAGCCTGCCCCGGAGCCGCACGGCCCACGCCTCCGGCGCGCGGTCGAGCTCGGCGCCGGCGATCGTCGTGACCACGGCGATGACCGCGGTGCACAGCAGCCAGCCCACCAGTGCGAGCGTCACGCCGAACAGGCCGTACCTGCGGCTGTAGGACTCCATGAGCAGGGGCATGTAGACCGCGGTGGCCACGGCGTAGAGCGCGGAGCAGACGGCCGCCAGCGCGCCCGTGGGCAGCAGCCGCCGCCAGGCGAGCCGGCCCCCGAGCAGCAGCCACGGGATCGAGGTCCACAGCAGCCAGTTCGCCAGCAGGTGGCCGGTCCAGCCCAGCACCCGCGGGACGGCGCCGGGAGCCACCAGCCCGTGCAGGAACGACAGCAGCACGATCTCCAGCAGCAGGGCGGCGATGCCCAGCAGCGCGTCGACCGACCCGCGCAGGCCGGCGCGCGGCGGGAGCCGCCAGGCCTGCTCGTACATCCGCTGCAGCCGGCGGGCCAGCGAGACGCCGGAGAACACGAGCAGGACGACGCTGAGCACGCCGACGCCGGCGTCCCCGGCCGCCGCGAACAGCTGCTCCACGTCCGCGGCGGCCGTACCGGTCAGCCGGAACCGGTCGATCACGATCTCGGCGACCAGGGGGCCGTCGTCCCCCGGGGCCAGCAGGGACACCAGCAGGAGCAGCGGGATCAGCGCGGTGAACGCCTGGGCGGAGACGGCCATGGCCCGGTCGACACCGCGCTGGTCCAGGAACGCCGCGACGCACCGGCCGGTGAACGTCGACTCCAGCCGCCGGAGGACCACCCCGGACCCGCGGACGACCATGCCGCCCTCACCCCCGGACGGCGGCCGACGCCGGCTCCGCCGGCGTGGGTGGCGGTGCCAGGCGCGCCGCGGGGAGGGCGCGGGTCAGGAAGAGGCTCAGCAGGGCGACGGCGGCGACCGCGAGGAGCGCCGTCCTCAGGCCGAGCAACTGCGCGTCGGCGTAGGTCGCCACCAGGGCGTCGACCTCCGCGGCGGAGATCCCCGCCTGGTCGAGCGCGGCCCGCGCCTGGTCGACCGGGACGAAGCTGGCGCCCCCGCTGATCGCCACGCCCACCTCCTCGGCGACGTCGTCGCTGACCCGTGGGTCGCCGGAGATCCCGCGTACGGAGGCGGCGGTCAGCGTGCCGATGAGCACCGAGCCGACGAACGCCGTCCCGAGCGAGGACCCCAGGTTCTGCGCCGTGTACTGCAGGCCACCGACCTCGCTGCGGTCGGCCTCCCCGGCGCTGGACTGGGCGACGTTGCCGAGCTGGGCGGCCAGCAGGCCCATCCCGATCCCCAGCAGCGCCATCGCCAGCCCGAAGGAGAGGTCGTCGAGCTCCGGCCGGACCGTCGCGAGCAGCCACAGGGACGCCGCGACCAGGACGGCGAAGCCGACCCGCACCACGGTGCGCGGGCCGGCGACCCGGTTCAGCAGCGGTGCACTCATGGCCGTGACCAGCATGAGCACCGAGACCGGGAGCAGCCGCAGCCCGGTCTCGAAGGCGTCGAGCCCCTGCACGACCTGCAGGTACAGCGGCACGGTGAAGAAGACCCCGAGCAGGACGAGGTTCTGCGCGACGAGCGTCTGCACGGCCGCGCGCAGCGGCGGGACGGAGAACAGCCGCCAGTGCAGCAGCGGTTCCTCGCCGCGGGCCTCCCGGTGGCGCAACCACGACCGCAGCAGCGCCAGCAGGGCCAGGCCGGCGCCGATGACGAACGGCGTCAGGGCGAAACCCAGGACGGTGACCGGCGACTCGCGCGGCTGCAGCCAGCCCCACGTGGTGCTCTGCAGCACCCCGAGGACGACGAGCGCCAACCCGAGCGCGGAGAGCGCCGCCCCGACCGCGTCGATCCGGGGACGCGGGCCCGGCGTCGGCGCGTCCTCGACCCAGCGGAGCCCGGCGAGGACGGCCAGCACCACGACGACCTCGCCGGCGAAGACGAGCCGCCAGCTGAGGTAGGTCGTCACCCAGCCGCCGAGCAACGGGCCGACGGCGATCCCGGCCCCGGCCAGCCCACCGATGACCCCGTACGCCATCGCCCGGTCCCGGCCCCGGTAGTTGCCGCCCACCAGGGCGGCGAGCGCGGGCAGCACCAGAGCCGCGCCCAGTCCCTCGATGACCGACCACCCCAGGGCGAGGACCAGCACGGTGGGGGCCAGCGCGGTGATCAGGGAACCCACCGCGTAGACGACGAGCCCGACGGCGAAGGCGCGCCGCCGGCCGATCCGGTCGCCGATCTTCCCCCCGGTGACCATGAACGCGGCCATGACGAGCGTGTAGACGGTGATGACCGCCTGGATGGTGGTGACGGTCGTGTCGAAGTCCTCGACCAGCTGACTGATCGACACGTTCATCACCGCGGTGTCGAGGACGGCGAGGAACTGCGCGGCCCCCAGGACCACGATCGGCCTCCAGCGCGTCACCGTTCGACGCTGACCGCAGCGGCGACGTCGGCGCATCGTCCCGCCCGCATGAGCGGGCGCTCCGGACCGCCGTGCGGGGAGCTGTGAGCGACCACCGAGGATGGGCGCGTGAAGGTCTACGTGTCGTCGGACATGGAGGGCACCGCGGGTGTCGTCGACTGGGCACAGTGCCGGGGCCCGGGCGGGGAGTACGAGCACTACCGGCGGCTGCTGCAGGACGAGGTGAACGCCGCGATCGCGGGCGCGGTGGACGCCGGCGCCACCGAGTTCCTCGTCAACGACTCGCACTCGACGATGCAGAACCTGCGGCCCGGCGAGCTGCTCGGCAACGCCCGCTACCTCGCCGGCCGGCACAAGCCGATGTACATGATGGAGGGGCTGGACGGCTCCTTCGACGCCGTCTTCCTCGTCAGCTACCACGGCTCGATGGGCGGGCCGTCCTCGGTGCTGTCGCACACCTACAACCCGGCGGCGGTCGCCCGCGTGCGGCTCAACGGCGTCGAGGTGGGGGAGTCGGGCATCAACGCGCTGGTCGCGCTCGGCCACGGCGTGCCGGTCGTCCTGGTCACCGGCGACGAGACGACGGCCGAGGAGGCGCGCGCGGTGTGCCCGGGGATCGAGGCCGCCGTCGTCAAGCGGTCGGTGACCCGGTTCGCGGCCGAGAGCCTGCACCCGGCCGAGGCGTGCGCGCTCATCCGCGAGCGGGCGGCCGCCGCCGTGCGCGGCCTGCCCGCCGCCGGCCTCCCGGCGATCGAGCTGCCGGCGACGCTGGAGGTCACCTTCCGCAACGCGGACCTCGCCGAGCTGGCCGCCCGGATCGTCGGGGTCGAGCGTGCCGGGACCCTCGACGTCCGGATCGCCGACGACGACCCGGTGGCGCTCTACCGCACGTTCGTGACCGTCGTGCTGCTCACCCGCGGGTTCACCGACTGAGCCCGGGCCCCGTCAGGCGACCCAGACCCCGCTGACGACGACCCAGATCCCGCCCTCGCCCTCCCGGGCCGGCTGACGCAGCTGCAGGGTGACGACGTGCCCGCTCGCCGGGTCGGTCACCTCGGTGGTGTGCGGGTCGGCGAGGGCGACCTCGGCGTCGTCCCAGCCGAGCTCGCTCGCCGCGAAGGCCGCGGCCACCGCCGCGACGTCGGTGCGCCACGGCTGGTGCCCGCCGTCGACCTGCGCCTGCAGCTCGGCGGCCTGCTCGGCGGTGAGGTCCTCGCCGGGGATCGCCGTGCCCGGTGCGGGCGTGGACCCGTCGTCCGGCTCCTCGCCGTCAGGGGTCCCGCCGTCGGGGGTCCCGCCGTCGGGTGGCCCGTCGTCGGGCGGCTCGTCCGTCGGCGAGGGCCCGGGGCTCGGACCGGACGGGGACGGGGTCGCCGGGGACGTCGCCGCCGGCGGGGTGGTGTCGTCGCTCCCGCCGCCGCAGCCGCCGAGGAGCGCCGCCAGCAGCACGGCGAGGACCGGGAGCACCCGGACCGGCCGGAGGCGGTCCCACGCGGTGCCGGGTGCGTCCATGGCGTCCTCCTCCGCCGCGGGCCCGGGCGCAGCGTGGACCCGCGGGGCGGGCGGCTGCCAGGGCCGTGCGGCCGTGGGCGGTGGGGTCCCCGGCCCCGGCCGGGGAGGCCGGACGGACGCGTCCCCCCGGTCCCGGGCGGGTCAGCCTGGACGCGGGTCGCCGTCCGTCCGCCGGGAGGGGTCATGACCGCCGTGGAGGAGCTCCGGCTCGAGACGCGGGTCGCCGAGATCCGCGGCCGGCAGCCGTGCGTCGGGCTCGCGGTCGGTGTGGTGCGCGGTGGTGGCCTGGAGTCCTTCGCCGCGCACGGGCTCGCCGACATCGCGTCGCGGACCCCCGTCACCGAGGACACCGTCTTCCGCATCGCCTCGATCACCAAGACCGTCACCGCGATCGCGGTCCTCCAGCTGGTCGAGCAGGGGCGGGTCGACCTGGATGCGCCGGTCGCCGACTCCCTGCGCGCCTACCGGCTCGTACCGCGGAGGTCCGGCTGGCGCCCGGCGACGGTGCGTCACCTGCTCACCCACACCGCCGGCGTCCCCGAGGAGGTGCCGCGCTCCGCCGCCTTCCGCCGGGACTTCGGGATCGGCTTCCCGCCCGGGCGGGTGCCGACGCCGGCCGAGTACTACCGCGGGCGGGTGCCGCTGGACGTCGAGCCGGGCACCCGGTTCCGGTACACCGACCACGGGCCGACGGCGGTCGGGCAGGTCGTCGAGGACGTCAGCGGCCTGCCCTTCGACCGGTACGTGCGCGAGCGGGTGTTCGCACCCCTCGGCATGACCGACTCCGACCTGGTGCTCCCCGAGCGGCTGCGGCCGCGGCTCGCCACCGGCTACCGGCTCTCCGCGGCCGGGCCGCGCCCGGTGCCGCGGCGCGACGCGGTGACCGCAGCGGCCGGCAACGTCTACTCCACGCCGCGCGACATGGCCCGCTACCTGGCGGCGCTGACCGGCGGCGGCGCCAACGAGCACGGCCGGGTGCTCGAGCCCGCGACGCTGGACACGGTGTTCGAGCCGCACTACCGGCCCGATCCGCGGCTGCCCGGCATGGGGCTGGCGTTCTGGCGCGTCGACGGCCGTGGGCACCGCGTCGTCGAGCACCAGGGCACGATGCCCGGCTTCGACGCGCAGGTCTTCGTCGCCCCCGACGACGGCGTCGGCGTGATGGCGTTCACCAACGGCACCCACCGGGGGCCGTTCTGGCTGCCCGGCGAGATCGGCGGCCTGCTCGAGGACCTGCTCGGCATCCCGCACCGCCGGATCCGCACCGACGTGCCGCAGCGCCCGGAGGTCTGGGGCGAGCTGGTCGGCCGGTACCGGGTCCCCGGTCCGGTCACCGACGTGCGGGCCACCGCGTTCCTCGGTGCGGGCCTGGACGTCTCAATCCGCGGCGGCCGGCTCTGGCTGCGCATCCTGTCCCCGGTGCCCGTCCTGGCGAAGGGCTTCGAGCTGCACCCGGACGACGAGGCCGACCCCTACGCCTTCCGGCTCGACCTCGGACTCCCCGGCACCGGCGACATCCGTGCCGTGTTCAGCCGCGACGCCGGCGGGCGCACCACGGGGCTGGCCCTGGAGATGCAGCCGGTCCGGGCCGAGCGGCAGCAGGGGACCGTCCGCAGGCGCCTCACCCGCGGGTCCACCGGCTGAGCGTCGTCCGGCGCGCTAGATGCGGGTCAGCCAGACCACCGGCGGCCTGGCCCGCCGGGCCGCGAAGGCCTCCAGCTGCACCGCGCTCGGGCGGCAGCCGCCCGGGCAGTCGAACTCCACGGCCTGCCCGTCGACCCACCCGACGGCCGCCGGCCGCCGGCAGATCGGGCAGTCCTCCCACGTGACCCGCTCGCTGGCTTCCATCGTGTCGCCTCCCGGTCCCGGGGACCTGCCCGGGGAACGGGAGAGGACCTGGGCACGCTGTTCGATCCAGGGCCCCTCTGCGGGACGACCGTAACCCCCCGTGTTCGGCACGAAACGGCCGCGGAACGGACGGCCTGTTCCGGTTCGCTGCGGTCCCGCGCCGGGTGGCAGCGGGTGCCGGGGACCGCCCCTGCACGACCGGCTCTGATCCTGCTGGACGACACGGCGCTCCCGTGTGGAGCAGCGGACGGTGCCGTGGGGACTGCACCCGGTCCGGGCGCACCGCCTCCCGCGGCACCGCGTCGCCGGGCCGCGGCGCGCCGCCGGACTGCTGGTGCAATCGGGCGGCGCAACGACTCGGGACGAGGTGGTCGGGATGCCGAAGTTCGTCGTCTTCTTCTCGTACACCCCGGAGGCGTGGAGCCGGATGATCGACCGACCGGGCGATCGCACCGCTGCCGCGACTGCGTCGGCCGAGGCGGTCGGCGCCCGGCTGGAGGCGCTGTACTGGATGCTCGGGGAGCAGGACGGGATGGTCATCCTCGAGGCGCCGGACGCGGAGACCGCCACCGCGTCGGTGGTCGCGTCGGTGAGTTCCGGCGACGTCCGGAGCCTCGGCACCCACCAGTTGCTGGACCAGGAGCAGCTGCGGTCCGTCCTCGACAAGGCCAGGCGGGGGCGCGACGCCTTCCGGCGCCCCGGGAGCTGATCCGGGGGGCACGTGCCGGGAAGGTCCTCCGGGCGGATCGGGACCGGCGCACCGGTCGCGGAGCGAGCTCCCCGAGGTCGTGGACGGGTGGCAGCGCGGTCCGCATCGAGCCGTCCGGCGTGACCAGCGCCCGGCCAGCGCAGAGGAACGAGGCCCTGCAGGGGGTCTGACGGCCGTCGGAGGCTCCTCCGGCGCTTCCCCAGGAGGCTGACAGCCCGGTCGGCCCGCCAGAACGCGTTAGCGGGTGACGGGAATCGAACCCGCATGGGCCAGCTCGGAGGGCGGGATCCCGTGACCCTGTCCATGCTGGTCAGCGGCCTGGGTCGACCTCCGGACGAGGGCTCGTGACCCACGTGCGACCCGGCGGTCCGGCACGACCCACGCGTGACCCACCGCGCCGGGAGCCTGTCAGTCGCCCCCGTCCGGATCGTCGTCCCACGACTCGCCGGCTGCACCCAGCACGGCGGCGAGGGCACGGGCGATCTCGGCGTCGTGGTCATCGGCGGTGGGCTGGTCGAGCGGGGCCGCGGCGGTGGGGGAGTGGCCGGGTCGGCGCGTGAGTTCCGGGGTGATCGCACCAGCAGGCGCGGCCAGGGTGGCGCCGGTGGGACGGCAGCCCGACGCGGCCGAGCCGCAGCGCGATGGCGGGAGGCGGGAACGGGGTATCCCAGACGGCGGCGCTCCAGGCCGGTCTCTCAGCCGGCCGCCTCGGAGGAGCCGGGGCTGACCTCGCACCGGCGTCCACTGCCGAGCGCTTGAGGCGCACGTACTTGCCGATCTTGACGCGACTGATCCGGCGTTCGGTGATGAGCCGGCGGACGAACCGCTCCCCGGTGCCGAGGTGCTCGCCGGCCTGCGCAACAGTCGGGAGCGGATCGCCGGAGGGGTGTCGCTGTTCGGTGGTGCGGTGCGCCGTCGTGTTCCGGCGCCTGGTCAGCGGCCTCCGGTCGGCCTTCGGGACATCCGCCAGGGGCCTCCCTTCGGCCCAGCGGTGCGTCGCCGCCCACGGTTGCTCCCCAAGCGGCCCCCGGAGGGACACGTCGAACCGTGTTCCTGCGGCGCCCGGAGTTTCCAGGACCACCAGCCCCGGGCCTCTCCTGTCAGGAGGGCTGACCAAGGGCAGGGCGCGTTCACACCTGTGCTGCGATGGCGGCCACGGCGGCTCCGAGCAGCACCAGGCCCAGGGCGGCGGGGATGCTGCGGGGCACGGTGCGCGCCTGGCCGATGCGGTCGTAGACCCGTTGGAGTCGGCGGCGCACCCGCTCCCCGTGGAGCGTGCCGACGGCGAGCAGCACCAGGCAGGGCAGGCAGTACACGATGGCGTAGCCGGCCAGTACCCACAGGCCGGTCGTCAGCGGCACGTCGGCGGTGACCAGGCGCTCGATGGCAATCAGGTACGGGAAGGCGTTGGGCAGGTCGGCCGCCGTGACGAGCACCCCGACGGGGGCAGCGGTCCACGGACCGAACCAGCGGGGCAGGACGACTGCTGACCGCTGCTGTGGGCGCAGTCGACGGACGGCCGCGACCAGCAGGAGCAGCGCGGCCAGTCCGAAGGCGCCTCGGCGCACCCACGCCAGCCCGCCGGTGACCACCTCGGCGGCCAGGTCCGCGCCGGCGTACACGGCGACCCCGATGGCGAGGACGGTCAGGTACGCCCCGGCCACGTACGCCAGCGCGGTGGCGAGCCGGCGCTGCAGAGGCGCCAGCAGGATCAGGGCGACGCCGGCGATCGTGGCCGGGTTCAACGAGTCGAGTGCCGCCAACCCGGCGATGCCGAGCAGCAGCGCTGGAGTCATCGCGTCACCCGGAGAGCCACGAGACGATGATATCTCATGTGCGACGTTTGAGTCTCAAGCCGGTAGGGTGTCGGTGTGCCCGAGGATGCGCTCCTGTCTCGCGCGGCCGAGGTCCTGTCGGCGGCGCCGACCGCGTCCATGGAGGAGATCGCCGCAGCTGCGGGCATCAGCCGGGCGACCCTGTTCCGGCGGTATCCGAACCGGCAGGTGCTGGTCTCAGCGGTGGCGCGCGCGGCCGCCGAGGCCTACGTCGCGGCCACGGACGCCGCCCGGCTCGAGGAAGGTCCGCCGGATGACGCCCTGCGTCGGCTCATCGCCGCCCTGGCGCCACTGGGAGTCCGTTTCGGGCTGCTGACGTCCCAGCCGCTGGACGACCTGGTGGAGAAGGAACTCCTCACCCTGGTGCGCGACAGCGACGAACAACTGCGCGCACTGGTCCGCCGCGGCCAGGAGGACGGCGTGTTCCGCGTCGACCTCGGTGCCGAGTGGGTCGTCATCATGGTGACGTGGTTGCTCGTCGGCGGTGCCGACGGCGTCCGGCTCGGACGACTCGCCGCACGAGAGGTCGAACGACTCGTGACCGAGACGGTCCTGAGCGCGTTGAGACGGCAACACGGACGGCGCTGACCGGCCGCCCTTCCCCCGTGTCGCACGACCCGACGGGCGCTCCTCCAGGGGAGCTGTTCACGATCACGAGGGGCGCACGTCGTGCATCCGGCCGCGGGGGCGTCGGCGATGGCGACGAAGGGCGTCTGCCCCCTGCGGTGCCAAGCCTCATCGGCTCGCCGGCGCTACCTCGGTGCGCTCGTCACAACGAGTCGTTGGCCCCGGAGTGCACGAGTGTGTGGCACCTGCTCGTGGCGGTCTCCAGTGCCGACAGAGGGGCCGGGGCGAGGTGACCCGGTCGAAGCCGACCAGAGCGAGGACCATGTGCAGGTCACCGTGGGTGTCGTCCGGATCGCGCAGCCGGCCCCGGGTCAGCCGCCACCGGCGGTGGTGCAGGGGATGTCCGGGTCAACGCGTCGCGCAGGGCTGCGCGCGTCGATATGCCGAGCTTGGGGAAGATCCGGTACAGGTGGCCGGAGACCGTGCGGGGGGACAGGTGGAGACGGCTTCCGATCTGCTTGTTGGTCAGCCCGGAAGCGGCCAGCGAGGCGATCTGGTGCTCCTGTGGTGTCAGCGTCGCCACCGCGGATGACTCGGTGCGGGCACCGTGCGTCAGACCGCTGGCACGCAACTCCTGGTCCGCACGAGTGATCCAGGGGTGCGCGCCCAGGCTCTCGAACTGCTCCCGAGCAGCGGTCAGCTGGAGTCGGGCCGCCGACGTCGCCCGGGTCCGCCGCAGGTGTTCGCCGTAGGCCAGTTGCACGCGTGCCCGTTCGAACGGGAACGCCTCGGCGCCGCGGACGCCCAGGGCCGCGCGGTAGAGATCGCCGGCGTCCTCACCGGAGGCCGCGAGCGCCGCTGACCCTGAGGCGAGCAGGGCCAAGCGCGGGCGGAGCCGGAAGACCTCGGACCGCTGCATGGCGGTGACGTGTGCCGCAGCCTCCGCGGAACGCCCGGTGCGGACCGCCGCCTCCACCAGGTCCTTGGCGACCCACATGGCGACCGGGACGTGAGGCGCCAGGAGGCCCGGAGGGCTGATGGCGGTCGTTCGACGGTAGGCCTCCTCGTAGTCGCCTCGACCGAGGGCGGCCAGGGCCCTGACCCGGTTGGCGAAGTGCTCGAGCACCGTCGCGCCCCGGGGCGCCGCCCAGGCCACGAGCTCCTCGGTCAGCGACCCGGTGGCCTCGTCGCCGCCACGGGCCGCGGCGAGCAGCGCGCGGCAGTAGACGCCGGGCAGGGAGATCAGCTGGTACCCCAGCAGCTCGCTCCAGGCGATGCCCTCGTCGGCCATCCGCGCCGCCTCGTCCCACCGTCCCCCGCGGAAGGCGTCGTGGCAGAGCATCATCAGCGCCTGGACGGCGGACGTGGCGGCCCCGCCGTCGCGCCCGTCCCGGACGACCCTCGACAGCGCCGAGCGGCAGGCCGACACGCGATCGACGTAGAAGGCCGCGATGGCGACCCGCACGATCCGGGTGGGGTCGACCTCGGCGCCGAGCGTGGCGATGAGCCGGTCCAGC
This sequence comes from Geodermatophilus sp. SYSU D00879, assembly GCF_054050375.1. Taxonomy (NCBI): domain Bacteria; kingdom Bacillati; phylum Actinomycetota; class Actinomycetes; order Geodermatophilales; family Geodermatophilaceae; genus Geodermatophilus; species Geodermatophilus sp. SYSU D00879. The sequence goes on from NZ_JBJGZF010000014.1 coordinate 111,029, forward strand.
CGGTCCAGCTCGCTCGACGTCGCGCGGACGGCGGGAGCGCCGTACAGGTTGCTCGACACCGTCAGGACCGGTGAGACCCCGGGCCCCAGCCGGGTCACCGCCGAGTCGAACGGGCGCCAGGGCTCGTCCCGTCCGCTGAAGTGGCAGACCAGCATCAGGCTGTGCAGCGCCTCGTCGACCGCCGGGCCGGTGCGCCCCTGCTCCACGGCGTCCTCGATCACCCGGGAGAGCATGGCGTGCGCGGTGTCGACGTCACCCTCCCCGTTGAGGAGGTGGTAGGCGGCGGCCACCGTGACCTCGAGGGGCTCCGCACTGTCCGGGTCGGCGCGCCGGGCCTCACCGAGCAGGCGGGGGACGCTGTCCAACTTCCCTGCTGTGTCGGCACCGAGATAGGCGGCTGCGGCCAGCCGGCGCGCACGGTCCGCGCCACGGGGGCTGAGCTCCGCGGCGCGGAGCCGGGCGTGCACGGCCCGGACGACGTCACCCTTGTGCAGGGCCCGGGAGGCGGCCACCTCGAGCAGCGCGGCCGTCGACTCGTCCGGGCCGCCCGCGGCCTCGGCCAGGTGCCAGGCGCAACGTTCCGGGTCGTCGGCGTGCAGGTCGGCGAGGAGGGCATGGGTCCGCCGGCGCTCGCCGGTGGTGGCCAGCTCCACCGCGGCCGCGCCGATCAGGGGATGCCGGAGGGCCACCCGGTTGGTGGTCGAGTCGACTCGGACCAGCCCGTCCCGCTCGGCGGGCGCCAGGTCGTCCAGCCAGCTGTCACCGGAGGAGCCCGCACGCAGCGCCCGGAGGTCCCCGGTCCCGTCCAGGGCGGTCAGCAGGAGCAGCCTGCGGGTGGCTGACGGCAGCGTGCGCAGCCGGCGGGCGAACAGCCTCTGGAGCTGACCGGTCAGCGGGAGGACGGGCGGCAAGGGGTTCCGCGCGACGCGCTGGTCCTCCGTCATCGTCGCCGGCAGCTCGAGGAGGGCGAGCGGGTTCCCCTGCGCCGCCGCGATGACGTGCCGGCGGACCGGCGCGGCGAGATCCGGGAACCGGCTGGCCAGCAGCTGCGTCGCCGCGAGCTCGTCGAGGGGAGGTACCTCGTGCTCCGGCAGGCCGGCGTGCAGCAGGGAGGAGTCGGTCTCGCTCCGTACCGCGGCGAGGAAGCCGACGCGGCTGCCTCCCAGACGGCGGGCGACGAACCCGAGGACCCGCGCAGTCGAGCGGTCCACCCACTGCACGTCGTCGACGACCACCAGGACCGGTTGCTCCTCCGCGAGGTGGCGGAGCAGGGCGAGCGCGGCGGCGGAGATCACGAGCCGGCCGCCTGTACGACCGGTGCCCGTGCCGAGAGCGACCGACAGTGCCTCCTGCTGTGGCCGCGGGAGCGCCTGCACCTGGTCGTGCAGGGGGAGGAACAGTTGGTGGAGCCCGGCGAAGCTGACCTCGGCCTCGAACTCGACCCCGGCCGCTCGCAGGACCCGCATCCCCGAGCCGACGGCCGCCTGGCCGGCGGCGTCGAGGAGCACGGTCTTGCCGACCCCCGGTCCTCCGCTCAGGAGCAGCGCGTCCCCGTGGTGGGCAGCCCGACTGAGGAAGGTCCCGAGGAGCTGCAGCTCCGCCATCCGCCCGACCAGGTCGGCGTGCTCGCTGTCGCCGAGGACGGATGTGTCCTCCATCGGACGTCCTCTCGGCTGGGCGCCGGTCAGCGCGGGACGACGCGGCTCCGGTCGACGGGACCGGCGGCGACGAGAGTCTCTCCCAGGGCACCGGCCGGCGACCAGCCACAGCCGCGTCGCCAGGACGAGTCGGGTGACTCGTGCGCCGGGGACCTCAGCGCCGCCAGACTGCGCCGGCTACCGGATGCCCCAGGAGAGACCGATGTCCGTGCCCGCCGGGACCACGAGCGGAACGACGCTGCCCGCGTCGTTCGACGAGCTGACCGTGTCGCAGGTGACCGTGGGCGAGGTGTCGCTGCGGGTCCGGGCCGGCGGGTCGGGGCCGCCGATGCTGCTCCTGCACGGCTACCCCGAGACCCACCTGGCCTGGGGCCTGGTGGCCGGTGAGCTGGCCGAGGACTTCACGGTGGTCGCCCCCGACCTGCGCGGGTACGGGGACAGCTCCAAGCCGGCAGCGGTCCCCGGCCACGAGAACTACGGCAAGCGGGCCATGGCCGAGGACTGCATCGACCTGATGCACCGGCTCGGGTTCGACCGTTTCGACGTCGCCGGACACGACCGCGGGGGCCGGGTCGCCTACCGGATGGCGCTCGACCATCCCGAGGCGGTTCGCCGGCTCACCGTGATGGACGTGATCCCGACCGGCGAGGTCTGGGCACGCGCCGATGCCCGCTTCGCCCTCGGCTACTGGCACTGGGCCTTCCTCGCCCAGCCGCACCCCCTCCCGGAGCAGCTCATCGGCGCCGACCCCGAGTTCTTCCTCTTCGACGCCGAGTTCGGCGGTGCCATCCGCCGGTTCCCGCCGGCGGCGGTGGCGGACTACGTCCGGTGTGCTCGCGACCCGGCCGCGATCCGGGCGATGTGCGAGGACTACCGCGCCGCGGCGACGTGTGATCGGCAGTGGGACGACGAGGACCACGCGGCGGGCCACCGGATCACCTGCCCGACCCAGGTCCTGTGGGCCGGCCAGGGAGCCCTGGCGGCCTGGTACGACACCCTCGCCATCTGGCGCGACTGGGCCGCCGACGTGTCCGGACGCGCCCTGGACTGTGGCCACTTCCTGGTCGAGGAACGTCCGCAGGAGGTCCTGGCCGCCATCCGGGAGTTCCACGCGGTGAGGTAGTTCTCGACCGAGTCAGCCGTCTCGTCCCGGACCCCCGGCGTGCCGAGCCGAGCGCCTGACCCGACCGCACCGCAGGTCAGTTGACCGTTGCTCCGGCCGCACCACGGCGACGAGGGTCCTACCGCGAGAGGTCCGGGCCGGACGCGGGCATCGCGGCAGCCGAGGGTCGGGAGGAGCGGTGGCGGCCGTCATCACCGAGGCGGGCGTGGACGTCGTCGACGAGGACCAGGGCAGCCGGTCGTCCCGGTCACGGCGGGCCGCTGACCGCCGACGCCTGGGACCGGCCGCCGAATCAGGTGGCTCCGCCCCGCTGTCGGGCCATCACCTGTGACCGCCGCCCACGACCGCCGTGGTGGTGGCCGCTCGTCCCGGCACCGGGCTTCGTCAACCGCCACATCGGGAGGGATCGTCATGACCGACACCACCGCCGCCCCCACCGTCGCCCTCGTACACGGCGCCTTCGCCGACAGCTCCGGCTGGAACGGCGTCATCGCCGGCCTCGCGGCCGCCGGGGTGCGGGCCCAGGCGATCTCCAACCCGTTGCGCGGCCTCGCTCACGACGCCGCCTACGTCGCCAGTGCGCTCGGGCAGATCCCCGGCCCGGTGATCGCCGTCGGCCACTCCTACGGCGGGGCGGTCCTCACCAACGCCGGGACGCGACCGGGCAACGTGGTCGCTCTGGTCTACGTCGCCGCCTTCGCCCCGGACGAGGGGGAGACGCTCGCGGAGATCGAGAACGGTTCCGTCGACAGCGTCCTCAACAGCGCTCTCGTCCAACTCCGGTACCCCACCGGTCAGGGGAGCGAGACCGAGGTCGAGGTCGCCATCGATCCGGAGAAGTTCCACGACGCCTTCGCCGCCGACGTGCCGCTCGCGGACAGCGCGTTGATGGCCGCCACCCAGCGGCCGGTGGCCATGCGGGGGTTCACCGAGTCGACCCGTGCGCCGGCCTGGAGAGCCCTGCCGTGCTGGGCGGTCATCCCGACCGGCGACAAGGCCGCGGGCAGCGACGTCGTCCGGAACATGGCCCAGCGTGCCGGCATGACCATCAGCGAGGTGGAGGGCTCGCACGTCGCCTTCGTCACCAAGCCGCAGCCGGTGATCGACGCGGTCCTGCAGGCGATGGAGGCCGTGGGCCACCGTGTCGCCGGCCGCGCCCCGGCAGGGGTCTGAGCCGTGTCCGATCCCGGGCCGCCCCTCATGTCGGTACCGGACGACCTGGCCGCCCACCTCCGGCGCACCGAGGTGCAGCGCGGCCCCTCGTCCATCCCCGGGCGGGAGATCGTGCAGGTGCTCACCGAGATCCCGGTGGGCGTGGAATCGGGCTGGCACACCCACCCCGGCGAGGAGGTGGGCTACATCCTCGCCGGGACGGTGGAGATGCAGATCAGGGACGCCGACACGGTGACCCTGCAGGCCGGCGACGGCTTCCTCATCCCTCCGCGGACTCCACACAACGCCCGCGACATCGGCCGGGGCACGGGACGGATGCTGTCCACCTACGTCGTCGAGGTGGGACAGCCCTTGGCGACCTTCGCCGGCTGATGGTGCTCCGGACCGGCCGACCGTCTGCTCGAGCAGGACTGACCGCCGGTCGCGGGCAGCCCGACGCCCGAACCGACACCGCGGCGCTGCCCGGACACGCCGCTCAGGGAACTGACGTCCCGGATGCCGGTCGGTGTCGCGACCCGACGCTCGGCCGGGTCCGGGTCCCGGTCCGGTGGGTCCGGGACAGTCGACGACCGGCAACGCCCGGACCGCTCGCATCGTCGGCGACCGGTTCCACCGGCTCGTCCGAACTCGGAGGTGGCGATGACCGATGCGCTGGTCGTGGTGGCGGTACCCGGTGACGTGAAGTCCACCGTCGCGCTGATCACCGCCGCACTCCACGCACGCCGGGTGCCGCTCTTCGCGACGATCGACCACGCCGCAGGCGCGGTGGAGGCCGGCCTCCAGCTGCAGGACGAAGTGCTGCTGATCTTCGGCAACCCCGCGGTCGGCACGGCGCTCATGCAGGCCGATCCGCGTGCCGGTGTGGACCTGCCACTACGCCTGCTGGTGTGGTCGGAGTCCGGGAGCACGCACCTCGCCTACCACGACCCTCGGGAGCTGGCCGACAGGTACGACCTCGGCGGCGAGCAGTCCGTGCTCACCGTCCTCCACGATCTCCTCGCGGGTCTCGTCACGACGACGATCAACGGCGGCGACCGCGGTCTACCGTCCGCCTGACCTGCAGAGAACCGGACTCGTGCCCCGCCTGGCGGCCGTCCGGGACGCCCGCGATCGCGAGCAGCGTGCAGTCGCGGCGGGACCACGGGCCGGGCTACTCGGCGACGCCGGCTGGTGGCAGACCCCGTTGTGGCGGTGGGCCGCTCACGCCGTCGTGATCCACCGCTGGGTGGCGGCCGAGCGGCTCGCGCTGCCGGTGGAGGAGACCGCCCGGCGAGTCGCCGGGCGGCACGGCCTCGAGTTCACCTCGTGACCAGTTCCCGGTCACGAGGAGGGGTGGACGGGCTCCACCAGGCCTCGTAGGGCTGCCCGACGTGACCCGTGCATGACCCACGCAGCGGAGAACAGGGGCCCTGAAAGGTTCGAACGGACCCTCCGGAGAGTCCTCCAGAGCTTCTCCAGAAGGCCTGACAGGCCGGTTGACCTGCGGTCGTGCGTGGAGCGGGTGACGGGAATCGAACCCGCATGGCCAGCTTGGAAGGCTGGGGCTCTGCCATTGAGCTACACCCGCGAGGTGCCCGACCAGCGTAGCGGGCCAGGTCGATACCGTCCGGGCGTGACCGAGCCCACAGAGCTGGACGCCACCGCGCAGGCCGACCTCGTGCGTCGCGGGGAGGTGAGTCCCGCCGAGCTCGTCGAGGCCGCCATCGCCCGGATCGAGGCGACGAACGCGCAGTTCACCGCCGTCATCCGGGAGCGGTTCGACGCCGCCCGCGCCGAGGTCGCCGGCACGCTGCCCGACGGCCCGTTCCGCGGCGTGCCGCTGCTCCTCAAGGACATGGGCGCGCACATGGCGGGGGAGGAGACCTGCTACGGCCTGGCCCCGCTGCGCGACGCGCAGGTGCGCTGGCGCCGCGACAGCCACCTGGCCGAGGCCTTCCGCGCCGCCGGGTTCGTCGTCCTCGGCCGCACCAACGTCCCCGAGCTCGGCACGACGGTCACCACCGAGCCCGCCGCCAACGCCCCGGCCCGCAACCCCTGGGACCCCACCCGCTCCACCGGCGGCTCCAGCGGCGGGTCGGCCGCGGCCGTGGCGGCGGGCTACGTGCCGGTCGCGCACGCCAGCGACGGCGGCGGGTCGATCCGCGTCCCCGCCAGCGAGTGCGGGCTGGTCGGGCTCAAGCCCAGCCGGGCGCGGGTCAGCCAGGGCCCCGACGTCGGCGAGGGCTGGGCCGGCGCCACCATCGACGGCGTCGTCACCCGCAGCGTCCGCGACACCGCCGCCGTCCTCGACGCGATCGGCGGGCCGATGCCCGGCGACCCCTACGCCGCGCCGCCGCTGCCGCGCCCGCTGGTCGAGGAGGTCGGCGCCCCGGTCGGCCGGCTGCGGGTCGGCCTGGTCGACGCCCCGCCGCACGAGCGCTGGCTCGACAGCCCCGAGTGCCGGGCCGCCGTCGCCCGCGGCGGCCGGCTGCTGGAGGACCTCGGCTGCGACGTCGAGCCCGCCGCGCCCGCCGCCTTCTTCGACGACGGCTTCTCCCGGCACTTCAACGCCACCATCGCCGCCGACACCGCCCGCATGCTCGCCGACCTCGAGCGGGTCCTCGGCCGGGAGATCACCGACGACGAGCTCGAGCCGCGCAACGCCCACTACCGGGCCGCCGGCCACCGCGCCACCGCGGCCGAGTACCTCGCCGCCCGCGCCTGGCTGGGCTCCTGGTGCCGCCGCGCGGCCCGCTTCTGGACGCCGACCGCGGACGGCGGGCAGGGCTTCGACCTGCTGGTCACCCCGACCGTGGGCGCGCCCCCGCCGGAGCTCGGCTGGTTCACCGCCGCGGGCCCGCGCGAGGAGGGCCGCCGGATCGGGGCGTTCATCCCGTACACCGCCCAGGCCAACGTCACCGGCCAGCCGGCGGTCAGCCTGCCGCTGCACACCACCGACGCCGGGCTGCCGGTCGGCGTGCAGCTGGTCGCGGGCGCCGGGCGGGAGGACCTGCTCGTGCGCGTCGCCGCCGCGCTGGAGGAGGCGGCCCCGTGGGCGGCACGCCGTCCACCGGTGCCCGCCTAGACTCGCAGCCGCCACGGGGTGTGGCGCAGCTTGGTAGCGCACCCGCTTTGGGAGCGGGGGGCCGTGGGTTCGAATCCCGCCACCCCGACCCCGCCCCCGGCGTCTCTAGACTCGGGGGTCGACCCGGCGCCGGTCCCGGCGTCCCCTTCCGTCGTACCGAGGAGCACTGCCGCTGTGAAGAGCACCATCGAGGAACTGGGCCCCACGCGGGTCCGGATGGCGATCGAGGTGCCGTGGGGAGACCTGGACCACGCCTTCGGCGAGGTCTACAAGGAGCTCAAGCGGCAGGTGCGCGTCCCCGGGTTCCGCCCGGGCAAGGTGCCCAACCGCATCCTCGACCAGCGCATCGGCCGCCCGGTCGTCCTCGAGCAGGTCGTCCAGCACGCCATCCCGGAGGTCTACTCCGAGGTCGTCCGCGACAACCAGGTCCGCGTCATCGGCCAGCCCGACATCGAGGTCACCCGCCTCGACGACAACGACACCCTGGCGTTCACCGCCGAGGTCGACGTCGCGCCGAAGATCGAGCTGCCGGCCCTCGACGACCTCAACGTCACCGTCGACGACGTCGAGGTCACCGACGAGGAGATCGACCAGCAGGTCTCGGTCATGCGCGAGCGCTTCGCCATGCTGACCGGCGTCGAGCGCGCCGCCCAGGACGGCGACTACGTCTCCATCGACCTCGAGGCCCGCGTCGGCGACGAGGTGCTCGAGGACGGCACCACCAGCGGCATGTCCTACGAGGTCGGCTCCGGCTCCCTCATGGAGGGCCTCGACGACGCCGTCCGCGGGCTGTCCGCCGACCAGTCGGCCACCTTCGAGACCCCGCTGCAGCAGGGCCCGCACGCCGGCGAGCAGGCGCAGGTCACCGTCACCGTCCGCTCGGTCAAGGCCAAGGAGCTGCCCGAGCTCGACGACGAGTTCGCCTCCACCGCCAGCGAGTTCGACACCCTCGAGGAGCTGCGCGACGACGTCCGCACCCGGCTGTCGCGGGTGAAGGTGATGCAGCAGGGCGCGCAGGCCCGCGACAAGCTGGTCGAGCACCTGCTCGAGGTCACCGAGGTCCCGATCCCCGAGGGCCTGGTCGACCGCGAGCTGGAGTTCCGCAACAACGCGCTGACCAACGAGCTCACCGGCGCCGGCATGGACTGGGACACCTTCCTGTCCATGTCGGGCAGCGAGAACCGCGAGGCCTACGACGCCGAGCAGCGGAAGAACATCGAGGAGGCGGTCCGCACCCAGTTCGTCCTCGACGCGATCGCCGACGCCCGCGAGATCACCGTCGACAACGACGACCTGTCGGCGCAGATCATGGCGCAGGCCTCGCGCAACCGGATGAGCCCGGAGCAGTACGCCCAGCAGCTCCAGCAGAGCGGCAACATCGCCGAGTTCGTCGCCGACGTGCGCCGCACCAAGGCGCTGGCCCAGCTGCTCGAGCAGACGACGATCACCGACGCCTCGGGCAACGTCGTCGACCTCGAGGCCGCCCGCCCGCAGACGGTGCGCGCCGCCGAGGCCGCCCCCACGGCTGACGACACCGCCGCTGACGACACCGCCGTCGAGGAGGCCGACGAGGCCCCCGACGCCGAGGTCGCCGACGCGGCCGCCGTCGAGGCGACCGAGGGTGCCACCGAGGACAGCGGGGACGTCGCCAAGGGCTGACGCCCGACCGCTCCCTCCGGACGCCGTCCTGCCCCGCGCACGCGGGGGAGGGCGGCGTCCGTCGTCTTCCCGGGGGCGCGCTGCGCCGTCGGCGAACAGGCCCCCGCGCCGGGACTCCCGGCCAAGGGGTGCGCGTTAGGGTCGACGTGACTCGGGGCGGACGCCGGGGGTACGGCCCGCCAGGGCCGCCGGCCCCGCCTCCCGCCCACCGAGACCGACTCGATCCACCGCCAACGGAGGTCACACCACCCGTGAGCACCCACCCGAACCCGGCGAACAGCCCGCTCATGCGGGGTGGCGCCGGGGGGATGAACCTCAACGACTCGGTCTACGAGCGCCTGCTGCGCGAGCGCATCATCTTCCTGGGCACCCAGGTCGACGACGTCATCGCCAACCAGCTGGCCGCGCAGATGCTGCTGCTGTCCGCCGAGGACCCCAAGCAGGACATCCACCTGTACATCAACTCGCCGGGCGGCTCGGTCAGCGCCGGCATGGCCATCTACGACACGATGCAGTTCATCGACTGCGACGTCGCCACCTACGGCATGGGCCTGGCCGCCTCGATGGGCCAGTTCCTGCTGACCGCGGGCACCAAGGGCAAGCGCTACGCCCTGCCGCACGCGCGGATCATGATGCACCAGCCCTCGGCCGGCGTCGGCGGCACCGCCGCGGACATCGCCATCCAGGCCGACCTGTTCCGCCGCACCAAGCGCGAGCTCAACGAGCTGCAGTCGTTCCACACCGGCCAGTCCATCGAGCAGATCGAGCGGGACTCCGACCGCGACCGCTGGTTCACCGCGCAGGAGGCCCTCGAGTACGGCTTCGTCGACCACGTCGTCAGCCGCGCCGCGATGACCGACAGCGCCAACCCGGTCTCCGACAACTGAGCAGCGAGGACTGACAGACGATGAGCGACTTCCAGCTGCCCTCCAGCCGGTACGTGCTGCCCTCCTTCGTGGAGCGGACCAGCTACGGCATGAAGGAGAGCAACCCGTACAACAAGCTCTTCGAGGAGCGGATCATCTTCCTCGGGGTGCAGATCGACGACGCGTCGGCCAACGACGTGATGGCCCAGCTGATCACGCTGGAGTCGGCCGACCCCGACCGCGACATCACGATCTACATCAACTCGCCCGGTGGCTCGTTCACGTCGCTGATGGCCATCTACGACACGATGATGTTCGTCCGCCCGGACATCCAGACCGTCTGCATGGGCCAGGCCGCCTCGGCCGCCGCCGTCCTGCTCGCGGCCGGCACCCCGGGCAAGCGGCTGGCGCTGCCGTACTCGCGCGTGCTGATCCACCAGCCCTCCGGCGAGGCCGGCGGCCAGGTCTCGGACCTCGAGATCCACGCCGCCGAGATCGCCCGGGTGCGGGCCCAGATGGAGGAGATCCTGGCCCGGCACACCGGCCGCTCGGTGGAGCAGGTCCGCGCCGACATCGACCGCGACAAGATCCTGACGGCCCCCGAGGCCAAGGAGTACGGGATCGTCGACCAGGTCATCCAGAGCCGCAAGCTCAACGCACTGCCGGTCTGATCGCCGTGATCGCCCGATCGGTACGGGTCGAGTCCGCGCGTGTCGCGCTCTCGGCCCGTACCGTTCGGGGTGCAGTGCCGGGAGTGACGCGCGAGTCGGACGCCCCCGGCGCACCGGGGCGTCGAACCCCCGCGGCGTCGGCGGCGACAGGTACCGTCGGCGAGCGCCCGATCCCCGGCCGGCAGCGCCGGGAGGACACCCTCGCGGCACCCGCTCCCGCGGGACCGAGCACGGGCAGCAAGCGACACACGATCCGCAGGTCCGCACCCCCGGGGCCTGCCAACCCCCTGAGGTGGAGGTCACCAGGTGGCACGAATCGGTGAGAGCGGTGACCTGCTCAAGTGCTCGTTCTGCGGGAAGAGCCAGAAGCAGGTCAAGAAGCTCATCGCGGGCCCCGGCGTCTACATCTGCGACGAGTGCATCGACCTCTGCAACGAGATCATCGAGGAGGAGCTCTCGGAGTCGTCGGACCTGAAGTTCGACGAGCTGCCGAAGCCCCGCGAGATCCACGACTTCCTCGAGCAGTACGTCATCGGCCAGGAGAAGGCCAAGCGCACCCTCGCCGTCGCGGTCTACAACCACTACAAGCGGGTGCAGGCCGGCGGTGAGCGCTCCAGCCGGGACGACTCGGTCGAGCTCGCCAAGTCCAACATCCTGCTGATGGGCCCCACCGGCTGCGGCAAGACGCACCTCGCGCAGACCCTGGCCCGGATGCTCAACGTCCCGTTCGCGATCGCCGACGCCACGGCGCTGACCGAGGCCGGCTACGTCGGCGAGGACGTCGAGAACATCCTGCTCAAGCTCATCCAGGCCGCGGACTACGACGTCAAGCGGGCCGAGACCGGGATCATCTACATCGACGAGGTCGACAAGATCGCCCGCAAGAGCGAGAACCCGTCGATCACCCGCGACGTCTCCGGCGAGGGCGTGCAGCAGGCGCTGCTGAAGATCCTCGAGGGCACGACGGCGTCGGTGCCCCCGCAGGGCGGCCGCAAGCACCCGCACCAGGAGTTCATCCAGATCGACACGACGAACGTGCTGTTCATCGTGGGCGGCGCGTTCGCCGGCCTGGAGAAGGTCATCGAGCAGCGGGTCGGCAAGCAGGGGATCGGCTTCGGCGCGGAGATCCGCGGCAAGAAGGAGATCGAGGAGGCCAACGCCTTCGCCGAGGTCATGCCCGAGGACCTGCTGAAGTTCGGGATGATCCCCGAGTTCATCGGCCGGCTCCCGGTGATCACCAGCGTGCAGGCCCTCGACCGGGACGCGCTGATCCAGATCCTCACCGAGCCGAAGAACGCCCTGGTGCGCCAGTACCGGCGGCTGTTCGAGCTCGACGGCGTGGAGCTGGAGTTCACCGACGACGCCCTCGAGGCGATCGCCGACCAGGCCATCCTCCGCGGCACCGGCGCCCGCGGGCTCCGGGCGATCATGGAGGAGGTGCTGCAGTCGGTGATGTACGAGGTGCCCAGCCGCGAGGACGTCGCCTCCGTGGTGATCACCAAGGAGGTCGTGCTGGAGCACGTCAACCCGACGATCGTGCCGCGCAAGCCCTCCCGCGAGCGCCGCGAGAAGAGCGCGTAAGACCGCGACAGCGTCGTACCCCGGTGGCCCAGGACTCGTCGAGTTCTGGGCCACCGGCGTTCAGAGGGTTGCGAGTCGCCGTCGCAGGACGGCCTCGATCTCGCGCCGGCAGCCGTACGGGTCCGTGGTCAGCCGCCGGTAGCTGAAGCGGAGCACGACCCAGCCGAGCCCCGCGAGCGCCGTGTCGCGGCGCAGGTCGCGCTCCCGCTGCTCCCGGCTGCCGTGGAAGGCGGCGCCGTCCAGCTCGACGGCCACCCGCAGCCCGGGCCAGGCGACGTCGAGGACGACGGTGCGACCACCGGGTACCGCGACTCGGTGTTGCTGGACGAACGGCGGGATGCCCGGGGCGCGCAGGACGTGCAGGACCCCGAACACCTCGAGCTCGCTCTGGCAGCCGCCCGCGACGAGACCGAGCAGTTCGGTCAGCTCCGCCCGGCCGGCGTGCACCCGCTGCCCGGTGGACTGCGCCAGCAGGTCCTCGACGAACACCGCGCGTGTGCGGACCGCCTCGATCACCGCCTGGCGCACGACCGGGGCGTCGACGGCGGCCAGGGGGTTGCGGGGGCTGGCGGCCCAGCTCCACGCGTCGACGAGGCTGCGGGCGGCATCGAGCACGGGCAGGCCGGACACCCTGACCGGGTGGATCGGCAGCGTGGTCCGGTGCGCGACTACCCTGGTCGATCCCCGCGGCCAGCGGTCGGCCGGCACGGTGACGTGCACGGGTCCGGTGGGCGTGGGAGCCAGACCGTGCACGCCCAGGGCGGAGAGGTGACTCAGCGGCCCACGGGTCCACAGGACCGCGGCCAGCGCCCGGACCGGCCACTCGTCCACCCGCTCGGCGAGGGCGAGCACGCCGGGGTGCAGCAGGACGACGTCGCCGCGGGTCAGCCACCGGCTGACGCTGCTCGAGCTCGTGGCGAGGGTGATCCGGTCGCGCCGGGCGGCGCCGTGGGGGAGGAGGGCGGCGAGTTCGTGCACGGGTCGGGAGCCTGACCCAGACGGGTGCTCCGCCGCCGGGGTCCTGTGGACATCCCGACCTCTGAACGCCGGGGGGGGGGGGGGGGGGGGGGGGGGGGGGGGGGGGGGGGCGGGGGGGGGGGGGGGGGGGGGGGGGGGGGGGGGGGGGGGGGGGGGGGGGGGGGGGGGGGGGGGGGGGGGGG